>NZ_WBXN01000004.1:2247777-2568888 GCF_008973465.1 Streptomyces sp. SS1-1 | reverse complement strand
GTACCGCCGGGCGCGCACCTGCTGTTCGTCGGGGACGTGGACCAGCTGCCCAGCGTCGGCGCCGGCGAGGTGCTCAGGGATCTCCTCGCCGACGGCGGCCCCGTCCCCGCCGTCAGCCTCACGCGCGTGTTCCGTCAGGCCCAGCAGTCCGGGGTCGTCACCAACGCGCACCGGATCAACGCCGGGCAGCACCCGGTCACCGACGGCATGAAGGACTTCTTCCTCTTCGTGGAGGACGACACCGAGGAGGCGGGCCGGCTCACGGTCGACGTGGCGGCCCGCCGCATCCCGGCCAAGTTCGGCCTCGACCCGCGCCGGGACGTGCAGGTCCTGGCCCCCATGCACCGGGGACCGGCCGGCGCGGGCGCGCTCAACGCCCTGCTGCAGCAGGCGGTCACACCCGCCCGCCCCGACCTGCCGGAGAAGCGCTTCGGCGGCCGGGTCTTCCGCGTCGGCGACAAGGTCACCCAGGTCCGCAACAATTACGACAAGGGGGAGAACGGCGTCTTCAACGGCACCGTGGGCGTGGTCACCTCGCTCGACCCGGTCGACCAGCGCCTGACGGTGCTGACGGACGAGGACGAGGAGGTGCCGTACGACTTCGACGAGCTGGACGAACTCGCGCACGCCTACGCGGTGACGATCCACCGCTCCCAGGGCAGCGAGTATCCCGCCGTCGTGATCCCCGTCACGACCGGAGCATGGATGATGCTCCAGCGGAACCTGCTGTACACGGCGGTGACCCGCGCCAAGCGTCTGGTCGTCCTCGTGGGCTCGCGCAAGGCGATCGGCCAGGCGGTGCGCACGGTGTCCGCGGGGCGGCGCTGCACGGCGCTCGACTTCCGGCTCGCGGGTGGCTGAACGGGCCGTCCGGGGCCCCTGAGGGCCCTCCGGTGACCTGCGGTTTCATAAGGTCGTGAAAAAAATGATCGATCAAATGAGTCGTGAAGGTCACAGACCACTTCCGGATGGGCAAGACAGGGGGCAGGATGGCAGGTTGGCGGCACTCAGTGCCGTCAATAGGCCCAATGGTCGACCCCGAGTGCACTCTCCTGAGCCGAATGGGGGAGGGTAGAGACAGTCAGGGCAACCTCGAAGATGAGGCACAACGTCGGTGAGGGAAGACGTGAGCGACAACTCTGTAGTAGTGCGGTACGGCGACGGCGAGTACACCTACCCGGTGATCGACAGCACCGTCGGCGACAAGGGCTTCGACATCGGCAAGCTCCGCGCCCAGACCGGTCTGGTGACGCTGGACAGCGGCTACGGCAACACGGCCGCGTATAAATCCGCCATCACCTACCTCGACGGCGAGGCGGGCATCCTCCGCTACCGCGGCTACCCGATCGAGCAGCTGGCCGAGCGCTCCACCTTCCTGGAGGTCGCCTACCTGCTGATCAACGGCGAACTGCCGACGGTCGACGAGCTCTCGTCGTTCAAGAACGACATCACGCAGCACACCCTGCTGCACGAGGACGTCAAGAACTTCTACAAGGGCTTCCCGCGCGACGCCCACCCGATGGCCATGCTGTCGTCGGTCGTCTCGGCGCTGTCCACCTTCTACCAGGACAGCCACAACCCGTTCGACGAGACGCAGCGCAACCTTTCGACGATCCGGCTGCTCGCGAAGCTTCCAACGATCGCCGCGTACGCGTACAAGAAGTCGATCGGCCACCCGTTCGTCTACCCGCGCAACGACCTCGGCTACGTCGAGAACTTCCTGCGCATGACGTTCTCGGTGCCGGCCCAGGAGTACGACCTCGACCCGGTCGTCGTCTCGGCGCTCGACAAGCTGCTGATCCTGCACGCGGACCACGAGCAGAACTGCTCGACCTCCACGGTCCGCCTCGTCGGCTCGTCGCAGGCGAACATGTTCGCCTCGATCTCCGCCGGCATCAACGCCCTGTGGGGCCCGCTGCACGGTGGCGCCAACCAGTCGGTGCTGGAGATGCTCGAGGGCATCCGCGACGCCGGCGGCGACGTCGACTCCTTCATCCGCAAGGTGAAGAACAAGGAGGACGGCGTCCGCCTGATGGGCTTCGGCCACCGGGTCTACAAGAACTTCGACCCGCGCGCCAAGATCATCAAGGCCGCCGCGCACGACGTCCTCTCCGCTCTCGGCAAGTCCGACGAGCTGCTGGACATCGCGCTCAAGCTGGAGGAGCACGCGCTCTCCGACGACTACTTCGTCTCGCGCAGCCTCTACCCGAACGTGGACTTCTACACCGGCCTGATCTACCGGGCCATGGGCTTCCCGACCGAGATGTTCACGGTCCTGTTCGCCCTCGGCCGCCTGCCGGGCTGGATCGCCCAGTGGCACGAGATGATCAAGGAGCCGGGTTCCCGCATCGGCCGCCCGCGCCAGATCTACACGGGCGTCGTCGAGCGCGACTTCGTCCCCGTCGAGGAGCGCTGAGCCGCCCCCTCGGATCCTGGAGCCCCGTGTCCGACCGTCAGGGTCGGGTGCGGGGCTTCCGTGCGTCACGGGGAAGTCTCGGGGACACGTCTCGGGGACAAGGGGACGCGGGCGACAAGAGGTCCGGAAAAGAAGAAGGCGCCCTGGCGGCGGTCCCCCCACGGGCCGACGTCCAGGGCGCCTTCCCATGTCCCGGTGCGGATTCCCCCCACGGGATCCGGCCGGGCGTCTGTGAGGACAGCGCCTGAATCGCTGTTGAGCACAATGAGCAGAACTCGACGTACTCATGTATGCGGTTGTTCTGTGCGGTCTGCCGGGACAGCGCACACTCGGGAGGGCCGCTCAAAGCTTCCCGAGATGCGTGCCCCGGCAACGCAACTCTGAGGAAGTCCCCCAAGACATCCTCAGATGCCAGTGGGCGCCCCCCAAGACGCCGCCTGACATCGTCAACTTAGACCTTCGAACCCCTTCGATGGTTACGTTCACGTCACTGTGATCTGCGTCTCTTGCATATGTCCGTTAGGTGCGCAAGAGAGCAGATACGGCGACTGGGGCTCCAGCGTAAGGATGATGCGTGAGCCTTGTGAAGAGCTTATGTGAGCCTGGCGCCGGACTCCAGGGGGGTCCGGGGTGGTTCTTCCTACGAATTCACCGGAACGTCCGCAGACGCAGGCTGTTGGTCACCACGAACACGGACGAGAACGCCATGGCGGCCCCCGCGATCATCGGGTTCAGCAGCCCCGCCGCGGCCAGCGGCAGCGCGGCGACGTTGTAGCCGAAGGCCCAGACGAGGTTGCCCTTGATGACGGCCAGGGTCCGCCGGGACAGCCGGATCGCGTCCGCGGCCACCCGCAGGTCCCCGCGGACCAGGGTCAGGTCGCTCGCCTCGATCGCCGCGTCCGTGCCCGTCCCCATGGCCAGGCCCAGATCGGCGGTGGCGAGCGCCGCCGCGTCGTTGACGCCGTCACCGACCACGGCCACCGACCGCCCCTCGCGCCGCAGCCGCCGTACCGCCTCGACCTTGTCCTCCGGCAGGACCTCCGCGATCACCTGATCGATACCGACCGCGTGCGCCACCGACTCGGCCACCCGCCGGTTGTCCCCGGTCAGCAGCACCGGGGTGAGCCCCAGCGCGCGCAGCGCCCGTACCGCCTCCGCGCTGCTCTCCTTCACGGTGTCCGCGACCGCGAGGACACCCCGTGCCACCCCGTCCCAGCCGACCACGACGGCCGTACGGCCCTGGCGCTCGGCCTCCTCGGCGGCGCGGGCCAGCTCTGCGGGCAGGGCCGCCGTGTTCTCGGCGAGGCGGCCCACGGCCACCTCATGGCCCTCCACGCGTCCGCGGACGCCCTTCCCCGGCACGTTGGTGAAGTCCTCGACCGCGGGCAGCCGTCCGGCCCGCTCCTCGGCGCCCGCGGCGACCGCGCGGGCCACCGGGTGCTCCGAGGCGTGCTCCACGGCGCCCGCGAGCCGCAGCAGCGTCTCCTCGTCCGTCCCCTCGGCGGCGTACACGCCCTGGAGGGTCATACGGCCCGTGGTGACCGTGCCCGTCTTGTCCAGCAGGACCGTGTCGACCCGGCGCGTGGACTCCAGCACCTCGGGACCCTTGATGAGGATGCCGAGCTGCGCGCCGCGCCCCGTGCCGACCATCAGGGCCGTCGGCGTGGCCAGGCCCAGCGCGCACGGGCAGGCGATGATCAGCACCGCGACGGCGGCGGTGAACGCGGCCGCCGTGTCGCCGGTGGCGCCGAGCCAGACGCCGAAGGTGGCGACCGCGAGGGCGATGACCACGGGCACGAAGACGGCGGAGATCCGGTCGGCGAGCCGCTGCGCCTCGGCCTTGCCGCTCTGCGCCTCCTCCACCAGCCGCGCCATCCGCGCCAGCCGGGTGTCCGCGCCGACCCGGGTCGCCTCCACGACGAGCCGGCCGCCCGCGTTGACCGTCGCCCCGGTGACGGCGTCCCCGACACCCACGTCCACCGGCGCCGACTCCCCGGTCAGCAGGGCGGCGTCCACGGCGGAGGCGCCCTCCACGACGGTGCCGTCGGTGGCGATCTTCTCGCCGGGCCGGACGACGAACCGGTCCCCGACGGCCAGCCGCTCCACCGGCACGCGGACCTCGCGTCCGTCCCGCAGGACGCCGACGTCCTTCGCGCCCAGCTCCATCAGGGCGCGGAGCGCGTGGCCCGCGCGGCGCTTGGCCCGTGCCTCCAGATGGCGGCCGAGGAGGATGAAGGTGATCACCCCGGAGGCGACCTCCAGGTAGATCTGGGAGGCGCCGTCCCCGCGGGACACCGTGAACGAGAAGCCGTCGCGCATCCCGCTCATGCCGGCGTCGCCGAGGAACAGGGCCCACAGCGACCAGCCGTACGCCGCCAGCGTGCCCACCGAGACCAGCGTGTCCATGGTGGCGGCGCCGTGCCGGGCGTTGGTGGACGCGGCCCGGTGGAAGGGCAGTCCGCCCCACACCACGACCGGGGAGGCGAGGGTCAGCGCCAGCCACTGCCAGTTGTCGAACTGCAGGGCCGGGACCATCGACAGCAGGACGACCGGGACGGACAGCAGCGCGGAGACGACGAGGCGCTGCCGGTAGGAGTCCGGCCCGGAGTCCTCCGTGACCTCGGCGGCCCCGGTGGGCTCCTCGGGCGCGGGCCGGGGCGGCTCCGGCTCGCGCGCGGTGTACCCCGTCCGCTCCACGACGGCGATCAGGTCGGCGACGGAGACGTCGGCGGGGTGGCTGACCCGCGCCTTCTCGGTCGCGTAGTTCACCGAGGCGGTCACGCCGTCCATGCGGTTGAGCTTCTTCTCGACGCGGGCCGCGCAGGACGCGCAGGTCATCCCGCCGATGAGCAGCTCGGCCTGCGAGGTGGCGGCCGCCCCGGGAGCGGTCGGGGCCGTGGGGGCGGCCGGGGCCTCGGCTATGGCCGGTTCGCCGGTGGAGGTGCGGGGCATGGCGGGATCAGATCCGGCCGACCAGTTCGAAGCCGGCCTCGTCGACGGCCTCGCGCACGGCGGCGTCGTCCAGCGGGGCGGCCGAGACCACGGTGACCTCGCCGGTCGCGGCGACGGCCTGCACGGAGCTGACGCCGGCCAGCTCGGAGATCTCGCCGGAGACGGCCCCTTCGCAGTGCCCGCAGCTCATGCCGCTCACCTTGTAGACGGCGGTGACGGAACCGGTGGTGTCGGTCTGGGCGGTCATGTCGTTCTCCTCGTCGAGGCGTGTGGGGCCGAGGGGGCTCACGGGGTCCCCTTCCGCATTCAACCGTATACCCCTATGGGGTACTGCTCAAAGAGGGGCCGGCCCTGTCGGTACAGCACGCGTGTTCGGCGGGTACCGCGCCGAGGCGCCGGGATGCGGGGCGCGTCGGAATGCGGCGCGTGTCACGCCGTGGGTGCCGCTCCCGGGGCGTCCGCGTGGCCCATCCGGTCGCCGACCAGCGGCCCGAGGTAGCGGATCAGCACGTTCTTCAGCTCCCGCACGTACGCCTCGCGCTCGGCGCCCTCGTGGGCGAGCACCAGCTCCAGACCCGTCTTGTACAGGCCCAGGCACATCTGGGCGGTGCGGTTGAGCTCGGCCGGGTCCGCGCCGGGCAGCAGCGAGGAGAGCAGGGTCTCGATCCGGCCCAGCAGGGTCGCGTGCAGGGCGTCGTGCTCCTCCGCCATCCGGCCGGGGACGTCCGGGCCGTGCATCAGGGTGAAGAACACCGGGTGCTCGCAGTTGAAGGCGATGAACCGGTCCACGGCCGCGGTGACCGCCTCCTCCAGGGAGGTCGTCGGGTCGACCGGGGCGAGCGCCTCGCCGTAGGTCTCGCGCATCTGCCGCATCAGGCGCCCGCCCAGCTCGATGGCGATCGCCTCCTTGTTCGGGAAGAACTGGTAGAGCGTGCCCGGTGAGACGCCGGCCTCGCGGGCGATGGCGTTGGTGCTGGCCGCCGAGTAGCCGGTGGTCGTGAAGACGGCCGCCGCGGCCTCCAGCAGCTGGGCGATACGGCGCTCACCGCGGGCCTGGCGGCGGCGCGGCTGCTCCTTCTCCTGACTGTCCCGGCCGTCCTGGCTTTTCTGGCTGTCCTGGCCGTCCTGGTTGGCGGACACGCGTCATCCCCAGCTTTCCGAACGCGATTGACAAACGCGAGTCACCGCTCGCATTCTAGAAACGCGAGCGATCGCTCGTGTTTGCCAGTCTATGGCAGTGACGCTTCCATGCTGCCCTCCTTGCGCACAGCCGGATCAGGGTGAAGGGGACACCGCCCATGAAAGACGCCGACAGCTCACCCCGGGTCGGAGGCTGGACCCGCTTCGTGACCGCACGGCCCCGGCTGTCCCTGCTGATGGCCCTGGTCATCACCGCGCTCGCCGTGCTGGCGGGCAGCGGGGTCGCCGACCGCCTGGGCAGCGGCGGCTGGGAGGACCCGGACGCCGAGTCCACCTACGCCACCCGTGCCCTGGAGCGGGCGTTCCCCGCCTCCCAGCCCAACCTGCTCCTCCTGGTGGACGCGGGTGAGGCCTCCGTCGACGATCCCGGGGTCGCCGCCGAGGCCGAGAAGCTCACCACCCGACTGGCACGCGAGAAAGGTGTCGTCGGAGTCGGCTCCTACTGGCAGGCGGACGCCTCCTCGGCCCCCGCCCTGCGCGCCGAGGACGGGCACGAGGCGCTGATCGCCGCCCGCATCACGGGCGACGAGAAGCGGATGGGCGAGACCCTGGACCGCATCGCGCCCGAGCTGCGCGGCGCGCACGGCCCGGTGCAGGTGTCCGTCGGGGGCCCCGTCGCCGTGCGGCACGAGATGCAGACGACGATCCAGGAGGACCTGATCCGGGCCGAGGTGATCGCCCTGCCGATCACCCTCGTCCTGCTCGTGATGGTGTTCGGCAGTGCGGTGGCGGCCCTGCTGCCCCTCGGCATCGGCATCGTCGCCATCCTCGGCACCAACGCGGTACTGCGCGGGCTCACCGAGCTCACCGACGTGTCGGTCTTCGCCATGAACCTCACGACGGCCCTCGGCCTCGGACTCGCCGTGGACTACGCCCTGTTCATCGTCCGCCGCTTCCGCGAGGAGCTGGCCGCCGGGGCGGAACCGCTGACGGCGGTCGGCACCACGCTGCGCACCGCCGGGCGCACCGTCCTGTTCTCGGCGCTCACGGTCGCCGTCTCCCTCGCCGCGATGCTGCTCTTCCCGCAGTACTTCCTGCGGTCCTTCGCCTACGCCGGCATCGCGGTGGTCCTGCTGGCCGCGGCGGCCGCGCTGATCCTGCTCCCGGCGGCCCTGATCCTGCTCGGGCACCGGGTGAACGCGCTCGACCTGCGCCGGCTGTTCCGGCGCGGACGCCGGCCGGAGGCCGCCGAGGCCGCCGCGCGCCCCCAGGGCGGGGCATGGGCGCTCACCGCGCGGGTCGTCATGCGCCGCGCCCCCTTCTTCGCCCTCGGCACCACCGCCGTGCTGGTCCTGCTCGGGCTGCCCTTCCTGGGCGTGAAGTTCGGCACCGCCGACGACCGGCAGCTGCCGTCCGGTGCCGAGTCCCATGTCGTCCAGCAGCACATCCGCGACGGCTTCCCGGGCAGCCCCGGCGGCGGCCTGGAGGTGCTCGCCGAGGGGCGGGCCACCCCGGCCGAGTACGCGGCGTACAAGGAGCGGATCTCCGCGCTGCCGCAGGTGCTCCGGGTCGACGGGCCGCTGGTGCGGGGCGAGACGGCGTACTTCACCGTGCTGCCCGAGGGCGAGGCCGTGGACGACCCGGCCCAGGCCCTCGTGGACGACCTGCGCGCGGCACCGGCGCCGTTCGACACCAAGGTGACCGGCGCCGCGGCGGTCCTCGTCGACTCCAAGGACGCCATAGCCGAGCGTCTGCCGGCGGCGGCCGCCTTCATCGCCGTCGTCACCCTGCTGCTGGTGTTCCTGCTGACGGGCAGTGTGCTGATACCGCTCCAGGCCGTGGTGCTCAACGCGCTCAGCCTCACGGCGATGTTCGGCGCGGTGGTCTGGGTCTTCCAGGACGGGCATCTGTCCGGCCTGCTGGGCTTCACCAGCCCCGGCTCGATCGAGACGACCCTGCCGGTGCTGATGTTCTGCGTCGCCTTCGGCCTCTCCATGGACTACGGCGTGTTCCTGCTGTCCCGCATCAAGGAGGAGTACGACACGACCGGCGACCACGAACAGGCCGTTCGGCACGGGCTGCAGCGCACCGGCGGCCTGATCACCGCCGCCGCCGTGATCCTCGCGGTCGTGATGGTCGCCATCGGCACCTCCCGGGTGACCAACACCAAGATGCTGGGCCTCGGGATCGCGCTGGCCGTGCTGATGGACGCGATGATCGTCCGCAGCCTCCTGGTCCCGGCCGTCATGCGGCTCACGGGCCGGGCGACCTGGTGGGCACCGGGACCGCTGCGACGGTTCCACGCGCGCTTCGGCGTGAGCGAGTCCGACGGCACCCCGGCCGCCGGGCCGGCCATCGGAAAGCCGGACCCGGCCCGGGACAAGGTGACGGCGGGCGGTTAGCGTGACGCGGACCCGCCGGGGAGCGGGACTTGGCGGACGATCCAGGGGCCGAAGGAGTCGGGGATGCGCGCAGTGATGTTCGAGCGGTTCGGGGAGCCGGCCCAGGTGCGGGAGGTACCCGACCCGGCTCCCGCGCCGCACGGCGTGACCGTGCGGGTCGAGGCGACCGGCCTGTGCCGCAGCGACTGGCACGGCTGGCAGGGCCACGACCCGGACATCACGCTGCCGCACGTCCCCGGTCATGAACTGGCCGGGGTCGTCGAGGCCGTCGGCGAGCGGGTGACCGGCTGGCGGCCCGGCGACCGGGTCACCGTGCCGTTCGTCTGCGCCTGCGGATCGTGCGGGGCCTGTGCGGCCGGCGACCAGCAGGTGTGCGAGCGGCAGACCCAGCCCGGCTTCACCCACTGGGGCTCCTTCGCCCAGTACGTCGCCCTGGACCACGCCGACGTCAACCTCGTCGCCGTGCCCGAGGAGATGTCCTTCGCGACGGCGGCCTCCCTGGGCTGCCGGTTCGCCACCGCGTTCCGGGCGGTCGTGCGGCAGGGCCGGGTCGCGGCGGGGGAGTGGGTCGCCGTGCACGGCTGCGGCGGGGTCGGCCTGTCCGCGGTGATGATCGCGGCCGCCGCCGGCGCCCGGGTCGTCGCGGTCGACGTGTCACCCGGCGCCCTGGACCTGGCGCGGAAGTTCGGCGCGGCCGAGTGCCTGGACGCGTCCGGCGTCCCCGACACCGCGGCCGCCGTCCGCGACCTCACCGGCGGCGGCGCGCATCTCTCCCTGGACGCGCTGGGCTCCCCGGTCACCTGCGCCGCCTCCGTCGGCTCGCTGCGCCGCCGCGGCCGGCATGTCCAGGTCGGCCTGCTGCCCTCCGAGTCCGGCACGACCCCCGTCCCCATGGCCCGCGCGATCGCCCTGGAGCTGGAGGTCCTCGGCAGCCACGGCATGGCGGCCCACGGCTACCCGCCGATGCTGGAGCTGGTGCGGTCCGGTGTGCTGCGGCCCGACCTGCTGGTGACGTCGACGATCCCGCTGGACGACGTGCCGGCGGCGCTGGAGGCGATGGGAGCGGCGCCGGGTGCCGGGGTGACGGTCATCGAGCCGTGGAGCCGTACCCGCTGAGCGACGGCGTGCCGGGGAGATCCGGGTGGCCGCGATGGGCCGCCCACTCCTGCTCGAGCACCGCCATCAGCACCCAGTCCAGCCACCGGCCGTCCCGGAAGTCGGCCTCCCGCCGCACGCCCTCCCGTACGAAGCCGGCCTTCTCGTAGACCCGCAGGGCCCGGGCGTTGTGGCCGTACGCCTCCAACTGGATCCGGTGCAGACCGAGTTGCTCGAAGCCGTGGCCGACGATCAGGCGGGTGGCCTCGGTGCCGAGCCCCCGCCCGCGCCCCCGGGGCCCGATGAGCGTGCGGAACGTGCAGCCTCGGGCGCGCGGGTCCCACTCGAACAGCACCACTTCGCCGACGAGTTCACCGGTGGCCCGGTCGGTGACGGCGAGATCGAGCCGGTCGCTCTGCGCGGACCGCGAGCCGTACCAGTCGCGCAGCCGCTCGACCGTCAGCTCGGCGGAGGGCTCGCCGGTGAAGCGGACGACGTCGGGATCCTCGATGATCTCCGCCATGACGGCGGCGTCGTCCTCGGTGAACGGCCGCAGCACGGTCCGTTCGCCGGTCAGTACGGGCTTGACGGAGAAATCGCTCATGGGGACGACTGTGCCCCACGGGGCGCGTGGGGCACAGGTGGTTTTCCGGGGGTCAGTCCGGCCTCAGCCCCCGGTTGCGGGGCCGTGAGGCCACCCAGGCCCGGACGGTGTCGGCGTACCAGAAGGGCTTGCCGCCCTCCACGTGGTCGGGCGGGGGCAGCAGTCCGTGTTTGCGGTAGGAGCGCACGGTGTCCGGCTGCACCTTGATGTGCGCCGCGATCTCCTTGTACGACCAGAGCCTTCGGTCGGTCATCGGTGGCACCTCCTCGCGCGCGCCGCGGTGGCGGCCGGGGGCCGGCCGTCGGGGGGACCGGGCGCTGCGCCTGGCGTTCACAAGCCTGTGTCCGGTCAACGACGCTCCGTGACCACGGGCAGGGCCTGTGCGCCGGGTGTGACGCAGACCCCGCGTACGCGCGACATGCGTGACACGGGGGTGGTCTTTGTGACAGGCGTGCAGCAAAGGCGCACGCGGGCGCGTCGGCGCGGCGCGTTGACAACTCCGTCCGGGCACGGAGACCTCACCAACCCGCCACGGGCACCTCACCAACCCCGCCCGGCGGCAGCCTCGTTCGAATGTCTGGACAAAACATTGACATGCTTCCCGGGGAGGGCTAGAAAGCCGTGGAGGGCCGCATCGCCGCGACCCGCGACCCCGACCCGCTGGTTGTGACGAGGGAGACCGAGGGCACCGATGGCGTACGACGTGATCACCATGGGCCGGATCGGGGTGGACCTCTACCCGCTGCAGACGGGCGTCCCGCTGTCGCAGGTCACGTCCTTCGGCAAGTTCCTCGGCGGCTCGGCGACCAACGTGGCCGTCGCCGCCGCCCGTCTCGGCCGCCGGACCGCCGTGATCACCCGCACCGGCGACGACCCGTTCGGCACCTACCTCCACGAGGCCCTCCAGGGCTTCGGCGTCGACGACCGCTGGGTCACCGCGGTCCCCGGACTGCCCACCCCCGTCACGTTCTGCGAGGTCTTCCCGCCGGACGACTTCCCGCTGTACTTCTACCGGCGGCCCAAGGCCCCCGACCTGGAGATCGACGCCCACGACCTCGACCTCGACGCCCTGCGCGACGCCCGTGTCTTCTGGGTCACCGGCACCGGCCTGAGCGAGGAGCCCAGCCGGACGGCGACGCTCGCGGCCCTCGCCCACCGTGCCCGGTCCGGCGTCACGGTCTTCGACCTCGACTGGCGCCCCATGTTCTGGAAGGACCCGGAGGCGGCCCGCCCGTTCTACGCCGAGGCGCTGAAGCACGCCACCGTCGCCGTCGGCAACCTCGACGAGGTGGAGGTGGCGACCGGCGTCCGCGAACCCGACGCCGCCGCGCGGGCGTTGCTGGACGCCGGGGTCGAGATCGCCGTCGTCAAGCAGGGCCCCAAGGGTGTCCTCGCCGTCGACCGGGACGGCGGCCGGGCGGAGGTGCCGCCGCTGCCCGTGACGGTCCTCAACGGCCTCGGCGCCGGGGACGCGTTCGGCGGCTCCCTCTGCCACGGCCTGCTGGCGGGCTGGGACCTGGAGACGGTGATGCGGCACGCCAACGCGGCCGGCGCCATCGTCGCCTCCCGCCTGGAGTGCTCCTCCGCCATGCCGACGACCGGCGAGATCGAGGCCGCGCTCGCCGCGGGGGCCGTCCGGTGAGCGCCCACGTCGCGGAACGCGTCCGCCCGCACGCCGAGCCCTCGCGGGCCGGCGGCGAGGTCGGCGACGGCCGGGACCGGGCATACGGCAAGTGGGGCCGCCCCGGAGCCGCCGTGACCCCGCCCTGACCACCGACCGGCCGGACGCCGTGCCGCGCGGGCGCGCGGACCGTCCGGCCCCGCACGACCCGCCGGCCGCCCTCGCGGCGCCGGCGCACCGAACGCCTCCGGCGCGGGAGGCCGCTTTGCTTTGGCAGGAGCGAAGAGCGAGCGATGACTCCCCGCCCGCTACGGCCCCGCGCCGGAGGTCCCCCACCCGCACCATCGACTCGTGGGGAGGACATGGCAGTACGCGACCCGCGCGAGGCGCTAGTGCTGTGACCGGAAAAGTCCACCGGCTCGCGGCGAGCCTCCCGGCGAACCTTCCCGCTCACAGCACTAGCCGCCGACACTCCCTCATGTGTCTACATCGGCACCGAAACGGCCGACACTGTGTCGGGCCCGCCGCCCGCGCGAGCCTGGTGGGATGTACCTGTGGCCGAGACCGCGACCCGAGCGTCGGCGGTGGAGGCCCGAGAGCTGTACGAACGGCACGTGTCCTCCCGACGCCGCCATCTGTGAAGGAGTAACCGGGCATGACGAAGATCGTCAACCACTGGATCGGCGGGAAGACCGCCGAAGGCGCGTCGGGAACGTTCGGGCCGGTCACCGACCCGGCGACCGGCGCGGTCACCACGAAGGTCGCCTTCGCCTCGGTCGAGGAGGTGGACGCGGCGGTCGCGGCCGCCAAGGAGGCGTTCCTGACCTGGGGCCAGTCCTCGCTGGCGCAGCGCACCTCGATCCTGTTCAAGTTCCGCGCGCTGCTGGACGCCAACCGCGACGCGATCGCCGAGCTGATCACCGCCGAGCACGGCAAGGTGCACTCCGACGCCCTCGGCGAGGTGGCGCGCGGCCTGGAGATCGTGGACCTCGCGTGCGGCATCACCGTGCAGCTCAAGGGCGAGCTGTCCACGCAGGTCGCCAGCCGTGTCGACGTGTCGTCGATCCGGCAGCCGCTCGGTGTCGTCGCCGGCATCACGCCGTTCAACTTCCCGGCGATGGTCCCGATGTGGATGTTCCCCATCGCCATCGCGTGCGGCAACACCTTCGTGCTCAAGCCGTCCGAGAAGGACCCCTCGGCGTCCATCAAGATCGCCGAGCTGCTCGCCGAGGCGGGCCTGCCCGACGGCGTCTTCAACGTCGTCCACGGCGACAAGGTGGCCGTGGACCGCCTCCTCGAGCACCCGGACGTCAAGGCCGTCTCCTTCGTCGGCTCGACCCCGATCGCCCGGTACATCCACACCACCGCCTCCGCCAACGGCAAGCGCGTCCAGGCGCTCGGCGGCGCCAAGAACCACATGCTGGTCCTGCCGGACGCCGACCTGGACGCGGCCGCCGACGCCGCCGTGTCGGCCGCCTACGGCTCCGCCGGTGAGCGCTGCATGGCCATCTCCGCGGTCGTCGCGGTCGGCGCGATCGGCGACGAACTGGTGGAGAAGATCCGCGAGCGCGCCGAGAAGATCAAGATCGGCCCCGGCAACGACCCCACCTCCGAGATGGGCCCGCTGATCACGGCCGTGCACCGCGACAAGGTGGCGTCCTACGTGAAGGGCGCGGCCGACGAGGGCTGCGAGGTCGTCCTCGACGGCACCGGCTACACCGTCGACGGCCACGAGGACGGGCACTGGATCGGCATCTCGCTGCTCGACAAGGTGCCCACGTCCGCGAAGGCGTACCAGGACGAGATCTTCGGCCCCGTCCTGTGCGTGCTGCGCGCCGAGACGTACGAGGAGGGCCTGGCCCTCATCAACGCCTCGCCGTTCGGCAACGGCACCGCGATCTTCACCCGGGACGGCGGCGCGGCCCGCCGCTTCCAGCTGGAGGTCGAGGCCGGCATGGTCGGCGTGAACGTGCCGATCCCGGTGCCGGTGGGTTACCACTCCTTCGGCGGCTGGAAGGACAGCCTCTTCGGGGACCACCACATCTACGGCAACGACGGCACGCACTTCTACACCCGCGGCAAGGTCGTCACGACCCGCTGGCCCGACCCGGCCGACGCCCCCACCGGCGTCGACCTGGGCTTCCCGCGCAACCACTGACGCCACCTCCGGGGCCGTCCGCATCGCGGACGGCCCCATTTTTCTGTCCGGGTCCGCTGCGGTTCCCGCACCTGCGAAACCCGTGCGGGCATGGGCCTTGATGCGACGTTAACGCGCGAAATCATGATCGCGGACAACTGATTCCGTGGCAGGACACCCATTGACGTGACGGTTTCCGTCGATGTTGCATCCCCCTCGTGACCGACACCCTCACCCCCGCCGAGGCCCCCGCCGTCGAGGCGCCGGACAGCCCCCGGCAGCTCAAGCGCTCCATCGGCGTGGTCGGCGGCACGCTGCTCACGCTCTCCTGCGTGACCCCCGCGTCCACGCTCTTCGTGGTCGTCCCCGACCTGTTCGGCTCGCTCGGCACCGCCACGGCCCTCACGATCGCCGTCGGCTCCCTGCTGTGCGTCGCCGTCGCCTTCTGCTACTCGGAGCTCGGCACCCTCGTCCCGAGCGCCGGCGGCGAGTACGCGATGGTGTCCACGCTCGCCGGACGGCTCGCGGGCTGGCTGGTGTTCGTGCTGTCCCTGCTCGTCGTCATGGTCGTACCGCCCGTGATCGCGATGGGCACCGCCGACTACCTCGCCCCGATCGCCCACCTCGACCCCGCCCTGACCGGCGCCGGCGTCATGCTCCTCGCTACCCTCGCCGGCCTGCTGGACCTGCGCGCCAACGCCTGGATCACCGGCGTCTTCCTGGTCCTGGAGGTCATCGCGGCGGCCGTAGTGGCCGTCCTGGGCTTCGCCCACGCCGAGCGCGGCCCCGCGAGCCTGGCCTCCCTGGAGGTGGCCGGCGCGGACGGCCGCACCGACACGGTGACGGCGCTGCTGGTCGTCTCCGGGCTCGCCATCGCCCTGTTCATCACCCAGGGCTTCTCGACCGCCGTGTACCTCTCCGAGGAGCTGGAGAACCCGCGCCGCAACGTCGCCCGCACGGTCCTGGCCACCCTCGCCATCTCCACCGTCATCATCCTGGTGCCGGTCGTCGCCATCACCCTGGGCGCCTCGGACGTCGCCGAACTGACCGGTGGCGACCTCTCCGCCATGGTCACCGCCTGGTCGAACTCCGCCGTCGGTACCTTCGTCAGCCTCTGCGTGGCCCTCGCGATCATCAACGCGGGCATCGTCATGGTCATCCAGAACTCCCGCGTGCTGTTCGCCTCGGCCCGCGACAAGGCGTGGCCCCGGCCCGTCAACGACGGCCTCGCCCGCCTCGGCCGCTTCGGCTCCCCGTGGGTCGCCACCCTCGCCGTCGGCGTGCCCGGCGCCGCCCTCTGCTTCGTCAACCTGGACACCCTGTACGGCGTCACGGGCGTCTCCGTCACCGGCATGTACCTGCTCGTCGCGGTCGCCGCCCTGCTCGCCCGGCGCGGACAGCACCGCCACTCGTCGGCCTGGCGGATGCCGCTGTGGCCCGCGGTGCCAGTGATGCTGATCGTGGTCCTCGGCTACATCCTCACCCAGCAGGAACCCGTCCATCTGGCGTGGACCGGCGGCATCACCGCCGTCGCCACCCTCTACTGGGCCCTGTACCTGCGCCCGCGCCGCACCACCCGCTGGCTGGTGACCCTGCCGGACGACGCCCGGGACTGACCGGCGTACCGCGCCTGGTGTACGCGCGGGCCACCGTGTACCCCCACAGGAGGTGGCACAGTTCGTCCCCGGTCGACAACGGACCGACAGGTTCCCCCCGTACCGTTGACGTATGGATCTTCGACTGCCCGGACGGGGCGCACCGCGCGGGCCGCGGCGGCTGCTGGCCGCCGCGGCCGCCGCCGTGGTGCTGGCCGGCGCCGGGACCTGGACCGCGGTCGCCTCCGGCGGCGACGCCCCCGAGATACGGCGCGCCGACCGGGTCATGGCCATGGACGGCGGAGTACGCGTCGACACCTCGTACTTCACCGCGCCGGGCGGCGGGCGGCGCCCCGCCGTCCTCCTCGGGCACGGCTTCGGCGGCAGCAAAGACGACATGCGGCGGCAGGCCGAGGATTTGGCGCGGGACGGGTACGCCGTCCTCACCTGGTCCGCGCGCGGCTTCGGTGAGTCCACCGGCGCGATCGGCCTGAACGACCCGAAGGGCGAGGTCGCCGACGTCTCCCGGCTGCTCGACTGGCTCGCCCGGCAGCCCGAGGTCCGCCTCGACAAGCCCGGCGACCCGCGCGTCGGCATGGCGGGCGGCTCCTACGGCGGCGCCATCGCGCTGCTGGCCGCCGGACACGACGACCGCGTCGACGCCATCGCCCCGGCCATCACCTACTGGAACCTCGCCGACGCCCTCTTCCCGAACGGCGTCTTCAAGAAGCTGTGGGCCGGCATCTTCGTCAACTCCGGCGGCGGCTGCGACAAGTTCCAGCCCACGCTCTGCGCGATGTACCAGCGGGTCGCCGAGTCCGGCGTCCCCGACGCCAAGGCCCGCGCCCTGCTGGAGGAACGCTCCCCGTCCGCCGTCGGCGACCGCATAGACGTGCCCACCCTGCTGTTCCAGGGCCAGTCCGACTCCCTCTTCCCGCTCGGCCAGGCCGACGAGGCGGCCCGCGCGATCCGCGCCAACGGAGCCCCCGTGGACGTCGACTGGATCGCCGGCGGGCACGACGTCGGCGACATGGAGGCGACCCGCGTCCAGGCCCGCACCACCGCCTGGTTCGACCGGTACCTCAAGGGCGACAAGGGCGCTGACACCGGCCCCGCCTTCCGGGTCACCCGCACCGGGGGCATCGACTCCACCGACGGCGAGGCCCAGCTGCGGGGCGCGAGCGCCGACGCGTACCCCGGACTGACCGCCGGCGTACGGCGGCTGCCGCTCACCGGCGGTGAGCAGCCCTTCGCCAACCCGGCCGGTGCCAGCCCGCCCGCCGTCTCCGCCCTGCCCGGCCTCGGCGGCTCCGGCGGCCTCGCCCAGCTGTCGTCGCTCGGCGTCGGCGTCTCGCTGGACTTCCCCGGCCAGTTCGCCCGCTTCGACTCCGCGCCCGTCGCCGACAACCTGCACATCACCGGCTCCCCGACGGCCACCGTGCACGTGCGCGCCGACAGCGACGACGCCGTCCTGTTCGCCAAGGTCTACGACGTCGGCCCCGACGGCCGCCGGCAGGTCCTGCCGTCCCAGCTGGTCACCCCGCTGCGGATCACGGACGCCAAGGCCGGCAAGGACGTGCGGATCACCCTCCCCGCCATCGACCACGACGTCGAGAAGGGCCACCGGCTGCGCCTGGTGCTGTCCTCCACGGACCTCGGCTACGCCTCCCCGGCCGCCCCGGCGATGTACGCGGTGGCCCTGAAGAGCGACCTGTCCGTCCCGACGGCCCCCGGCGTCACCAGCGCCGCCGCGCCCCTGCCGTCCTGGGTGTGGTGGCTGCCCGCCGCCGGTGCCGTGCTCGCCCTCGCCCTGCTGCTGACCGCCCGCCGCCGCACCACCGCCCCCGCGCCCGACCCGGAGCTGGCCGAGGTCCCGCTGCGGATCACCGGCCTGAGCAAGCGGTACGCCCGCGCGCAGGACCGGTACGCCGTGCGGGAGTTGTCGTTCCAGGTGGAGAAGGGCCAGGTGCTCGGCCTGCTCGGCCCGAACGGGGCGGGCAAGACGACGACCCTGCGCATGCTGATGGGCCTGATCCGTCCCGACGCCGGGGAGATCCGGGTCTTCGGGCACGCCGTCCGCCCCGGCGCCCCGGTCCTGTCCCGGGTCGGCGCCTTCGTGGAGGGCGCCGGCTTCCTGCCGCACCTGTCGGGCCGGGAGAACCTGGAGCTGTACTGGAAGGCCACCGGCCGCCCGCCGGAGGACGCCCACCTGGACGAGGCCCTGGAGATCGCCGGGCTCGGCGACGCGCTCGCCCGCGCGGTGCGCACCTACTCGCAGGGCATGCGCCAGCGCCTCGCCATCGCCCAGGCCATGCTCGGCCTGCCGGACCTGCTCATCCTCGACGAGCCGACCAACGGCCTCGACCCGCCGCAGATCCGTGAGATGCGCGAGGTGATGATCCGGTACGCGGCCGCGGGCCGCACGGTGATCGTCTCCAGCCATCTCCTCTCGGAGGTCGAGCAGTCCTGCACCCATCTCGTGGTGATGGACCGCGGCCGGCTCGTGCAGGCGGGCCCGGTCGCCGAGATCGTCGGCTCCGGCGACACCCTCCTCGTCGGCACTGCCACGGCCGTCGGCGGACCCGTCGTCGAGAAGGTCGCCGCGCTGCCCGGGGTGGTCTCGGCCGTCCCCGCCGACGACGGTCTCCTGGTCCGGCTCGACGCCGACGGCAGCGCCGAGCAGCTGGTCGCCGAACTCGTCCGGCTGGAGGTGCCCGTCCGGTCGGTCGGCCCGCACCGCCGTCTGGAGGACGCCTTCCTCACCCTGATCGGAGGTTCCGCATGAGCACGCTCACCGAGCGCACCGAGGTGGCCTCCGGCTACCGGGCGGGCCGCACCCTGCCCGTGCGGGTCGAACTGCTCCGCCAGCTCAAGCGGCGCCGCACGATGGTGATGTTCGGCATCCTCGCCGTGCTGCCGTTCGTGCTGGTCGCCGCCTTCGCGATCGGCGGGGAGCCGGACGGGCGCGGCAACCGCGTCACCCTGATGGACACGGCGACGGCCTCCGGCGCCAACTTCGCCGCCGTCAACCTGTTCGTCTCCGCGAGCTTCCTGCTCGTCATCCCGGTCGCCCTGTTCTGCGGGGACACCGTCGCCTCGGAGGCCGGCTGGTCGTCCCTGCGCTATCTCCTCGCCGCGCCCGTGCCGAGGGCCCGGCTGCTGTGGTCCAAGCTGGTGGTCGGCCTCGGTCTGAGCCTGGCCGCGATGATCCTGCTGCCGGTGGTCGCGCTGGCCGTGGGCTCGGCCGCCTACGGCTGGGGCCCGCTCCAGATCCCCACCGGGGGTTCGCTCGCCACGGGCACGGCGGCCCAGCGCCTGCTGATCGTGGTGGCGTACCTGTTCGTGTCCCAACTGGTCACGGCAGGACTGGCGTTCTGGCTGTCGACGCGGACGGACGCCCCGCTGGGCGCGGTCGGCGGCGCGGTCGGCCTCACCATCGTCGGCAACGTCCTGGACGCCGTCACCGCGCTCGGCGACTGGCGCCACTTCCTGCCCGCACACTGGCAGTTCGCCTGGGCGGACGCCGTCCAGCCGCACCTCGAGTGGCCCGGCATGATCCAGGGCACCGCGGTCTCCGTGACGTACGCCCTGATCCTGTTCGCGCTGGCCTTCCGGCACTTCACGCGCAAGGACATCGTGTCGTAGGGCTCCCCGCCCAGGTCCCCGCCAGGTCAACGGAAGATCACCCACCGGTCTCGGCGGGGGCCCGCCGTGCCCTCTTCGAGACCCATCCGCAACGCCCCGTACCGCACGTTCCGGCCCCCCGGCCCGTCACAGTCACAGAAGGCGGCGTCAACGGAACCAGGGGGAACGGACGATGGAGCGACACCGCGTACGACGGCTGAGGGGCGCGCTGCTCGCGCTCACGGCGGGCGGCCTGCTGCTCACCGGGTGCGGCGGGCAGGACGGCGGTCCCTCGACGACGGACCGCAGCAGCGAGGGGCGCGGCTTCCCGGTCGCCCCCGAGTACGACGGCGACGGCTCGGGCGAGCAGAAGAACGGCGACGACGGCGACCGCGAGTTCGCGCCCGAGCCCGACCTCGTCTCCACCTTCGCCCTGGACGTGGACACGGCCTCCTACGGCTACGCCCGCCGCACGCTCGCCGAGGGACGGCTGCCGGACCCCACGACGGTCCGCCCGGAGGAGTTCGTCAACAGCTTCCGCCAGGACTACGACCGCCCCGACGGCAACGGGTTCACGGTCACCGTGGACGGCGCCCGCACCGCGCGCGAGGACTGGTCCCTGGTCCGGGTGGGCCTGGCGACTCGGCCCGCCGAGGACGCCTCCCGCCGCCCGCCCGCCGCGCTCACCTTCGTCGTCGACATCTCCGGCTCCATGGCCGAACCGGGCCGTCTGGACCTGGCGAAGGACTCCCTCGGCGTGATGACGGACCGGCTGCGCGACGACGACTCGGTCGCCCTGGTCACCTTCAGCGACGAGGCCGAGCGGGTGCTGCGGCCGACCCGCGTCGGCGGGCACCGGGACGAGATCCACGACGCCATCGACAGCCTGTCGCCCACCGACTCCACCAACCTCGGCGCCGGCGTGAAGACCGGGTACGAGACGGCCGAGGACGGCCTGCGCAAGGGCGCCACCAACCGGGTCGTGCTGGTCTCCGACGCCCTCGCCAACACCGGCGACACCGACGCGGACACCATCCTGGAACGGGTCTCCTCCGAGCGCCGCGAACACGGCATCACCCTCTTCGGGGTGGGCGTCGGCAGCGACTACGGCGACGCCCTGATGGAACGCCTCGCCGACAAGGGCGACGGGCACACCGTGTACGTCTCCGGGGAGGACGAGGCGCACAAGGTCTTCGCGCAGGACCTGCCCCGCAACGTCGACCTGACCGCCCGCGACGCCAAGGCCCAGGTCGTCTTCGACCCCAAAACGGTGAAGGAGTTCCGGCTGATCGGCTACGACGACCGGAAGGTCGCGGACGAGGACTTCCGCGACGACCGCGTCGACGGCGGCGAGGTCGGCCCCGGCCACACGGTCACCGCCCTGTACGCCGTCCGCACGGCACGGCACGCCGAGGGCCACCTGGCCACGGCGAGCGTCCGCTGGCTCGACCCGCGCACCCGCGCCCCGCACGAGGAGTCCGGCGGTATCGAGGCGGACGCGCTGGAGGACTCGGTGTGGAGCGCGAGTCCCCGCTTCCAGGTCACGGCCACGGCGGCCTACTTCGCGGACGCCCTGCGCGACGGCGGCGACGGCCGGACGGCACTGCCCGGGCGGGGCGGTCTGGGCGAACTCGCCGAGCGCGCGGAGGAGTTGAGTGGGAAGACCGAGGACCAGGACGTGGCCCGGCTCGCCGACGCGATCCGGCAGGCGAGCCGTCTCACCGGCCGGGACTGAGCATGCCGGACCCATTGACCTTTACTTACGCCTGAGTAAGTTTACTCTCCGGTAAGTACGACGTGCACCGGGAGCCGACATGGGCGTACGCAAGGATCTGAAGCGGGCCGCACAACGCACCGAACTGCTGGAACGCGCCGAGGTCGAGGTCGTCACGGACGCCGGGGGCGTGGTGCGCGAGGCCCGCACCCCGGCCCTCGCGTCCCGCCCCACCACCGGCAGCATCGCCGACCTGCCTTACACCAACGCGGCCGAGGCACCGGACGCCGTGGTCCTGCGCCGCCACACCGGCGACGGCTGGCGTCCGGTCACCGCGGCCGAGTTCGCCCGGGAAGTCACCGCCGTGGCCAAGGGGTTCATCGCGGCCGGCCTGGAACCCGGCGGCCGGGTCGCCGTGATGTCCCGCACCCGCTACGAGTGGACCCTGCTGGACTTCGCGGTCTGGGCCGCCGGCGGGCAGACCGTCCCCGTCTACGCCACCTCCTCCGCGGACCAGGTCGAGTGGATCGTCCGCGACTCCGGCGCCCGGCACGTCGTCACCGAGACCGCGCAGAACACGGCCACGGTCACGGCGGCCACCGCGGCGCACGAACAGCCGCCGCGTGTCTGGGAACTGGACGACGACGCCCTCGGCACGCTCATCGCGCTCGGCCGCGACCTGTCCGACGAGGAGGCCGCCAAACGCCGTGCCGCCCTCACCCCCGACACTGTCGCGACGATCTGCTACACCTCCGGCACCACCGGCCTGCCCAAGGGCTGCGTCCTCACCCACGGCAACCTGCACGCCGAGGCCGCCAACACCGTCGAGCTGCTGCACCCCGTCTTCCAGGCCGTCACCGGGCAGACCGCCTCGACCCTGCTCTTCCTCCCGCTCGCCCACATCCTCGGCCGCACCATCCAGATCGCCTGCCTGATGGGCCGGATCGAGATCGGCCACTGGCCCAGCATCAAGCCCGACGAACTGCGGCCCGCGCTGCGGGAGTTCCGGCCCACCTTCCTCGTCGGCGTCCCCTACCTCTTCGAGAAGATCCACGACACCGGCCGGGCCACCGCCGAGAAGCTGGGCCGCGGCGCCTCCTTCGACCGCGCCCACCGCGTCGCCCTCCGCTTCGCCGAGGCCCACCTCGGCCACTTCCTCGGCACCGGCAAGGGCCCCGGCGTGGGGCTCCGGGCCACCTGGGCCCTGTACGACCTGCTGGTCTACCGCCGGGTCCGCAAGGAGCTCGGCGGCCGTCTGCGCTACGCCATCAGCGGCGGCTCTCCGCTCGACCGCGACCTCAACCTGTTCTTCTACGCCGCCGGCATCCTCGTCTACGAGGGCTACGGCCTCACCGAGACCACCGCCGCCGCCACCATCGTCCCGCCGCTCAGGCCACGCCCCGGCACCGTCGGCCGGCCCGTCCCCGGCACCGCCGTCCGGATCGCCGACGACGGCGAGGTGCTCATCAAGGGCGGCATCGTCTTCGGCGCCTACCGGGGCGACCCGGCCGCCACCGACGCCGTGCTGCGCGACGGATGGTTCGCCACCGGCGACCTCGGCGCCCTCGACGCGGACGGCTACCTCACCATCACCGGCCGCAAGAAGGACATCCTCGTCACCTCCGGCGGCAAGAACGTCTCCCCGGCCGTCCTGGAGGACCGGCTGCGCAGCCGCCCGCCCGTCGGCCAGTGCCTCGTCGTCGGCGACGGCCGCCCCTTCGTCGGCGCCCTGATCACCCTCGAACCGGACGCGGTGGCGCACTGGCTCTCCGTACGCGGGCTGCCCGCGGACACCCCGATGTCCGAGGTCGTCCAGGACCCCCGGATGCACGCCGACGTCCAGAAGGCCGTCGACCACGCCAACGAGGCCGTCTCCCGCGCCGAGTCGATCCGCGTGTTCCGGCTCGTCGAGGGGGAGTGGACCGAGGAGAACGGCCTGATCACCCCCTCGCTGAAGGTGAAGCGGCACGCCGTGACCCAGGCGTACGCGGCCGACATCGAGGCGCTGTACGGCAGCTGATGGCCCGTTCGGCGGCGCCCCGATGGTGCCGCCCCGGCGGATATGACTTCCTGTCACTTACAGGGAAGTGCCCGCCGAGGAGGACGCATGGCCCGTGACCGCCGACGGTCCACCCCGAGAGGAACGGCGCTGATCACCGCCGCGGTGATCGCCGCGGCGGCCCTCACCCCGGGCACGGCCCTCGCGGCCGGCTCCGCCTCCCACCCCGACCCGGCCCGCCCGGTCCCCGCCGCCGACCCGGCACCCCTGGCCGACCCGGCACCCCCGGCCGCCTCGCCGCAGCCGCCGCAGGGCGCCCACGCCCCGGCCGGGTCGCCCGCGCACGCGCCCGCGTTCGGGGCGTACCTGCACTACGGGCCCGCCGGGGTGCAGCGGATGCAGCAGCTCACCCGCTGGCTCGGCGGACAGGAACCCCGCGTCGGGCACACCTATCTGCCCGGCGACCTGTGGACCAACATCGAGGGCGGGCACGGCTTCCTCGACAGCTGGGCCGCCTGGCGGCGCGCCAAGTCCGACCGGATGCTCGTGCTCAACGTGCCCATGATGGAACGCAACGAGAGCGGCCTGCCCGACGCGACCGTCCGGACCCTGCTGCGGCGCGCCGCGTCCGGCGCCTTCGACGCGCACTTCCAGGCCCTCGCCGAACGCCTGGTCGCCCTCGGCATCCCGGACACGGTCCTCGTGCTCGGCTGGGAGATGAACGGCATCACCTACACCCACCGCTGCGGCCCGGACCCGGCGAGCTGGAAGCAGTACTGGCGCCGTGTCGTCCGCGTGATGCGCGCGGTCGACGGCCAGCGCTTCCGCTTCGACTTCGCCCCCAGCCGCGGCCGGGACGCCGTCCCCTGGCCCGACTGCTACCCGGGCGACGACGTCGTCGACATCATCGGCATGGACGCCTACGACCAGCCGCGCGGCCTCACCTTCGACGAACAGATCACCGAGCCGTACGGGCTGCAGTACCACGTGGACTTCGCCCGCCGCCACGGCAAGCCGATCTCGTACCCGGAGTGGGGCCTGTTCCGCAACGGCGACAACATCACGTACATGCTGCGCATGCTGGCCTGGATGGACCAGCACAAGCCGCTCTACAACACCATCACCGACTACTGCCCGCACGGCGTGTGGCTGTGCTCCGACAACCCCCGCGCCTCCGCCCTGTACCGCCTCCTGCTGTCCGCCCCGCTGCACTCCCGCCCCCAGCCGGCCCCCGCCACGCCGGACGCCACCGCGTCCCCGGCCACCCCCGACGCCACCGCGTCCCCGGCCACCCTCCCGGCCCCGGCGACACCCCCCACCGCGCCGAGCCCTGCGCCCTCCACCTCGGGGCCCCGCACTGCACCCTGCTGGACCTGGAGAAGTGGCTGGAGCAGCAGCTCGGCGGCCGGCTCTCCGCGTGCCTGAAGTGGGCCGAGCGCTACCGCTGAGCCACCGGCTCGGCGTCCTTGCGCAGCACCTCCTTGGCCCGCCGCCGCGCGGCCGCCTCCGCGAGCGCCGCCCCCAGGAGCGGGGCGGTGCGCCGCCGGGCCAGCAGGAACCGCTGGTTGACGACGGTCGTCGGCTGCCAGCGGTACTTGTACGGCTCCGCGCCCCGCAGCAGGCTCAGCGTGCGCAGCCCGTCCGACCCGAGGTGCCCGGTCGCCCCGTGCAGCAGCATCGTCGCCACGTCCACCCGGCGCTGCCGCAGCCCCGGGTCGAAGCCGTACAGGTACATGCCGGCCAACGCGCCCGACAGCAGCGAGATGTTGACCGCCACCACCGAGCCGTCCAGCACGAACTCCGTCGTCGCCGCCTCCCCGGAACGGGCCAGCGGGACCGCCGCGCGGACCAGGTGCTCCATGAACCGCGGCCGCAGATGCTCGGGCGACACCTGCCGGCCCGCCCACTGCAGCCGGTGCAGCTCCAGGAGCCGGCGCAGCGCGGCCTCCGTCTCCTCGTGCGGCACGACCCGCCACTGCACCCCGAGCCGGGACAGCTGGTTGACCTTGCTGCGGATGCGCCGGGCCCGGCCCGTCGGCAGCCGCCCCACCAGCTCCTCCATGGGGAGCGCGGGCAGCTCCAGGCAGAGCGAGTCACGCAGCCGCTGCCGCGGACCCCGCCAGCACAGGAACACCCGCTCCATCGCGCCGCCCGGCCGCACCTCACGGAAGTCCACCAGCGCCGTACGGGCCAGATCGGCCAGGGCGTCCGCGAGCGCCGCCGCGGCCGGGGCGCCCGCCGACTCGTCGACCAGCACGTCGCAGAAGTCCGTGATGGTGCCGCCGAGCGGCACCAGCGCCGGCAGCGGGCTGTGCACCCGCATCAGCGGCGCCGCCGCCACCAGCTCGCCGCCCCGGCGCACCAGCACCAGCCGCAGCCGGCCCGGCCTGCCGTACGACAGCCACCACGAGTGCAGCCACGCGTGACTCTGGAACGCCGTCGCCGACGGGCACGCCCGGTGCAGCCGGCCCCACGCCTCGGCGAGGCCGGCGAAGGCGCGCTCGTCGGTGCACACCTCCACCGTCAGCCTTCGTACGGACGCCGTCATCCGCGGGTCTCCTGGGCGTCGGCGGCCCCGGCCGGACCCGGCACCGAGGCCCGGCCCAGGTCGTCGTCCGCGCCCGGCCCACCGGACCGCCGGCGCGGCCGGGCCAGCATCGCGAGCCCGCCGAGCAGCCCGCCGGCGCTCGCGCCCACCAGCGCGGTCAGCCCCGGCGACGCCGACGACGGCTCGCCCGGCCGCAGCGCGCGCGACAGGTTCTCCAGCCGGATACCGGTCCGGTCCTTGGCGTAGCCGGCCTCGGTGACCAGCGCGCGGGACACGGCGTTCGCGATGTCCACGGCCTGCCCGGGGCTCGACGAGGTCGCCGAGACCGCGACCATCGGGGCGTCCGGCGACGTCGCCACCTCCACGCTCTCGCGCAGCGTCGACACCGGGACGCCCGCCCACATCTGGGCGTCCCCGAGCACCGCGAGCTGGGTGGCGACCCGGCCGTAGGCCTGCGCGAAGCCCAGCGCGTCCGTGCAGTCGGCCTCGGTCTTGCCGTTCGGCACGGCCACCACGGAACTGGTCGCCGTGTACTGCGGGGGCTTCACCAGCCCGTACACGCCACCGGCCAGGGCGCCGGTCAGGGCCGTGGCGGGCACCAGCGCCCACACGGGCAGCCGTCCGAGCCGGGCACGGGCCCGGTCCCACAGCGGAGCGCGCTCAGCGGGGTTGTCTGTCATGAGGGACTCACTTCCAGGTTCGAGCCGGCCGAAGCGGCCGTGTACAGATCCATCAGCTGCCGCGCGGTCCGCGCGATGTCGTAGTGCCGCACCACGTCCGGGGCGTGCCGCTCGGCGGGCCCGGCCTCCCGCAGCCGCAGCAGTTCCCGCGCGTACGCCCCGGCCCCGCCGACGACCCGCCGCGCACCGGGCACCGCCCGCGCCGGCAGGTCCTCGACGGCCGGGCAGCTCGCATACCGCACGGGCAGCCCGGCGGCCAGCGCCTCCAGCACCGCCAGCCCGAAGGACTCCTCCGGCGACGGCGAGGCGAGCACGTCCATCGCGGACAGCAGGGCGGGCAGGTCGGGCGCCCCGTCGTGCGGGTCGGGCAGATACGGCCGTTCACCGGTCAGCACCAGCCGCCCTGCGACGCCGAGTTCACGCGCCGCGCGGCGCAGCGCCGCCTCCTCGGGCCCGCCGCCGACCAGCAGCAGCCGTACGTCGTCCGGCAGCTGGGCCAGCGCCGCCACCAGCACGCCGAACCGCTTGCCGGGCGCGAGACGCCCCACACCGCCGACGACGTACGCGTCCTCGGGCAGCCCGAAGTACGCCCGCGCCTCCTTGCGGCGCACCTCGTCGTAGGAGAACCGGGGCGCGTCGATGCCGTTCGGGATGACCCGGATGCGCTGCCCCGGCACCCCCCAGCGCCGCAGCCGCTGCGCCACCGTCGGGGAGACGGCGACCGTGACCCGGCCGAGGCGCTCGCCCGCCAGGTACAGCGCCCGCACCCCGGGGCTGTGCGGGCGCCCCTCGAGGCGGGTCGCGCCGATCGAGTGCTCGGTGGCCACGACGGCCCGCACCCCGGCGAGCCGCGCGGCGAGCCGCCCGTACAGGCAGGCCCGGTACAGGTGCGTGTGCACCAGGTCGTAGCCGCCGCCCCGGATCAGCCGGGTCAGCCGCGGCACGACGTCCAGGTCCCGGTTGCCGGCCATCCCGAGGTGGGCGACCCGGACCCCGTCGGCCGCGAGGCCCGCGGCGACCGGGCCGGGGTTGGTCAGCGTCACCACGTCGCAGCGCGCCGGGAGGTGCCGCAGCAGCAGCCGCAGCTGCTGCTCCGCGCCGCCGACGCCGAGTCCGGTGATGACGTGCAGGACCCTCACGCCGCCTCCAGGGACCGGCCGTAGACGCGGGCCAGCCGCCGCTTCAGCTCCAGGCGCAGCGAGCCGTCCGCCTGCCCCATGTGGATCCGGGGCAGCGCGAAGTCCCCCCGGCTGAGCGGGGAGGGCGCGATCGCGCACGCATACCGGTAGCCGGCCCGGCGCACGGCGTCCACGGCCCGCACGTCGTGGTAGCCGTACGGGTAGCAGAACCCCACCACGTCGTCCCCGAGGAGCGCGGCCAGCCGCTGCCGGCTCTCGGCGACCTCCCGGTGCAGCACCTCGTCCGGCGCGCGGGTCAGATCGAGGTGCGTCATCCCGTGCGAGGCGACCTCCATCCCGGCCGCCGCCGCCCCGCGCACCCCGTCCTCGTCCAGCAGCGGCTTGCGGGGACCGGTCGGCTCCCACACGTTCGTGCCGCCCAGCAGGCCGGGCAGCACGAACACCGTCGCCGTGAAGCCGCGGCGGCGCAGCACGGGCAGCGCCTCGGTGACGAAGTCGGTGTAGCCGTCGTCGAAGGTCAGCCCGACCAGGCCGCGTTCGGTGCCCCGGTCCCGCGCGGCGAGCAGCTCGCGCACGCTCACCCCGCGCAGCCCGCGCCCGGCCAGCCAGGCGAGCTGCCGCTCCAGACGGGCCGGGGTGACGGTCACGTTGTACGGGTCGTCGGGGTCCGTGGAGACCGAGTGGTACATGGCCACCCAGGCGGCGGAGTCCCGTCTGCGGCGGCCCCCCACGACGGGCTGGGGCACGGGTTCGGCCACGCGCGGCGCGGCGGAGATGTCAGCGACCATGACGGAGCTTTCGTGTGAGAGGGCTGCGGACGGAATGCGGGACGGGAAGCAGCAGGGAGCGGACGCCCGCCGCGTCGAGGAGCCACGCCAGCGCCACGAACACGGCGCTCGCGCAGGCGCAGCCGGCGGCGGCGGACAGCGCGGGGTCGTCGGCCAGACCGGCGCCGGACAGCCCGGCCAGGCCGGCGCCCACGGCGGCGACCACCGGGCGGGCCAGCGCGCCGGCGACCCGGGGGATCCGCACCGGCACCGACTGCGGGCCCAGCCCGAGCAGCAGGAGCAGCGCGGTCAGGGTGATGCCGGCCGCGTTGGCGGCGGCGATCCCGCGCGCCCCCCACGGCCCCACCGCCCAGGCGCTCAGCCCGATCGTGGCGACCGCGCCGATGCCCATGACGGCCGGCGGGTACCAGCTGGTGCGGCCCGTCGAGAAGTACGACCGCACGAGCGCGCCCACCAGGGTGTGCCCGAGCAGCCCGAGCGCGTACACCCGCATCACGGCGGCGGTCGCGGCGGTGTCCTGGGCGGTGAACGCGCCCCGCTGGAACAGCAGCTGCACGATCGCCGGCGCGCAGGCCACCACGACACTCGTGCCGAACAGCACGACGCAGGCCATCAGCACCAGGTCCCGCTCGACCCGGTCCCGGGCCCGCCGGACATCGCCCTCGGCGACGGCCCGCGCCACCACCGGGAAGGTCACGACGCACACCATCATCGCCAGCGACATCGGCAACTGGGCGACCTTCTGCGCGTAGTTGAGGTGCGAGATGGCACCGGCCGGCAGCCCGGAGGCGAAGTACCGCTCGATGAGGACCTGTGACTGCCGGCCCACCGCGAACAGCAGCACCGCGCACACCAGGCCCACCGTGAAGGCCCGGACCCCGCCCCGGTCCTGACCGGGCGTCCCGCAGGCTCCGGTCCCGTCGGGCCGCCGCGCGAGGCGCCGCCACAGCGACGGCGCCTGTGCGAGCGCCATGGCGCAGCCGCCGAGCGCGACCCCGAGCGCCGCCGCCCGCACACCCCAGCGCGCGGCGAGCACGAACATCGTCGCGATGATGACCGCGTTGTACGCGATGTAGATGGCGCCCGGCGCGAGATAGCTGCGGTGCGCGCGCAGCGCCGCGCTGCAGTACCCGGCCAGCCCGAAGCTCAGCACACAGGTTCCGGTCAGCCGGGTGCAGTCCACCGCGAGCGACGCGTCGGACAGCCCCGGCGCGAGCACCGCCACCAGCAGCGGAGCCCCGAGCACGCACAGCGCGGCCGCCCCGGCCAGGGCCAGGCACAGCCGCGGCAGCGAGGACGCCACCAGGGCCCGCACCGGGTCGGTCCCGGCCGTCTGGCGCCCGCGCCGCGCGAGCGCCAGGCTGAACGCCGGTACGAGCACGAACGCCATGCCGTCCTCGATCAGCAGCGTCGACGCCATCTCCGGGACCGTCCAGGCCACCAGGAACGCGTCGGTCTCCGCCCCCGCGCCGAAGAGATGCGCGAGCGTCTGGTCCCGGCCGAGCCCGAGCACCGCCGCGGCCATCGACAGCGCGGCCGACAGCAGCGTCGCCCGTGCGAGGAAACGGCCCGAGACGGCACCGGGGGAGCGGGGCGCACCGTCCGGCGTGGGACCGGCCGGGCGCGGGACACCGTCGACCGCGGGGGCGTCCGGGCGTTCCGCCGCGCGGGACCTCACCGGGCCCCCGCTTCCCGGGCCGCGTCCCCGGACAGCGCCCACCAGGCGGCCAGCCCGAGGCAGATCGCCGTCAGCACGGTGGACGGCCCGCCGATGTCGGCGTACAGGAAGTTGACCAGCTGCCACAGCAGCAGCCCGCAGGCCGCCAGCGCGCAGTCCCGGACGCCGCCCGCGCCGCGCCGCAGCCGGCGCAGCGCGCACACCAGCAGCGCCAGCCAGCTGCCCGCGACCGTGACCACGCCCAGCAGCCCCTGCTCGCTCAGCAGCAGCAGATACATGTTGTGCGGCGACAGCAGCGGCTGCCGCACGAACGCCTGCCCGGCGCCCTCGGTGTCGCTGCCCGACGACAGCGCCAGCGAGGCGTGCCCGTCGCGGTGCGCGGGGAAGCCCTTCAGGCCCACCCCGGTCAGCGGGTGCGCGCTCCACATGTCCGTCGCGGCCGCCCACATCGTGTACCGGTCGACGACCGACTGGTCCGGCGCGTCGGTGACCTGCGTGATGCTGGTCAGCCGCTCCTCCAGGGCCGCCGCGCCCACCCCGAACCCGCCCACCAGCACCACGGCCGCCGCGACGACGGCGGCGAACACCTTCGCCGCCCGCCGCACCCCGGCCAGCAGCAGGACGACCGCGCAGGTCACCGCCGTGGCGATCCACGCGCCCCGGCTGAACGACACGGCGAGCGGCACCAGCAGCACCGCCGCGCACCCGGCCGTCACCAGCCGCTGCCGCACCGACCGCGCGCCGAGCGCCAGCCCGGTCGCGGCCACCACGCCGAGCGCCACGACGTTCGCCATCCCCATCACGTCCGACGGCCCGAACGTCCCCACGGCCCGGACGAACGCGCCCTGGTACGACGCCCCGGTGCCCGTCAGATACTGCTTGACGCCGATCCCGCCCTGCCACAGCGCCAGGCCGACCAGCGACCACAGCAGCAGCCGCGCCCCGCGCCGGTCGCGCACCAGCAGCGTCACCGCGACCGGGATCAGCACGAACACCTGGAGGTGCCGGGCCAGTCCGGTCAGCGCGTCCCCGGAGGTCGCCGCGCCCGTCGCGGCCAGCGCGATGCCCACCACCGGCAGCCCGAGCACCAGCACGGCCGTCCGGGACAGCGGCCGCCGCCCGCGCACCACCGCCTGCCCGACGGCACACAGCACGGCCAGCGCCGAGGCCGCGTCGGCCGGGGTGACGGAACCGCCCGCCCGGACCGGCAGCCCGAGCAGCACGACGATCGCCACGACCGGCAGGACGGGCAGCAGCGGCAGGACCGGGCGCAGCCTGGGCGGCACCGGCGGCGGGGGCGTGATCCGGGTGAGGACCTCGGGAGACGTCGTCATCGAGGCTCAGCTCCCCGTCGGCCGGACGAACTGGGCCGCCGTGCGCAGCAGGATGCAGACGTCCTGCCACAGCGACCAGTCGTCGATGTAGGCGTTGTCGTAGCGGGCCCGGTCCTCGATCGAGGTGTCGCCGCGCAGCCCGTTGATCTGCGCCAGCCCGGTGATCCCGGTGCGCATCCGGTGCCGCGCCGGATAGCCGGGGTGGGCCTGGCTGAACCGCTCCACGAAGTACGGCCGTTCGGGCCGCGGCCCGACCAGGCTCATGTCCCCGCGGAAGACGTTCCACAGCTGGAGCAGCTCGTCCAGCGAGGTACGGCGCAGGAAGTGGCAGAAACGGCTCATGTCCTGCTGGTTCGCCACGCTCCAGCGGGTCGCCGCCTCGTGCTCGCTGGCGGGCCGGTGCGTGCGCAGCTTCAGCATCGTGAACGGCCGCCCGTCGCGCCCGATCCGCTCCTGCCGGAAGACGACGCCGGGCCCGTCCATGACCCGCAGCACCAGCGCGCACCCCAGCAGCACCGGACCGGTCAGCACCAGCAGCGCGCCCGACAGCAGCACGTCCAGCAGCCGCTTGAGGCCCGCGCCCGGCCGGCGTCCGTCCTCCTGCCGCAGCGGCCTGCGCGGGAACCCGGCCAGATGCCCGGTCCGCCCGCCCAGACCGTACGGCCCGCGGTCGGCGTCCAGCTCCCACAGCGCGCACCCCGACGCGGCCAGCGCCCGCAGCAGCGCCGCCTGCTCCACCCGGGTCGCGGCCCCCACGACCAGCACCGCCCCGACCCCGTCACGGACCACCGCCCGCCGTGCCTCCAGGGCCGACGCACACACCGGCAGCCCCGGCTCGCCGGCCGCGTCACCGCGCTCGTCCGGCCCGTCGGCGACCAGCCCGACCGGCCGCACCCCGCAATCCGGGCGGCGCAGCAGCGCGGCCGCCACCTGCCGTGCCGTCGCCACGGGACCGACGACCAGCGCCGGACACGGCCGCCGCCGCAGCGCCCGGCGCCGCAGCCCCTGCACCACCGCCCGGCCCGCGCACGCCGTCACACCGTGCACGGCGACGACGGCGATCAGGGCCGACGGCGACAGCGACCGCGGCGACAGCGCCGCCACCACCGCCCAGCCGACCGCGATCCGGCCGCAGACGGCCGGCACGTCGTCCAGCGCCCCCCGGACCAGCGAGGTGTCGTACAGCCCCGCCCACCGGTTCAGCGCCAGCACCCCGGCCGCCAGCACGGCGAGGACCAGCGGATCCCGGTGCGCGGCGGGCAGCGTCAGCGCCCCCGCGAGGACCGCGACGCCGTCGGAGAACCACAGCGACAGCCGGGCGTCCGGCCGACGGCGGCGCGGCCCGCGCCCGGCGGCCGGCCCCCGTCCGCCGGGGAGCCCGCCGGGGGCCGGAACGGAGAGGGCGCCCTCGGGCGCCCGGTGCTGCCCCGCGGGCGAGGCGACGAAGCTTTCCGCGGTCATGTGGTGATGCACTTCCTGCCCTCGTAAGGTCCGACGACCGGCGCGGTGGGACCACCGAGCAGCTCGCGGTACACGTCGGTCACGGCATCCGTGGCGCGCCGCAGATCGTGGGCGGCGAGCGTGTGCGCCCGGGCCAGCGCGCCGAGCTCCGCGCGCAGCGGCGCGTCGAGCAGCAGCGCCGTGAGCGCCCGGGCCAGCCCCCCGGGGTCGTCCGGCGGCACCAGGCAGGCCGCGCGCGCAGCGGACGGCAGGCTCTCGCGGGCCCCGTCCACGTCCGTCACCACGACCGGCCGGCCGCACGCCATCGCCTCCAGCGGCGCCAGCGCCATCCCCTCCCAGCGGGACGGCAGGACGACGACGTCGGCGGCCCGGTACCAGGGCGCGGCGTCCGCCACGGCCCCCGCGAACCGCACCGACGCGGGCGCGCCGCGCCGCAGCCGCTCCCCGTCCGGACCGTCACCGACCAGCACCAGCCGGGCGCCCGGCACCCGCCGCACCACCTCCGGCCAGGAGGCGAGGAGCACGTCCTGCCCCTTCTGACGGCACAGCCGGCCCACGCACACCACCAGCGGCCCGCCCTCCGCGTCCGCCCTCCCGCCCTCCGGCCGGAACCGCTCGGTGTCCACCCCGTTGGGGACCACCCGCCACTCGGCCCGGATCCCGTGCCGCCGCCCGGTGCGCCGTTCGGCCTCGCTCACACACACCACCCGCGCCGCCCACCGCGCCCCCCACCGCTCCCAGCCCAGCGCCATCCGGTTCACGACGGGACCGGCGGCCTCGAACGACCAGGCGTGCGGCTGGAACACGGTCGGCAGGGCGCCGCGCACCGCCAGCCGGGCGGCGAGTCCCGCCTTCGCGCTGTGCGCGTGCACCAGATCGGGCCGCAGCTCCCGCACCAGCCGCGCGAGCCGCCCCACCTCCCCGGGCAGCCGGGGCCCCGGAGCACGGGTCGCGTCCCAGCGCCGTACGGCGCAGCCCGACGCGGTCAGTGTGTCCGTCAGGGTGCCGCCGGGCGGAGCGGCCACCGTCACCCGCCAGCCGGCCGCGAGCTGAGCCGCCGCCAGGTCCGCCACGACCCGCGCCACACCGCCCTCGACGGGCTGGGCGACATGCAGGATGTGCGGCACAACGCGCATGACGAGGCTGCCCTTCCGCAGAAAAGAGTCCGAACCAGCAACACGAATGTGTGGCGCGCGTCCCCGCTGTAAGATTCCGCACCTGTTCACCGGTCCCTGTGCTCCAAACGGCCTTTTGGACACATGAGATGAACAGCACCAGCCACTTATCCATATTTATCGCCGATAGGGTCGGCGATCGTGGAGCGGACCCGTTTCCCGAGCGGTTTCCCGTGGCGGACCACCCGTTTGGAGCCGCGCTCCGGATGGTTTACGGCGTCCACCCGATCAGCAGGTCCCGTGCCCTGTTCGGTGCCGCCGAATTCGACAGCCCGGCCGACGGCGGAGACGGTGATCGCACGACCCGAAACTCGCCGGAGGGAAACTCCATTGCGTGCTCCGACCACCCGGCACATCGCCTCCTCGGCCCTGTGCGCGGCTCTCCTTCTGGGGGCGGTGGCGCCCGCCCTCGCCGCCGGCCCCGACGACACCCGCCCCGCCTCCCGGACGGCAGCCACGGACCAGCGGGCGGTGCTGCGGGGGCAGACCGGTGCGCTGGCCGGACTCGGCACCGTCCTGACCCCGGTGACCCGGCTGCTGGACTCCGCGCTCGCCGCGGACGACGACCCGCTCACCGCGGCGGAGGCGAAGAAGCTCGCCGACGCGGCCCGGGAGGCCGTCGCCCAGGCCCGCGAGGAGGCGCTGGCCGAGGCGCGGAAGGAGCTGGCGGCCGCCCGTGAGCAGGCGGAACAGGCCCGCGAGGAGGCCGCGAAGGCACGCGAGGAGGCCCTCGCCGAGGCCGGCGTGGGCACGGAGGCCACCGCCTCGAACCTCACACCGGGCGCCCTCGACGCCCTGGGCAAGGCCGTGGACGACCTCCTGGCCGCCCTGCTGTCGGGCGGGACCGAGCAGGTGGACCCGGCGGCCGACGACGTGGTGAAGAAGCTCGTGGACGTCTCCGTCGCCACCCTGCTCGACCGGGGCCTGCCCGCCGCGCGTCTGCCCGGCCTGCCGCCCGCCGAGACCGAGACCGAGACCGGGACCGGTGCCTGAGGCGAAGCAGCCGCCGATTCCACGGCCCGTCGGACCGGCCCCCGCCGGGCCGACGGGTCTTTTCGTATGAGTTCCAGGAACTTGACGACCGCGGAGTTTCCGCCGAGTTCCCGTGTCGTTAGCCCAGGAGAACGACATACGGATTCACTGGAAAGGCACATGATGAAGAACCTGAAGGCTGCCGCCGTGGTCGCCGGATCGCTCGCGATCGCCGGCGCCGCTGTTCCCGCCTCCGCCGTGAACATGCCGGGGAAGGGAATCGCCGACAACGGCACGGCGGTCACCCGGAGCCTTCCCTCCGCCACGCAGAACGTGCAGCGCACGGCGGAGAAGGTGAAGGCCAATGTCCAGGACTCCGGCGTCGTGAAGACCCCGGTCTTCGGCGGCACCCTGCCGAACCCGGTCGACGGCAAGCTGCTCGGTGGTCTCCCGATCAACAAGTGACGTCGCCGCGTCGTCCGGCGCGACGCGAAGGGGCCGGCTCCGCATCCACGGAGCCGGCCCCTTCGGCATGCAGGGGGAGTACCTGAACACGCCGATGGCGGCCCACCGGAGAACCGGGGACCGCCATCGGACGACGCTGTGCTCAGAACGGACCGCTCAGAACAGCAGGCCGCCCAGGTGCACCGAGTCGCGACCCTGCTCGATCTTTCCGGTGTTGCAGCCGGAGTACTTCGAGTTCGGGGCGATGACGGCGCCGAGGACGGCACCGTTCGACCACGGGGCGATGCAACGGCCGTCCACAGCGGTGCCGTTGAGGACGATGACGCCCTGCTGCGGCTCGTTCACGACGACCGGGGAGGACGAGAAACCGCTGCCGCCCTTGACGGTGGTCGTGTCGTTGTCGGCCGCGGCGGAGCCGGCGGTCGCGAGGACGATGCCCGCGGCGACCGCGGAAATGGCCGTAACCTTGTTGCGCATGTGCTGAGCCTTTCCTGGCTGCGTTGTGGTTTTACCTGCTGCGACGCGGTCGGAGCAGGAGTCAGAAGAGCAGGCCGCCGCCGTGGACGGCCTTGCGGCCCTGCTCGACCTTGCCGGTGTTGCAGCCGACGTAGTGCGAGTCGGGCGCGACGGCGGCCGCGATGACGGCGGCACCGTTGGACCACGGCACGGCGCAGCGAAGGTCGACGAGGGTGCCGTTGGCGATCAGAACGCCCTGCTGCGGCGCGTTCACGACGACCGGCGACGAGGAGAAGCCGCTCCCGCCCTTGACGGTGGTGCTGGAGCTGGTGGAGCCGTCGCCGCCGTAGCTGCCGCCGGCGGAGGCGATGCCGGCGCTGCCGACGACGGTGCTGAGGGCGAGGGCCGTGATGACCGCGAACTTCCTGGGCAACTCGGTTCCTTCCTGAATTCACGGTTGCGCACGCTTACGAAAAGGAAACCCGTATATGCACGCATAAGTCACGGCGAGAACAATCAAACGCGCAGAGATTCCTTCGGATGGCTCAATGAGCGCGCCGTGCGGCACGGACCGCTTTAGGCTCATTCCGGGGCCGTCCGTGCTATTGGCGGAGAGGGTCGAATATGGCTCCGCTCACGGCCCGATGGGCGACACGCGTCCGGCCCACCGGCAAGGGGAGGGCCGGTGGGCCGGAGAGTTGGTTCACGGGGTGCCGGTCGGCCGGCGGCCCGTCGTCCACGGAGCTGGAATTGCGGGTCCGTTTCCAGCGTCCAGGGCCTGCCGCCGCGCTTCGGCCGCCGGGAACCGGATCAGAGTCTCAAAATTTCCGGAGCCGGCTCTCGCCGGCCCGCCGGCGCGTGAGAAGGCCGGGCGGTCACTTCTTGGGAAGCAGCGTGCCGAGTCCGGCGGAGGTCGGCGCCTTCAGCGGGTGCACCTCGACGGAACCGCTGCCCGCCGGGTTCTTCACCGGGATCGTGGGCCGCTTGGCCGCGTTCGGGTCCATGCCGTCCAGGTAGATGCCGGACACCGCACCGGACTTCTGGTCGAACGCGGTGCCGTTGGCGACCTTGCCCTCCTTGGCCAGCCGCGTCACGACATCGGTGGCCGGCAGGACCGCCGGGGACACCTTCGTCGGGGACGCGAGCCCCAGCGGACCCGTGGACGAGCCCGCACCCCCCGTGGCGGCCGACGCCGCGACGGCCGAACCGCCCACAAGACCCGCACCGATAGCCAACGCCGCAGTGGTGAAAACTGCCTTCTTCATGATTCACCTCGCATGAAAGTTCCTCTGATCCAACGGTGGGAGAACATAGCAGTCCCCCTGCGGCAAAAATGCGGCCCGTTGCTCCATACGCGTGAAATCGGTCGGGGTGAAGAATGCAATATGCAGAGGCATTCGGAGGGATTGGCATCTGGTCCGCGAATCAATTCATCGTATGGTGCCCCTAGTTCTGGTACACCACGTGCATGATCGGAAAGCTGAATTTCAGCGCGCTCGCCACCATGATCACCGAGGGTGTCAAGTTCGCGGCACCCCGGACCCCCGAGCGGACCCTCGTCTGGGCTGAGGAGTTCGACGCCCCCATCGACTGGGGCGCCCGATGGGTCGGTGACCGGACCAGCGCCTACCGCTACTGCGACCACAACCCGGACGACAACAAGCTGGACTGGCTCGACCCGCACTGCGTCACCGTCTCCGGCTCGGTGGCGACCTTCGCCGCCGCGCCGTGCGGACGCACCCTGGAGAACGGCCTGCCCGCCTGGCGCACCGGCCTGCTCACCACCGAGTACTCCCAGGAGGGCTTCCAGGTCAGGACCGGCGACCACATCGAGACCCGGGTCCTGCTGCCCTCCGCCACGGGCGCCTGGCCGGCCCTGTGGACCTGGAAGGACGGCGCCAACGAGGTGGACACCTTCGAGTACCACCCGGACAACCCGCATCTGCTGGAGCTGTCCAACCACGTCCGCGACGCCACGAGCTACCACACCGACGGCCGCGCCATCGCCCCGGACACCTGGGTGACCATCGGCACGACCTACAGCGAGCGCTGCGTCGAGTGGTTCGTCGACGGGGAGCGCGTCTACGCCGACGGCACCGGCGTCGGCCCCGACTGGTCGGCGTACCTGGTGCTCAACCTGTCGCTGTGCGCGGGCGAACACCACCCGCCGCCCTGCGGCCCGGCGCCCATCACCTTCGGCGTGGACTACGTGCGCGTCCACCGCTGACCGTGCGGCGTCGCTCGATCGGGCGGCCGGCCCGCACCGGGTCGGCCGCCCGGGTGAGCGCGGGCCGGTCCGCCGCCCGGCCGCCGGTACGGTCGCGCGATGGCCACCGACACGAGGGCGCGCGGCAGCCGCCCGTACGCCCTGCTGCTCGTCCTGTGCGGAGCGGCCGGGCTGCTCGCCTCCTGGGTCATCACGCTCGACGAGTTCAAGCTGCTGGAGGACCCGGACTTCACCCCCGGCTGCAGCCTCAACCCGGTCCTGTCCTGCGGCAGCGTGATGCGGAGCGACCAGGCCCAGGTGTTCGGCTTCCCCAACCCCATGCTGGGCCTGGTGACCTACGGCGTCGTCGTCTGCGTCGGCGTGAGCCTGCTCGCGGGCGCCGCGTTCCCGCGCTGGTACTGGCTGACCTTCGCGGCGGGCTGCCTCTTCGGCGTCGGGTTCGTCTCCTGGCTGCAGTTCGAGTCCCTGTACCGGATCAACGCGCTGTGCCTGTGGTGCTGCCTGGCGTGGATCGCCACCATCACCCTGTTCTGGTACGTCGCGTCCTTCGTCGTCCGCGCCGGCCTGCTGCCCGCGCCCGCCCCGGTGCGGTCCTTCCTCGCCGACTTCACCTGGGTCCTGCCGGTCCTGCACCTCGGCGTCATCGGCATGCTCATCCTGACCCGTTGGTGGGATTTCTGGACAAGCTGACCATTGCTGCACCCGGGGCGACACGGCCCCCCTCAGGCGCCGGAGGTGACCGCGCGGCGACCCGGACTGTTACTCGTACGAACAGCCGAACAGTACGAGGGGTGAGCCATGGAGTTCAGCGCCGGCCAGGAACCGCCGAGGGAACGGCGGACGGACACCTCCGCGACCGGTGAACCGGTGCCACGGACCCGCAGGGAGGCGGGCCGCTGGCTGCTCACCGCCGCCGTCGTGACGCTGGCCCCGCTCATCACCGCGTCCCGCCCCCACCCCACCGGCCCCGACGCCCCCGTGCCCGGCGCCGACGCCCCCTTCGACGAGACCTACCTGGGCCGCCGTATCCGCGGCACTCCGGTCGCCCTCGGCAGCCGGGCCGCGCCCGCCGTCGAATGGCAGGTCACCGTCGACGGGCGCCCCCTGCACCTGATGCGCCGCGCCGACGGCTCCTGGCTCAGCATGGTCGACCACTACGGCTGGTACCGGACCCCGCTGGAGGCGACCCGCGCGGCCGTCGACGAGCTCGGCCCGCGCGGCCGGCTGCGCGACCTCGCCCCCGGCCCCCTCCACGGCGGGCACCCGCACAGGGAGGCACCGCATGGCGTACGTGCGTAAGGACGTCAGCCGGCTGACCCGCACCGAGCGCCGCCGGTTCGTCGAGGCGCTCCTCGAGGTCAAACGGCGCGGTGAGTACGACGACTTCGTACGGCTGCACATCGCGCACTTCGTCGGCGACGGCGACCGCGGCCTGCGCGCCGCCCACATGGCGCCGTCCTTCCTCCCCTGGCACCGCCGGTTCCTGCTCGACCTGGAGAACGCGCTGCGCCGCGTCGACTCCTCCGTGACCGTGCCGTACTGGGACTGGACGCGCGACCGCCGCACCACCGGCGTGCCCTGGACCGACGACCTGCTCGGCGGGAACGGCCGGCCCGGCGACCGGCAGGTGATGACCGGCCCCTTCGCCTACCGCGGCGGCCACTGGCCCATCCGGGCCGGTGTCTCGGACGGCGAGTTCCTCACCCGCGACCTGGGCCGCTCCCGCGGACCGATCGACCTGCCCACGAAGGCCGACCTCCAGCAGGCGCTGGACGACCCGGTCTACGACGTCGCCCCATGGAACTCCACGTCCGCGCGGGGCTTCCGCAACAAGCTGGAGGGCTGGGGCCGCGGCCGGGACTCGTGGCGCAACCACAACCGCGTGCACCGCTGGGTCGGCGGCCACATGGTCGGCGGCGCGTCCGTCAACGACCCCGTCTTCTGGCTGGTCCACGCCTTCATCGACCTGCAGTGGCAGCGCTGGCAGCAACGCCACCGCAAGCACCGCTACCTCCCGGCGAGCCCGCCCGGCAAGGACAGCGACCAGTACCGGCGGATCGTCGCCCGGCACGAGAAGCTGCCGCCGTGGGACGTGACGCCGGACGACCTGGAGGACGTGTCCGCGATCTACAAGTACGCCTAAGGGCTGTCCTGGTCACCGGTCACCGGTCACCGGAAATTCGCTCGGCTCGGCCCCGCCCGGCCCACTAGCCTCCCCGCATGGCCACCGAACCCGACACCGCGGAACAACTCGTCCGGCTGTTCGCCGAGGAGAGCCGGGCCCGCGCCTTCGCGGCCGTGGCACTCGGCGCGTGCACCCCTGACCAGGTGGCGCGGACCGCCGCGCTCTCCCCTCGGGAGACGGCCGCGGCGCTCCGGCGGCTGCGCGAACAGGGCGCGGTCACCACGGGCGACGACGGAGACCTGCGCGTGGCCTACGAGGTGTTCCGCGCGCGGGCCCGAGCGGACGCCCGGCGCGAACGAGGGACGGACGAGCGGGGGACGGACGAGCGGGCGACGGACGAGCGGGGGACGGAACAGACCGACATGGTCCTGCGCACCTTCGTCCGGGACGGCCGGCTCGTACGGCTGCCCGCGCGCTGGACCCGCAAGAAGCTCGTCCTGCGCCACATCGCCGAGCAGACGTTCGAGCCGGGTGTGGAGTACCCCGAGCGCACGATCGACGCGAAGCTGCGCGCCTGGTGCGAGGACAGCGACGAGATCGACCATGTGACCCTGCGCCGCTACCTCGTGGACCTGCACCATCTGCACCGCAGCGAGGGCGTCTACCGGCGCCCGGCCGCACCCCCGCACGACGGGGCCGCGTAACGCCGCCGCCGGGCCGTCCTCACGGAAGCCGCCGCACCGGAGACCCGTCCAGGTAGGCACGGATGTCCTCCACCGCCTGCCCGTAGTACGTGGCGTAGTTGGCCTGCGAGACATACCCGAGGTGCGGGGTGGCGAGCAGCCGGGGAGCCGTGCGCATCGGATGGCCGGCGGGCAGCGGTTCGACGTCGAAGACGTCCACGGCGGCACCCGCGACACGGCCCTCGTGCAGCGCGGCGAGCAGGGCGTCCTGGTCGACGATCGCGGCGCGGGACGTATTGATGAGATACGCCGACCGCTTCATCGAGGCGAGTTCGGGCGCGCCGAGCAGCCCCCGGGTGCGGTCGCTCAGGGCCAGGTGCACGGAGACGAAGTCGCTGTCGGCCAGCAACTCCTCCTTGGACGCGGCGAGATGGACGCCCACCTCGTCGGCGTACTCCTTGGTGAGGTTCTGGCTCCACGCGGTGACCCGCATCCCGAAGGCCAGCCCGACCTGGGCCACCCGGCTGCCGATCTTGCCGAGGCCCAGCAGCCCGAGGTGCCGCCCGTGCAGATCGGCGCCGACCGTGCTCTGCCACGGCCCACCGGTCCGCAGTGCCCCGCTCTCCTCGACGATCCCGCGCGCGAGGCCCAGCAGCAGCGCCCAGGTCAGTTCGACGGGCGGTGCCGAGGAGCTGGCCGTCCCGCACACCGTGACGCCGTGCGCCTCGGCGGCGGCGAAGTCGATCACCGAGTTGCGCATCCCGGACGCGACCAGCAACTTCAGCCGGGGGAGCCGGGCGAGGAGGGAGGCGGGGAACGGGACCCGTTCGCGCAGGGTGACCACGATGTCGAAGTCGGCGAGCGCCTCCGCGAGGGAGTCCTCGTCCGGGAAGTGCGTGGTGAACGGCACGACCTCGACGTCGTCCGCGACCGGCGACCAGTCGGCGATGCCGGTGGCCACGTCCTGGAAGTCGTCGAGCAGGGCACAGCGCAGACGCACGGGGTCACTCCTTCGTCGGTTCCTCTGAGGGACTCTACGGAAGGGGGCCGGTACGGAAGGAGGGCCGATACGGAAGGGGTGCGGTGGCCGGCGGTTGTACGGTGATCATCAGGGAGGGACACCTTGTCACGACGCGTGCTCGTCACCGGAGGCAGCGGCTTCATCGGGGGTCATGTAGCGGCGGCGCTGCGGGACTTGAGGCCGGAAGGGGCTGACGGGCCTGAGGTCCGGCTGCTCCTGCGGAGCACGCGCGGGGACAGACCACCCGGGCTGGAGACGGTACGGGCGGACCTGACCGCCCCGGAGACCCTGCGCGGTGTCTGCGACGGCGTCGACGTCGTCCTGCACTGCGCCTCGCACGTCGGCTCCGACGAACGGCTGACGCGGGCGGTGAACGACCACGGCACGCGCGCGCTCGTCGAGGAGGCGGTGCGGGCCGAGGTGCGGCGGATCGTGTACGTGAGCACGGCCGCGGTGTACGGCCGGGGCCCCTTCACGCGTGCGGTTCCGGCCGAGGTGCCACTGGCCCCGGCGTCCCCGACCAGCCGCGCCCGAGCAGCCGCCGAACGGCACGTCCTCGACGCGGGCGGCATCGTCCTGCGCCCCCACCTCGTGCTCGGCCCCGGCGACCGCTGGGTGGAGCCGGGCCTGGCGGCTCTGCTGAGGGCGCTGTCGGCGGGCCTGAAGGACTGCGAGGCCCGGCACTCGTACGTGGAGGTGACGGCGCTGGCGAGGGCGGTCACCGCCGTGGGCCTCGCGGACGACGCCCTGACAGGCGCCCACCACGTGAACGCCCCGCGCCCGCTGCCGACTTCCGAGCTGCTGCGGAGGGCGTCGAGGCTCGTGACCGTCCCCCTGCCGGGCGCCCCGCTCACGGTGGAGGAGGCGAGGGAGAGACTGCGGGACCAGCCGCGTCTCCTGCACCACCTGGACATGCTGGCGGTGGACCACTGGTTCGTGGACGACGTGGTGGACGAGGACTTCTGGACCCGGCACGGGGTGCCGAGGTGACGGCCGAACGCCCCCTGACGGGCAAGGTGGCGCTGGTGACCGGCGCCGGCCGGGGCATCGGCGCGGCGATCGCCCGACGGCTGGCCCGGGACGGGGCGCTGGTCGCCGTGCACTACGGACACAGCGAGGCCGCGGCACGGGACGTCGTCGCGGGGATACGCGAGGCGGGCGGACGCGCGTTCACGGTGGGCGCGGTGCTGGGGGTGCCGGGGGACGCGGAGGCGGTGTTCGAGGCGTTCGACGCGGGGGTGAGGGGCGAGGAGGGGTCCGGGGCCGGTGGGCTCGACATCCTGGTGAACAACGCGGGGGTGAGCGGGTCGGGCCCGGTGGGGCAGGCGGTGCCCGAGATCTTCGACCGCATGATGGCGGTCAACGCGAAGGCGCCGTTCTTCCTGGTGCAGCAGGCGCTGCCCCGGCTGCGGAGCGGCGGCCGCGTCATCAACATCTCCTCCCTCGCCTCCCGGCGGGCGTTCCCGGAATCGCTGGCGTACGCGATGTTTAAGGGTGCGCTCGACACGATGACGCTGGCCCTGGCGAAGGAACTGGCCCCGCGCGGGATCACGGTCAACGCGATCGGCCCGGGGTTCATCGAGACGGACATGAACGCCCGCCGCAGAACGACCCCCGAGGCCCGCGAGGCCCTGGCCTCCCGCTCCGCCTTCGCCCGCATCGGCACCCCGGCCGACGTGGCGGACGTGGTGGCCTTCCTGGCGTCGGACGACTCACGCTGGGTCACGGGGCAGTATGTGGAGGTGAGTGGGGGGACGGACCTGTGAGCAGCATCTGCCGTGTGCCCGCTGGGCCTTCGGCCACGGGGGCTCCCACACACGGATCGCACCTCATCAGGGTGCTCTCCCTGCGCCGTGATGAGGCGCGGCGCCGTGATGAGGCGCGGAGAACAAGCCATTCCGCATCGCCCTGCAGGACCCCCGCTACAGGTCGAACCACCGTGCTCGCGACAACCGCTGTACGAGCGGCGCCGCTTGCGGCCCCGCGGTCGACCGGGATCCAGTCTGTCGAGGCCGCGCAATCGGTCCTCGAGGGGATGAAGAGGAAGGGCGAAGTAACCGACAGTCTGGTCCTCGAAACCCTGGACTCAGCCCAGGGCGCCCGCTACCAACGGCTGTTGAACAGCGGCACGTTCGATGCGATGTTCCGGGCGGCGGAGCAGAGTACGGAGTTCCGCTCCGACGACGTACGGCTCAGTATCGCGTTGGCCGCCCTGACCACTGATGACTCCGGTGTCGATGAGATCCTCAGCATCACCATGGAGGACGTCACCGACAACACCGAGTGGGAAGAGTCGGAACAGCGCGGTGTGATACGGCCCCGGTGGCAGTTCAACTGGGGGATCGTCACGGGCACCTTGTACCTGAACCGCAAAGAGACGCGGAACGCACGCGACGCCGGATACAGCGTCGGTCTGGCTGCCAGTGCGTGTTCGGCCGGCTTCCCGGTGTGCTACCCCGTTGCTGCCCAAGCCGGGGGCATCGGGATCGCCGCAGGTCGCTACTACGAAGAGGGAAACTGCGTCAAGCTGAAGGTGATCGGCCCTACGCTGAAGCCTGAGCGGCACAAGAAGGGCCAGCGTAACTGCAAGTAGAAGGGAACCGTCGCGGTGCTTGAAGACGTGCTGTCCAACGCCGTGTATGCCCTCATCCTCGGCGCCTGGCTGATGTACCTGGCGCCGAAGGCCTGGCGCCGGTTCGCGTCCGATCCTCATGCCCTCGACCGCGCGGTCCTGCGCCACGCCACGGTCATCGCTGCCGCCCTCGGCGCGGCCGTCGGCGGGACCGTGGCTCTGGCCAGTACCTGGCGCGGCGTCGCGGCGGGTATCGCGGTCTTCGCCTTCGCGAGAATCGTCGTCCCGCGGTACGCCCGGTGGCAGCTGGCGGAGGAAGAGGGGACGCGCGCGGCCTGAGGGGCAGGTGAAGCGGACCCACCGGGTCCCCGGGATACTCCGCTTCCGAGCAGTCAGTCGGCACGGCTCCCGGGACAGTTCGTTCCCGTCTCGGGAGCCGTTCGCTGCCTGCGGCCACGCCGGACTTGAGCGCGATCTACAGGTGGCAGCCTCTCGGGAGGCCGCTCATCGCAGACGCCGGTAATTTGTCTGCACGTACGGCGCCGGTGCGTCAGAGTGCGGACATGGAGTTCTTCTGCTACCACCGCGACCGGGCCGGTTCCACGACGCTGCGCGAAGAGATGCGGGAGGACCACTGGTCCTACATGGACCGGTACGCGAAGGAACTGATCGCCCGCGGCCCGACCTACGTCGGCGACACACCCACCGGCAGCGTCCACATCATCGACCTGCCCGACCCCGCCACCGCCCGCGCGTTCGCCTTCGACGAGCCCACCTACCAGGCCGGTGTGTACCGGGACGTGCTGCTCCGACGGTGGCGCAACCTGCTGGGGCGCACCATGTGGGACTTCCCCGGCGGGCGGACCGGCGGCAACCGCTACCTCGTGCTCGGCCTCGGCTCCGGGCAGCCCGCCGACCTCGCCGTGCCGGCCGACCGGGACGAACTGATCGCCTACGGACCGCTCCTGTCCGACGACGGCACCGCGTGGCTGGGCACGGCTGCGCTGCTCCGGGCGCCGGACCCGGAGGCGGCACGCGCTGTCCTCACCCCTGGCCGGTACGCCGACATCGAGGTCCACGACTGGCAGTTCGGAGGCAGGCCCTCGTGACGCTCAGCCGAAGAATCCGCGGATCGCCGCGACGAGATTGAACACGGCCGGCAGGACGAAGATGCCGCCGACGCCGATCCATAGGAGCCCGGCCGCGCGGTGACCGCGGCTCGGAGGCGCCGGCGGGATGAGCCGATCGGCCGTTCTCATCGTCTCACCCGAGGTGAGCAGGTTACGCCCGGTGCTTCGCTGCCGGCGCCCCAGCCATATGAAGAAGGCAGCGGCCACGGCAGTGAAGGCCGCCAGTTGAAGATGCTCGCCCGGTGTCCCGGCGACAGCGGCGAGCGGTACGGCCAGGTACGGCAAAGCAAAACCCCCCACAAGATCACGACCCGTGCATCACCTCACCCACGGCACAACCGTGTCAAGGGAGTTCCGCACCTGCTGCTGGAAGGCGGAGTCATGGCACTGGTCCGCAAAGGATCACGACGGATCGTCGTCGACGGCACGGCCTATCGCTGGCGGCTGCGCGGCAGACCGACGTACTCCCAGGGGCTGACCTGGTCGCCGTGCACGTTCGCCGTCGAGCACGCGGACACCCCGGGCATGACGCTCGTGGTCACCACCGACCAACCCCATCCGAGCAACTGGCTCACCCTCGAGGCTCGCCCAGTACTGCCGTCCGCCGTTGCCGCCGCTGTTCGCCTTGCCCTGCGCGCGGGTTGGACACCGACGGCACAGGGATCCCCGCTCCACCTCGACCGGTCCGCAGGCTTCACATCCACTGACCTGATCGCTGGCCGCCGATCCGGCTCGTACGGTGCAGGGACGGCCCAGTCTCACCGTGGGTTCCTACCAGCCCTCGCCGAACGAGGGTTGCAGGGTGGACGCCACACCTGACGTGAGGCGAGGATGCCACCCAGGCCGGCCAGGGTGGTGGTCGCGTTCTGGAACAGTTCCTGTCGGAGCCGCGCCCACCGGGCACTCCATGGATGCCTCGAGGCGGTGGCGCCCGGTCGCCTTTGGCGGCCGGGTGGTTGAGTCCCCGTCGCCCCAGATCAACCCGGTCTGAGGGAACTGGTCGAGGAAGACGGTCAGGGCCCGCTGGTGGGCACGTTCTTGGCAGTTCGGCGCGCAGGGCTGCCCGAGGCCGTGAAACCGGCCGCCAGTGTCCAACGGCTACGGCCACCCTTACCGGGTATCCGCTTGAGCATGCTTGCTCTGGTCTATAAGTCGTACGACGCCGCGACCACGGTGGGGGCCTTCGTGGTCGCCGTCCTCATCGTGCTGGCGGTCGGTCTGTACTTCCAGCGCCGGAAGTAGGTTCGGCACCTGCCTTACGGGTTCGATCACGGGGCTGCGCGAGGGGGGGCCGACTGATGACACCGTCCGGAGTCTTGCGGCCTCGCGGCCTCGCGGCCTCGCGACCTCGCGGCCGTGCAGCCCTGTGCAACGCTCACCCTGACCGCACGCCCGTTCAGGCGGTCGTCCCCTCCGCCCGCGAGCCCGAGCCGCTGAAGCGAGTCAGAGCCCGGTGCCCGAGGAACACCGCGCCGAGCCCCAGCGGAACGGCGACAACGGCGCCGACGACTCCGTTGCCGGTACCGGGACCGCCGCTGGCCGTGGCCAGGTGGAGGACCGCGAGGGCCGTTCCAACTGTTCCCACCACGATGGCCGCCCACCCACCGGTGCGTGCGTGGCCGGCACTCGTCCGCCGGCGGCCGACGCGGCTCAGAACCAGCCAGCCGATGGCCAGCCCCAGTGCCCCCGCCCCGAGGGCCAGGTTGGCCCCCGTCCGCCCGTCGCCGATGATCCCGCCCTCGGCGGCCGCGATCAGTACTGCTGAGGCGCTCATGACGCCCTCCTTCGCTTTTGCTCCTCGCCGGTACGGCCGGATGTCCCTCACAGCGTGCTCGCCGCTCGCCGGCGGGTCGTCCAGCAGGCGCGGGCACTTTCCGCTGCCGCCGCCGCGGCATCCGGCTACCGCACCGGCGGCAGGCAGCGGTCGGCTACCGCATCGGTGGTAGCCGACCGCTCGTCCGTGAGCCGGACTCGCTCACCACCCCATCCCGTTACGGTGCATCCATGAAGAGAGGACGGTTCGCTGTCCCAGCCGGCGTCACCGACGGGGCGACCGCCCTGGCCGTGGCGGCGCTGATGCTCGGCACCGGGCTGTCCGGGCCACACCCGTCCGGGGGACGTGAGCTGCTCGGTTCCGTACTGCTGGCGGCCGGAGGTCTGGCACTGGGCGCGCGCCGCCGGGCGCCGCTGGTGGTCCTGGCCATCACGGGACTGTGCGCGGTGGGCTACCTCGGGGCCGGGTTCGAGGCGCTCGCCGTCTCCTACCTGGTCGCCGTCTACACCTCCGTACGAGCCGGGCACCGCTCCGTCACCCTGGCTGTCTCCGTAGGCCTGCTGATCGCGCTCCACCTCACGGCCGGGTTCTCCCACGACTGGGTCGCACGCGAGGTCGTGACGCAGGCCCGGCACACCCTGGAACTGGCCTGGCTGATCGCCGCCTTCGCCGCCGGAGAGGCGGTGCGACAGGCCGAACGGCGAGCGGACGAAGCCGAGCGAACCCGCGAGGAGACCGCGCTCCGCCGTGCCGACGAGGAGCGGTTGCGCATCGCGCGCGAGCTCCACGACTCGCTCACCCACCAGATCTCGGTGATCAAGGTGCAGTCCGAGGTGGCCGTCCACGTGGCCCGGCGCCGGGGCGAGCAGGTGCCAGAGACCCTGCTCGCGATCCAGCAGGCCGGCCGGGAGGCGAGCCGGGAGCTACGAGCGACCCTCGAGGCACTCCGTGACGACGACACCGCCCCGCCCCCAGGACTCGACCACGTCCCCGACCTGGTGAAAAGCTTCCAAGGGACCGGGCTGGAGACGACGCTGACCGTCGAAGGGCATCCGCGCGCGGTGCCGGACGCCGTGAGCCGCACCGCGTACCGGATCGTCCAGGAGTCGCTCACCAACGTCGCCCGGCACGCCTCCGCCACCACGGCCGCGGTGCTCATCGACTACCGGCCGGACGGCCTCCGAGTCCAGGTCGACGACGACGGAAGGAGCACCGTGCACCCGGCACCGACTCCTGGCCTCGGACTGCTCGGCATGCGCGAACGCGTCTCGGCCCTCGGCGGCCGCCTGCGCGCCGAACCGCGCGGCGCGGGCGGCTTCACCGTCCAGGCGGAACTCCCCACGGAGGAAGCGCCGTGATCAGAGTCCTCCTCATCGATGACCAGCCGCTCATCCGCAGCGGGTTCCGCGCGCTGCTCGACCTCGAGGACGACATCGAGGTGGTGGGCGAGGCAGCCGACGGGGGCGAGGGCCTCGCGCTCGTCAAGGAACTACTGCCCGACGTCGCGCTCATCGACATCCGGATGCCCTCCATGGACGGCATCGAAGCCACACGGCGCATCGCCGCGGACCCCGCGCTGGCCGGCGTACACGTCGTCATGCTGACCAACTACGGCATGGACGAGTACGTCTTCGACGCGCTGCGGGCGGGTGCCGCCGGCTTCCTGGTCAAGGACGTCCTGCCGGAGGACTTCGTGCACGCCGTACGCGTGGCGTCCCGCGGCGACGCGCTGCTCGCGCCCGCCCTCACCCGCAAGCTCATCGGCCGGTACATCACCCAGCCGCCGCCCACGCGCCTCGGCAAGGGGCTGGAGATCCTCACCGGCCGCGAACGCGAGGCCGTCGCCCTGGCCGCACAGGGCCTGTCGAACACCGAGATCGCCGACCACCTGTTCATCAGCCCGGCGACCGCGAAGACGCACATCAACCGTGCCATGACCAAACTCCACGCCCGCGACCGCGCCCAACTGGTGGTCCTGGCCTACGAGTCAGGCCTGGTGACTCCCCGCGGCTCGTGACCCGCCCGGCCGTGGAACGTGGAGGGCTGCTGGGGGACGTGAGCCTGCCGATGTCGATGCCGATGCGGAAGCCGATGCCGACGATCAGTGCTGCGAACAGGTGATCCACCCGGACAGCAGCTCCGGAAGAGGCGGCGCGAAGCCGCGGAGGTCTGCCCGACGCAGTGCTGCCACACCCGCCCTGAACAGCAAAAACGCCCTCCCGAGGGAGGGCGGAGACTGGGCGCCCCCGGCAGGACTCGAACCTGCGGCCAAGCGCTTAGAAGGCGCCTGCTCTATCCACTGAGCTACGGGGGCCGGTTGTGGTGGCCTCGTTCGTGGTGCCCGGGTGTGGGCCGTTCCGTGACGTTGCCGGGGACAAGGATAGGGCTCCCGCATCCGTGTCCCTGCCGCTTCGCCTCCGTGGCTCGATGTGGAGGTTCGGTGAAGCGGTCCTGATAATCGCAGGCAGGTACGAATCGTGCACTGCTTTTGGCCTCTCGCGCACCGGGTGTTGTGCACTCGTTATGCCTGGACTATGCCTCTGTCCCGGTCGCCCCTTCCGTCCCTTGTGTCCTATCGGCACGCAGACATGGCCATATGCTTCAGAAATCCCCTAAAATTGGGCATTCTTCGCATGTGGTGACCTTGGACGTACGGCCTCAGCTGCTCGACGCACTTTCCGCCCTGCGCGACCGTGTCGCGGCCGCACGCTTCCCGCTGCCCCTGGCAGGGGCGCCACGCGCGCGTGCCAACCGTGACGAACTGCTCGCCCAGCTCGACGACTATCTGGTGCCCCGCCTCAGAGAGCCCGAAGCGCCGCTCCTGGCCGTGGTGGGCGGGTCCACCGGCGCCGGCAAGTCGACGCTCGTCAACTCCCTCGTCGGCCGGCGCGTGACCGAAGCGGGGGTGTTGCGACCGACGACCCGCACCCCGGTGCTGGTCTGCCATCCGGAGGACCATCACTGGTTCAGCGGAATGCGTGTCCTACCCGACCTCACGCGCGTGTGGGCCCCCGAACAGGACCCGGCCGAGGAGCTGATGCCGCCCGGTGAGGAGGCCGAGCGCGTCCTGCGGATCGAGACCGCGGACACGCTCCCGGCCGGCCTCGCCCTCCTCGACGCGCCCGACATCGACTCCCTGATCGCGGACAACCGCGCCCTGGCCGCCGAGCTCATCTGCGCGGCCGACATCTGGATCATGGTGACGACCGCCGCCCGGTACGCCGACGCCGTGCCGTGGCACCTGCTGCGCACCGCCAAGGAGTACGACGCCACCCTCGTGACCGTCCTGGACCGGGTCCCCCACCAGGTCGTCGCCGAGGTGTCCCGGCAGTACGGCGCCCTGCTCACCAAGGCCGGGCTCGGCGAGGTGCCCCGCTTCACCGTCCCGGAACTGCCCGAGTCGGCCTGGGGCGGCGGACTGCTCCCGGCCACCGCCGTGGCGTCGCTGCGCACCTGGCTCACCCATCAGGTCCAGGACCCGGCGGCCAGGACCCACGCCATGGCCCGTACCGCCAACGGCCTGCTCGACTCCCTCAAGGCCCGCATGCCCGAGCTGGCCGGTGCCGCGGCCGCCCAGTACGCCGCCGCGCTCCGGCTGACCGGCGCGGTCGACGCCGCGTACGACAGCGAGTACGCACGCGTGCGTGGCCGTCTCCAGGCCGGTGCCGTGCTCGCCGGCGACGCCCTGAAGCGGTGGCGGGCCTTCCCCCTCGACTGCACCGCCGGGGAACTCCTCGACTCGCTCGTCGAAAGCCTCAGCACCCTGCTGCTGTGCGCCGTCACCGCCGCCGACGAGCGTGTCGACGACGCCTGGCGGCGCGAACCGGCGGCCGGCGCGCCCGAGCTGACGGCCCGGGACCCCAAGCCCGAGAGCGTGGAGCACCGCATCGGCGTGGCGGTACGGCGGTGGCGCCGGGAGCTGGAGGAGTACGCCGAGGACGAGGTCACCGAGCTCGACCGCAGCGTCGCCCCGGACCCCGAGGTCGTCACCGCGCTCGTCGCCACGGCGCTGCTCGGCGGGCGCCGGGCACGGTCCGCCGGGGAGGGGCTCGCCGAGCGGATCGGGGCCCACGGGGCGCTGCGGCTGCGCGACCGCGCCGGACGGCTGCTCAACGAGCACCTGGACCGGGTCATGCTCAGCGAACGTGAGCGCCGCCTCGCCCCGCTCGACGCCCTGGAGGTCCATCCCGACCCCCAGGCCGAACTCATCGCCGCGTTGTCCGTACTGCAGAAGGAGAGGTGACCGGTGACTGCCGTCACTGACCAGGACCACACGGAACACGCCGATCAGCAGGAGGACGGGGGCCACACCGGCCACGGAGGCCACGGCGTCGCCGGAGAGAGCGCCCCGCGCGGTGCCTCACCGGCGGACGGCCTCCCTGCCGGGGGCACGCGCGCGGTGGACCGGCCCGGTGCGGACGACGCCGGCGGCCAGGAACCGGAGCGGCGCAAGCTCTGGAGGAAGCCCCTGAAGCGGGAGGTCCCGGCGGGCGGCGGGCCCACGGACGACGGCCACACGCGTGTGGCGGCCGACAGCGATCCCGCGCGCGGGATCGCCGTAGAGGCACGGGGTCGTACGGCCGTCGAGACGCCGGAGTCCGAAGGTGCTCCCGGCCAGCCCGTCGGCGTACCCGAGCCCGGGGGGCGGCCGGAGGCAGAACCGACGTCCGCGCGGAGCGAAACCGCGCAGGGTGCCGGCGGATCGTCCTCGGCACACACGGCTGCCGACGGCTCCCCCTCCGGAGCGTCTCCCGCAGGGGGCACGGACTCCTCGACGCCCTGGGACGACGGCCTGATCGCGCGGCGCGTCAACGAGACGACCGGCACCGAGCAGACCGCGATCATGGAGCCCCGCGTCTCCGTGTCGCCGCACGCCGTGACGCCGCTCGCCTACGACGGGCCGCTGCGCTCCCGGCTCGACGCCCTGCGTGAGCTCGTCGGCCTGTCCCGTGCGCGGCTCGACCACCGGACGCTCTCCGAGGCCGGACGGGTCCTCGACGAGGCGGCCGCTCGCCGCAGGCTGTCCGGGCAGCACACGGTCGTCGCCCTCGCGGGTGCGACCGGCAGTGGCAAGTCCCAGCTGTTCAACGCGCTCGCCGGCGTCACGATCTCCGAGACCGGCGTACGGCGGCCGACGACCTCCTCGCCGCTCGCGTGCAGCTGGAGCGACGGCGCGGCGGGGCTCATCGACCGCCTCGGCATCCCGCCCCGGCTGCGCCGCCGGCCCGCGCAGAACGCGGCGGCCGACGGCCAGCTGCGCGGACTCGTGCTGGTCGACCTGCCGGACCACGACTCGGCGGCCGTCCAGCATCGCGAACAGGTGGACCGGGTGCTGGGGCTCGTGGACGCGGTCATCTGGGTGGTCGACCCGGAGAAGTACGCGGACGCCGTACTGCACGAGCGTTATCTGCGGCCCATGGCCGGACACGCCGAGATCATGTTCGTCGTCCTGAACCAGGTCGACCGGCTGCCGGGGGAGGCGACCGACCAGGTCCTCGACGATCTGCGGCGGCTCCTCGACGAGGACGGCATCGCGCTGGGCGAGCACGGGGAGCCGGGTGCCGTCGTGCTCGCGCTCTCCGCGCTGACCGGGGAGGGCGTCGGCGATCTGCGGGACGCGCTCGGGCAGTTCGTGGCGGAACGGGGTGCCGCGGCGCGCCGGATCGCCGCCGACGTGGACTCCGCCGGGTGGCGGCTGCGGCCGGTCTACGCGGCGAGCCGGCGGACGGGTCTCAGCGAGGAGGCGCGGGACGAGTTCTCCGCCCGGCTCGCCGACGCCATCGGAGCCACCGCGGCGGGCGAGGCCGCCGAGCGGGCCTGGCTGCGCCACGCCAACCGCGCGTGCGGGACGCCCTGGCTGCGGCTGTGGCGGTGGTACCAGGACCGGGGCGAGTCGACGACCGGACGGCTCTCCCCGCGCGTCCAGGCGGACGAGGAGGCCACGGCACGTCAGCGGGTCGAGCAGGCGGTGCGGACGGTCGCGGAGCAGGCGTCGGCCGGGCTTCCCACACCCTGGGCGCAGGCCGTGCGTGAGGCGGCCGTACGGGGTGCCCAGGGGTTGCCCGAGGCGCTGGACGACCTCGGGGCGAGGGCCGGACTGCCGCCCGGGCGGCCGCCGCGGCCGGGCTGGTGGCCGGCGGCCGTGCTGGTGCAGGCGTCCATGACGATCCTCCAGGTCGTCGGCGGGCTCTGGCTGGCGGCGCAGATCATCGGCGTCACGGCGCCCAACCTGGGCGTGCCGGTGCTGCTGATGGTGGCCGGCATCATCGGCGGGCCGCTCGTCGAGTGGGGGTGCCGGATGGCGGCCCGCGGACCCGCGCGACGCTACGGCCAGGAGGCGGAACGGCGGTTGCGGGAGGCGGCGGCCGGGTGCGGGCGGGCCCGGGTGCTGGATCCGGTGGCGGCGGAGCTGCTGCGGTACCGGGAGGTCCGGGAGCAGTACGGGAGGGTGATGGGGGTGGGGTCGCCGGCGAGGTGACCCCGGGCGGCTGGGCCGATGGGCGGCGCGGGAGGTCACCCACACGAGTGCCGGAGATATCCACAGCTCCGGCCGTGGTCCACAGGGCTCAGCGGGCTCGGCCCGACGGAGGCAGTCTGGCTCCGCGGCGATCGCGACGGACGAGTTCGGTCGCGATCGGCCGCGGCGCCGGCGGCGTACCCCGGATGTACCGGGGCGTGCCGCCGGCAGGCCGGACGCAGCCGTACGGGACGGGCCCGTACGCGTTTCGGCCCGGCGCACAGGGGCCGGGCCCGGGAGGGGTTCGTGATGAACGAGACGATCATCTGCGCGGTGGGGAACGTGGCGACGCAGCCGGTGTACCGGGAGCTGCCGACGGGGCCGTCGGCGCGGTTCAGGCTGGCGGTGACCTCGCGGTACCTGGACCGGACGAAGAACGAGTGGACCGACGGGCACACCAACTTCTTCACGGTGTGGGCGAATCGGCAGCTCGCGACGAACGCGGCCGCGTCGCTGAACGTGGGGGACCCGGTGGTGGTGCAGGGCCGGCTGAAAGTGCGGTCGGACGTCCGCGAGGGGCAGAGCTGGATGTCGGCGGACCTCGAGGCGACGGCGATCGGACACGATCTCGCGCGGGGCACCTCGGCGTTCCGGCGGGCGTCGAGGCCGGAGCCGGGCGCCGCCACGGCGACCGCGCAGCCCGAGCCGGAGTGGGAGACACCACCGCCCGCGGTGCCGGAGAGTCAACAGGCGGAAGACGCCGTGGCAATGACGTGAGGGCAGTCACAGGCCCGAGCTGACCGGACTGCGGCTTATCGATGAATGCGCGCCGAACGACCCCGGTGGATTTGTCGATAAGCCCTGCCCGCAAAGGATCTTGGCGATAACGATTGCGAGTCGGATCGGCCGTCCGGCGGGATCCCGGGGAAGCGTGGTGCGCCGCGTACCTAGGATGCCGGGCATAGCTCACGGGGCTTCTGATTCTGCTGGTGGGACCGTACCCCCCACGTCAACGGGTCCTGCTCGAAGGGGAATTTAGTGTTTGCTGCGTTCTCCGCGCTGTCGGTGCGCGGGCGAGGGGCGGCCCGTTTCGCCGCCACGACCCTGGTGTCCGGACTGGTCGCCGCCTCCGTGGCGGTCGGCGCCGGCACCGCCGCGGCCGACAGCGCGACGCTGAACCAGGGCGGGGCGACCGCCACCATAGGCGGCCTGAAGACGTACGGTGCCGCGGTCGTGCACACCGACTCCGGTGACCAGCAGCTCTCGGCGGGCCTGTTCGAGATGTCCGTCGACGGCGGTGGCGCCCTCCAGACGTACTGCGTCGACATCCACAACCCCACGCAGCGCGACGCGAGATACCACGAGACCCCCTGGAACAGCACGTCGCTGGGCGCCAACAAGGACGCGGGCAAGATCCGCTGGATCCTGCAGAACTCCTACCCCCAGGTGAACGATCTCGCCGCGCTGGCCGACCGGGCCGGGGTGGACGGCGTCCTCACCCAGCAGGACGCGGCCGCCGGCACGCAGGTCGCCATCTGGCGCTACTCGGACGGTGTGGACGTCGAGGCGGTGGACCCGCAGGCCGAGCGGCTCGCGGACTACCTGGAGGCGAACGCGCGGAACACGGCCGAGCCCCGGGCGTCCCTGACGCTCGACCCGCCCGCGGTCTCCGGTCACCCCGGTGAGCGGCTCGGTCCGGTGACGGTGCACACGGACGCGGCCAGCGTGTCCGTGGCGCCGCCCGCGGATGCCGCGACCAGCGGGGTGCGGATCGTGGACCGGGACGGCGAGGCCGTCACCTCGGCCGTGGACGGCAGCCAGCTGTTCTTCGACGTCCCCGAGGACGCGGCGGACGGTCAGACCGACCTGACCGTGCAGGCCTCGACGACCGTGCCGGTCGGACGCGCCCTGGCGGCGGACAACCGCAGCCAGACGCAGATCCTCGCGGGTTCCAGTGAGTCGACCGTCTCGGCGACGGCGAGCGCGACCTGGGCGAAGACCGGCGCCATACCGGCACTGTCCGCGGTGGAGAACTGCGACAAGGGCGGCGTGGACATCACCGCGTCCAACAAGGGCACCGAGGCGTTCACCTTCGAACTGCTCGGGATCGAGTACACCATCGCGGCCGGCGAGTCGCGCACGGTGACCGTCCCGCTGCAGGAGGACCAGGCGTACGACTTCACGATCCAGGGACCGGGCGGCTTCCAGAAGCGGTTCGCCGGCGTGCTGGACTGCATGACGCGGGCCGGCGAGGCTGACGCGGCGGGCAGCACCACCCAGACCCTGAGCGAGCCGACGCCCGTGACGGTCGGTTCCCCGCCCGACGACACCAACCTCGCCGCGACCGGCGGCTCGGACATGACCCCGCTCATCGCCGGCCTCGCGATCGGCCTGGTCGTGATCGGCGGCACGGTCCTGGTGGTCCTCCGCAAGCGGGAAGCCCGGACGCAGGGCTGAGCCCACAGGCGGCCTGCGGCCCCGCAGGGGAACGCAGGCCGCGGATCGGTCGCGCCGGGTGGATGGGCGCTCCCGAAACCGGGACGCGACCGGGTGCACGGGAGTGGCCTCGCCGGCCAGTCAAAGCTCGGCGTACGGAAGCCGGGTCTCTCCGAAATGCACTGGGCCAGGATCCCCGCCGGGCGAAGCCGTAGCGCAGAGGTCGTCGCGCGCGGTCTCCAAAATCGCGAGGACGCCGGTTCGAATCCGGCCGGCTTCGTCCGTGCCGACATCCCTCCTTGGACACCGTGCTCGCATGACGCCGGAGCCGACGCGAAGACGGCAGCGCTGACGGCAACGACTGCGGACGCCAGCGGCTGGTCGGCTGGCTTGCCGTCGTGACCGATGACGTTGAGACGGTTCCCGAGCGCGACCAACCGCGACCGGCAGTGACACATCTGCCGTCGGGGCGGTGGAAAACTCCCAGGTCAGCGGCGCTCAGCCCTACGCGTTTCCGCACAGGGGTGGCGGTGCGGCAAGATGGGGTGTATCTGCCCACTGCCTGATTTCAAGCTGCCGGACGGTTTCTCTTGGCTGAGTTCATTTACACCATGCGCAAGGCGCGCAAAGCGCACGGCGACAAGGTGATCCTCGACGACGTCACCCTGAACTTCCTCCCTGGTGCGAAGATCGGCGTCGTCGGCCCGAACGGCGCCGGCAAGTCGACGGTTCTGAAGATCATGGCGGGCCTCGAGCAGCCGTCGAACGGTGACGCGTTCCTGTCTCCCGGCTACACCGTCGGCATCCTGCTGCAGGAGCCGCCGCTGAACGAGGAGAAGACCGTCCTGGAGAACGTCCAGGAGGGTGTCGCCGAGATCAAGGGGAAGCTCGACCGCTTCAACGAGATCGCCGAGCAGATGGCGACCGACTACTCGGACGCGCTGCTGGAGGAGATGGGCAAGCTCCAGGAGGAGCTCGACCACGCCAACGCCTGGGACCTCGACGCCCAGCTCGAGCAGGCCATGGACGCCCTGGGCTGCCCGCCCGGCGACTGGCCCGTCGTCAACCTCTCCGGTGGTGAGAAGCGCCGCGTCGCGCTCTGCAAGCTGCTGCTGGAGGCGCCCGACCTGCTGCTCCTCGACGAGCCCACCAACCACCTCGACGCCGAGTCGGTGAACTGGCTGGAGCAGCACCTCGCCAAGTACGAGGGCACCGTCGTGGCCGTCACCCACGACCGGTACTTCCTGGACAACGTCGCGGGCTGGATCTGCGAGGTCGACCGCGGCCGGCTGCACGGCTACGAGGGCAACTACTCCAAGTACCTCGAGACCAAGCAGACCCGTCTCAAGGTCGAGGGCCAGAAGGACGCCAAGCGGGCCAAGCGCCTCAAGGAAGAGCTCGAGTGGGTGCGCTCCAACGCCAAGGGGCGCCAGGCCAAGTCCAAGGCGCGTCTGGCCCGCTACGAGGAGATGGCCGCCGAGGCCGACAAGATGCGGAAGCTGGACTTCGAGGAGATCCAGATCCCGCCGGGCCCGCGGCTGGGCAACGTCGTGGTCGAGGTCAACAACCTCACCAAGGGCTTCGGTGACAAGCTGCTCATCGACGACCTGAGCTTCACGCTGCCGCGCAACGGCATCGTCGGCGTCATCGGCCCGAACGGCGCCGGCAAGACCACGCTGTTCAAGATGATCCAGGGGCTCGAGACGCCCGACTCCGGTTCGATCAAGGTCGGCGAGACCGTCAAGATCTCGTACGTCGACCAGAGCCGCGAGAACATCGACCCGAAGAAGACGCTGTGGGCCGTCGTCTCCGACGAGCTGGACTACATCAACGTCGGCCAGGTCGAGATGCCGAGCCGCGCGTACGTCTCCGCGTTCGGCTTCAAGGGCCCGGACCAGCAGAAGCCGGCCGGTGTGCTCTCCGGCGGTGAGCGCAACCGCCTGAACCTCGCCCTCACCCTGAAGCAGGGCGGCAACCTGCTGCTCCTCGACGAGCCGACCAACGACCTCGATGTCGAGACGCTCTCCAGCCTGGAGAACGCGCTGCTGGAGTTCCCCGGCTGCGCCGTGGTCGTCTCCCACGACCGGTGGTTCCTGGACCGAGTGGCCACGCACATCCTCGCCTACGAGGGCGAGTCCAAGTGGTTCTGGTTCGAGGGCAACTTCGAGTCGTACGAGAAGAACAAGATCGAGCGGCTCGGTGCCGACGCCGCCCGTCCGCACCGCGCCACCTACAAGAAGCTGACCCGGGGCTGATCGATCTTGCGGCACCTCTACCGCTGCCCACTGCGCTGGGCGGACATGGACGCGTACGGCCACGTCAACAACGTGGTGTTCCTCCGCTATCTGGAGGAGGCCCGTATCGACTTCCTGTTCCGCCCGGAGAAGGACTTCCAGCAGGGGTCCGTGGTGGCGCGCCACGAGATCGACTACAAGCGGCAGCTCGTCCACCGGCACACCCCGGTCGACATCGAGCTGTGGGTCACGGAGATCCGGGCCGCGTCCTTCACGCTCACCTACGAGGTGAAGGACGGGGACGTCGTCTACGTCCGGGCGTCGACGGTGATCGTGCCGTTCGACTTCGAGGCGCAGCGGCCGCGCCGGATCACCGCGGAGGAGCGGGAGTTCCTCCAGGAGTACACGGACGACGGCCGGGAGAAGGCCGGCGAGGAGGAGGCCGTCGCCGCATGACGGTGCTCCAGCTCGCCGACGAGGGGGAGGCGGCGGATCTCGCGGCCTTCCTCTCCCGGCTGCTGCACTACGACCGCGGCGCCGCCGTCCGCCTCCAGGCGGCCGGCACGGCCCTCGCCGTGTTCGGGCGGCCGCCCTCCTTCGAGGTGCTGGCGATCCGCGCGGTGCGGCTGGCCAAGCCGTACGAGAACGGCCTGGACGTCACGCTGGACGTGACCGTCTCGGCCGGCGAACTGCTGGAGTCCGTCGACGAGTCGGCGGCGACGGCCGGCGTCCCGGCGGCGGTCACCGGCCCGCCCTGGGCCGGGGTGCTGCCCCCGCGCGGCGGCTGGCGGCACGAGCCGGGGCTGCCGGCGCCGGACTCGCTGCACACGCTGGTGGGCGCGGCGGTCGCCGAGTTCCGCTCCCGCACCGGGGAGTTGCCGCCCGAGCGGCGCACCCGGGCCGAACTCGACCGGATCGGGCGGGACATCTGGTCCCGTACGGTCGGCGACACGGGGCTGCCCGTGCGGGCCGTCCACGCGGCGCAGTCCCTGGGCTTCCTGCGCGGCCGCGCGGACGCACCGGCGCAGGACCAGCCGCCGGTCGGGCTCTTCTCGTCGGGTGCCTGGCTCCGGCTCCGCACGCCCTTCGGGTCGATCGCCGTACGCCGGGCCGGGCTCGGGGCGCTGGACGTCAGCGTCCGCTGATCACGGCGCCCCGGGGCCCCAGGGGCGCGGTCAGCCCGCCGTGTTGACCATGGACGCCGCCGCGTACGTCAGGTATTTCCACAGCGTGCGCTCGTGCTCCTCGGAGAGGCCGAGCTCGTCGACGGCGACCCGCATGTGCTTCAGCCAGGCGTCATGGGCCGCGCGGTCCACGGTGAACGGGGCGTGGCGCATCCGCAGCCGGGGGTGGCCGCGGTTCTCGCTGTACGTGTTGGGGCCGCCCCAGTACTGGATCAGGAACAGGGTCAGACGCTCCTCGGCCGGGCCCAGGTCCTCCTCCGGGTACATGGGCCGCAGCAGCGGGTCCTCGGCCACACCCTCGTAGAAACGGTGGACGAGGCGGCGGAAGGTCTCCTCCCCGCCGACCTGCTCGTAGAAGGTCTGCTCCTGAAGCATGCCGCGCCGAATCTCATTCACATCGTCCATGGTCTCAGACGCGGAGACGGAGGACTCCAGGCTTAGGACCTGCCGTCCGGACGGGCGGGGCGGTCGCCGCCGGGCGGGTTCCGCAGGACAGTGGACTTATGGGCGCGCAGGTTTCCGACGAGGACCTCGACGAGCTGGCCGTCTCGGCGCGGGCCGCGCTGGTGCGCGAGATCGAGCGCAGCGGGGCGTGGGACGCCGACCCGGTGTGGCGGGACGCCTTCGAGCAGGTGCCCCGGCATCTCTTCGTGCCGTACTACTACGTCGGCGTCACCGGCGGCTACGAGCGGCGCTGGGGCGAGAGCCCGGACCCGGCCGCGCGGGCCCGCTGGATGCGCGGGGCGTACGCCGACACCCCGCTCGCGACCCGCCTGCGCGACGGCGAGCTGCTCTCCTCCAGCAGCCAGCCGTCCCTGATGGCGATGATGCTGGTGGCGCTGGGGGTGGCGGACGGGCACCGGGTGCTGGAGATCGGCACCGGCACCGGTTACAACGCCGCCCTGCTCGGGCACCGGCTCGGCGACGACGACCTGGTCACCACCATCGACCTGGAGCCCGAGATCACCGAGTGCGCGCGACGGCATCTGGAGGCCGCCGGCCACCGTCCCGCCGTGGTGACGGGCGACGGGGCGCGCGGGGTGCCCGAACGCGCCCCCTTCGACCGGATCATCGCGACCTGCACGCTGCCGTCCGTCCCGCGGGTCTGGCTCGCCCAGTGCCGCCCCGGCGCGCGCGTCCTGACGCCGTTCGCCACCGGACTGGTCGCGCTGACCGTGGCGGACGCCGGGCACGCCGAGGGGCGCTTCCTGGCGACGCCCGCCTACTTCGTGCCGTTGCGCGGGGCTTCCCGGTCGGAGCCGGAGCCCGTCGAGGTGGGTGGGCTGCCGCGCGGCGCCCGGGACCACGAACTGTTCCGCTTCCTGCTGGCGCTGACCCGGGGCGGGCTCGACCCCCAGGAGGCGTACGCGCTCTGGGAGCGGGAGGACCGGCCGCGGCGCGAGCGGTACGGGATCACCGTGCGCGGCCAGCGCTCGTGGGCCTGGCTGGACGACCCCGAGGGGCCGTACGCCTGGCCGCTGCCCGGCTGAAGCGCGTCCACGGGGCAGGCGGCGGCCGTACAGGGGCGAAGGGGCGCGTACATGACGAAGGGGCGGCCGTACGGCTCGAAGAGGCCGTACGGCCGCCCCTGCGGGCGTGCCGGGCGCGCGGGTCAGCCGCGCCGGATCGTGATCGTCGTCCAGGCCCCGACGTGCACCCGGTCGCCGTCCTGGAGCGGGACGGGGACGAAGGGCTGGATCGGGTCCTCGGAGTTGTTCACCGTGGTGCCGTTCGTCGAGTTCTGGTCGACGACCGCCCAGGTGCCGTCCGGCTGCTGGACGAGCACCGCGTGCTGGTGCGAGACGCCCGGGTCCTCCGGCGGCACCGACAGGTCGATGTCGGGGGACTCGCCGGTGGAGTGCCGGCGGCGCCCGATGGTGACCTGGTTGCCGGTGAGGGTGCGCTGCTGCTCGGGCGAGTACGCGGGCAGGTTCAGACCCGCGGCCTCCGGGCCGGAGCGCTGCATCATCGCCATGAAGTACTCGCGGTCCGGGCCGATGGTCGCCGTCCAGGCCGCCGGCTGCTGCTGGTAGCCGGGACCGGGGGGCGGGGCCTGCCCGGGGCCAGGCTGCGGGTAGCCGTAACCGCCCTGTCCGGGACCGCCCGGCGCGCCCTGTCCGGGGCCGCCCGACGGAGGGGAGATCACCCAGTCGTCCCCGCCGCCGCCGAAGGACGGGCCGCCCTGCTGCGGGCGGTTGCCCTCCTGCGGGAAGCCGGGCGGGGCCTGCGGGGCCGAGGGGCCGGGACCGGCCGGGTGGAACGCCTGCGGGGCGCCACCGCTCGCGCCGGGGCCGGGCTGCGTGGGGGCGGGCGGCGGGGGAGCCTGCCGCGAGGGGTCGCCGAAGCCACCGGGACCACCGGGACCGCCACCGGGACCACCGGGGCCGCCCGGACCGCCACCGAAGCCGCCAGGGCCACCGGGGCCGCCATGGCCGCCGGGACCCCCGGGCCCACCGGGACCGCCCTGGCCGCCGCGGCCCGGGCCGCCCGGCCCCTGCGGGTCCGCGCCGAACGGCGGGATCGGCTCCGCGGGGCGGTTCACCTGGGACGGGCGCGAGCCCTGGTAGTCGTAGGAGTCACCGCCGCCGAACGACGGCGGGGGACCGGACTGCTGCTGGAAGTGCGAGGGCAGGCCGGGGCCGCCGGGCGCCGGGGGGCGCGGGGCGGCGGGCGTGTACGAGGTCGCCGTGTTCGTCAGGAAGTTCCACCGGCACTCCTCGCAGAACGGCGCACCGCCCTCACGGGGCGTGCGGCACTGCGGGCAGAGCTCGGGCTCCGGACGGCCGGGCATGGGCGGGCGCCCACCCTGCTGCTGGCCGGGGTGACCACCGGGGCCGCCGGGGCCACCGGGCGGCGGGAAGCCGTAGCCGCCGGCGGGCGGGGGCGGCGGCGGAGGGGGAGGTACGGCACCGGCCATGCGGTGACCGCAGACCTCGCACCAGTCGTCGGAACCCGACTGGTGTCCGTTCGGGCAGGTCGGCATGTCGGCGCTTCCCCCTCTCCTTTCCGGTCGTTCCCGACCGGATTTCTTCCCACCCCGAGGGGCCAGGCTCGCTGCTTCTACTGGGTCCTGCTGGTCACTTCTTTACACGAACAGTCTTTGTCGACCGCGTCTCGAGTGTCATCTCGTCGGCCTCCGCGACCTTCGCCTTCAGTCGCACAGTACCCGTCGCGACATCGACCACGTCCACCACCTTCGCAAGGAGTTTCGCCGTATCCGCGTTTCCGGAGGCCCCGGCGAGCTGAACGGCGCGGCCCAGTTTGGCCGTTGCTCCATCGATATCGCCCGCTTTACGAAGATCCATCCCTTCCTGGATGGCCTGGGCCAGTTCGGCTTGGCCGGTGTAGTGCGCGACTTGGGGGTTGATCGACGTCGAAGCGGTCATGTCGTCGGTCCAAACCGCCCGTACGAGACCTTGTGCGTCCAGGTTCTGAGCACTTCCGTCCGGTCGGGGCACGACCAGGGAGACCCGTGCGGCCAGCATCTCCCGGCCCAGGCCGGCAGCCGGGACCTCCACGCATACGTGGTAGTCACGGGACTCGTCGCCCCAGGAGCCCGTGGGGTAGTCGCCGGCGCGCGGTCCCGCCTCGGTGCGGCGGCCGGTCAGGTCCTCGACGGTGGGCGCGACCTGCTTCACGAACCGGATCGTGGTGCCGACCGGGGTCCACACCCGCAGCGCGACGTCCGCGACCTCCTTGCCCATCGCGTTCTCCATCATCCGCGTGAAGTCGGCGGCGAGACCGGCGGGGTCGGCGACGATGTCGGCGCTGCCGAGGAGGGCGGAGGCGATCGATGTGACTTCTTTCACTTCCCAGTCGGTGCCCACGCCCCGTGCGTCACAGGTGAACCGCCCGGCACAGGCGTCCAGCGCGGCCCGCAGGTCCTCGGCCGACTCGTGCTCGTTGCGGCCGTCGGTCAGCAGGATGCCGTGCCGGATGGCGACGTCGGCGGAGGACAGGAGCCGGTCGGCGAGGCGCAGCCAGGTGCCGATGGCGGTGCCGCCGCCCGCGTACAGCTTGCGCAGCGCCTGCTTGGCCTGCTCGCGGGTGGTGGCGTCGGCGACGGCGAGCCGGCCGCCGCCCGGGTACACCTCCTTGGCCACATGGGTGCCGCCGATCACGGCGAAGTGGACGCCGTCGCGCAGGGTGTCGACGGCGGCGGCGGTGGCGTCGCGGGCGTTGCGCATCTTGGTCGGCGGGTAGTCCATCGAGCCGGAGCAGTCGACCATGAGCGCGACGGCCGCGTCCGTGTCCGGTCCGGCGGGGCGGGCCGCGGCGGGCGCGCCGGCGAGGGTGCCGCCCCCCGTGGAGGTGACCGTGACGATCGCGTCGACCTGGGTGCCGCCGTCCGGCAGGTACTCGTTCTGGTACACGTCCACCGAGAACCGCGGCACGCTTGGTTTCGAGAAGTTGGCCATTGCTCTCAAATCCCCCTGAACGACCCCGTGCTGGGGTCATGGCTGCCGACGGACCGGTCCCCTCCGGTCCGTCGAGGCCGTCCCCGCGGCAGGCCTCAGGCCGATCCTGCCCCTGCCGGCGGTGCCGGGAACGGCAGGACGGCCACTGTTACGTTGTCGTGCCCGCCGCCGTCGAGGGCGTGCCCCACGAGCACCCGGGCGGCGTGCAGGGGGCGCGTGGCGGCGTCGGCCGGGACGATCTCGGCCATGTGCTCGGCGGCCTCGGCGTAGTTCCACAGGCCGTCCGTGCAGACCACGACGACCCCCGGGCGGTCCGGCTTGAAGGACGCGGTGTGCGGCTCCAGTTCGTACGCGTCCGCGCCCAGCCAGCCCGTGATGGCGTGGGCCCGCTCGTCGGCGTACGCCTCGGCCTCGTTCATCAGGCCCGCCGCGACCATCTGCGCGGCCCAGGAGTCGTCCTCGGTGAGGCGGGCCGGGGGAGCGGAGCGGTCGGCCGGGACCCAGTAGACGCGGCTGTCCCCGACCCAGCCGACGACCAGCAGGTCGGGGGTGACGATCGAGCCGACGATCGTGCACGCCGGGGCGTTCTGGTGGGGGGCCTGCTCGCGGGCCGTGGCCGGTTCGGCGGCGAGCGCGTTCACCGCGTTGGAGGCGGCGACGATCGCCTCCTGGAGGGCCTGCTGCGGATGGGTGCCGCGGGGCAGCGCGGCCAGCAGCGACTCGGTGGAGGCGCGGGCCGCCGCCAGGGAGGCGTCGTCGGGGCGGGTCGCCGAGGACACCCCGTCGCAGACCATGGCCAGGGTCGCCGGACGCCCGTCGGGCAGGGTGGTGCAGGCGACGGCGAACGCGTCCTCGTTGCGGTGGTGGCGCAGCCCGCGGTCGCTGACGGCGGCGACCGGGCCGGCCTCCTGCTCCATGTGGTCCCGTTCGCGGGGCTGGGCGTGGCCGCAGTTCTCGCAGTAGCCGTCGCGGTCGACCCGGCCGGCGCGGCAGGCGACGCACACCTTGACGCCTTCGGGCGGGGTGGCCGCTCCGGCGCTCACCCGGGGGTCGGGGGCCTGCAGGGCGTACGTGTCGGGTTCGGCCGGGCGGTCGAGGCGCACCCCTGAGGACGGCGTCTCGGGGGACTCGGCCGGGACGGGGACGCCGTCCGGCACGGTCGGGGTGCGCGGGGCGGGGTCGCTCTCGCCGGCCTGGGCCGGGAACGGGGGCGGGCCGGGCTCGGGCGCGGTGGGGGCCGGGATGCCGGGCGGCGGCACCGGCGGCGGGGGAGGCGTGCCCGGCGGCAGGTCGTGGCCGCCGGTCCCGGTGCCCGGGGCGGCGGAGCCGTTCAGGGCGATGGTGGGGTGGTCGTCCGGCCGTGCGGGCACGGTGGACAGGTCGTATCCGCACGCACCGCAGAAACGGTCACCCGAGTCGAGCGGCCAGGCGCAGCTCGGGCAGGCGGACAACTGGGGCATCTGCGACATCAACTACACCCACGTCCGGGGGCGGTAACGGTTGGCACGTTCCACCAGGTCGATCCTCTCCTCGCCGCCCGGGGCCAGCCGGGCCAGCATGCGGTACGAGCGCTCCAGGCCGAACCGCAGCCCCCGTTCGTCCAGGCCACTGCCGAGCAGCGTCCGTCCTCCGGGGGCGGACGGGGCGGAACCCTGGCCACCGGAGAGTATCCAGTCCAGCGCCGCACCGAGCACTTCCGCCGACAACTGCTCCCGGCGCGCCGGGTCCAGGCCGTACGCGTCCAGCGCCTCCACCTGCCCCGCCGCGGCCGTCAGGTCGTCCAGGAACGGTACGTCCCCGGCGACCGCGGTGCGTTGACGCAGCCGGGCCCGGACGGCCGCGACGCGGGCCGCCGTGTAGTGGATCGAGCTCTCCGGGACGGACTCCAGGGTCGCCACGGCACCCCGGCGGTCCCCCGTCGCGACCTGGACGCGGGCCAGGCCGAAGGCGGCGCCGACATGGCTGGGGTCGGTCGTCCACACGAGCCGGTAGTACTCGGCGGCGTTGTCCAACTGGCCCAGCACCTCGGCGCACAGGGCGAGCGCCAGCTTCGGGGCGAGCTCCCCGGGGAAGGCGTCGTAGATCGCGTCGAACGCGAGCGCGGCCCCCGCGTGGTCCCCGGTGACCAGCGCGGCCACGCCCCGGTACCAGACGACCCGCCAGTCGTCGGGGTGCTCGTCCTCCAGCTTCAGCAGGGCCTCGTGCGCGGCGGCCGTGTCGCCGCTCTCCAGCCGGGCCCGTACCTGCCGCAGCCGGGACTCCGTCGACGGCGCCGGTACGGCGGCGAGCGCGCCGAGCAGCTCGGCCGGGGCGCTGGTCAGCAGGCCCGCGAGGAAACCGGCGTTGGGGTCCGCGGGGTCGACGCGCGGCACCGGCAGCGCCAGCGCGGCGGCGGGGGCGTCGGCCTCCTTGACGATCCGCGCGGGGGCCGGCGCGGTCACGTCCGGTGTGCGGCGTGCGGCGCTCCCGCGGGCCGGCACCGGGCGCGCCCCCAGCCGGGAGACCTCCCCGGCCGCCTCCGGGAACAGCACGGTGTCGGTGACCCGCACCTCCGGCCCGAACAGGGTGGACAGCGCGGGCCGCGCCCGGCCCGACTGGACCGAGACGACCTCGCGCAGCACCCCCGTCAGCTGCTCCGCCATCTCCTGCGCGGAGGCGAAACGGCGGGCCGGGTCGGGGTCGGTCGCGCGGACCAGGAGCCGGTAGAAGGACTCGTACCGGCGGAACACGTCGATGTGGTCCGGGTCGGGCAGCGAGTCGGCGTAGACGTTCGTGTAGCCCTGGAAGTCGAAGGACAGCACGGCCAGGGTGCGGGCGACCGTGTAGAGGTCCGAGGCGACCGACGGGCCGACCTCCGCGACCTCCGGTGCCTGGTAGCCGACCGTGCCGTAGACGGCCGACTCGTCGTCGTCCATCCTGCGCACCGCGCCCATGTCGATCAGCTTGAGCTGGTCCTCGGTCTGGATGGCGTTGTCGACCTTGAAGTCGCAGTACAGCAGGTTGCGGCTGTGCAGATGCCCGAGGGCCTCCAGGGCCTCGATACCGTACGCGCACGCCTGCTCCACCGGCAGCGGGTCGCGGCGGCCCGCCTCCGTACGGCGCGCGTTCGCTATCTCCTTCAGGGACTTGCCGCCGACGTACTCCATCACGATGTAGCCGTCGAGGGAGCCGGTGCGCTGGTCGAGGTGCTCGACGAAGTTGTAGATCCGCACGATGTTGGCGTGCTCGATCTCCGCGAGGAACCGCCGCTCCGATATCGCCGCCGCCATCGCGTCCTGGTCACCGGTGTCCAGCAGGCCCTTGAGCACCACCCAGCGGTCCGACACCGCCCGGTCCACGGCCAGGTAGATCCAGCCCAGCCCGCCGTGCGCGAGGCAGCCCACGACCTCGTACTGGCCGTGCACGACGTCCCCGGCGCGCAGCTTGGGCACGAACGAGTACGGGTGGCCGCACTTCGTGCAGAACCCCTCGGTGCGGCCCGGCCGGTCGCCGCGGGCCCGGCCGACGGGCGCGCCGCAGTCGGAGCGGGAGCAGAACCGCTTGCGCTCCGGCACCTCCGCCGTCTCCAGCACCATCGCGCGCGGGTCGGGCCGCGGCACGTCCGGCACCTGGACCAGCCCGGCGCCGAGCCGCCCGCGCCCGCTGGAGCCGGACGTGGAACCCGAGCTGCGCACGGACACCGAACGGCCCGTGGACCGCCCGGACACCGCGCGCGACAGCCGCCCGGACACCGAGCGCCGGGACCGCGAGGACCGCGACGTCCGGGAGGACGTGCGCGAGCCGCCCCGGCCGGTGGAGCCCGAACCGCCGCTGCCCGAGGCGCCCTTGCCGCCCGCCGCGACCCCGGTGGGCGGCGAGCCGACCGTGCCGGCCGCCGAGACGACCGGGGCCAGGCCGCAGGTGTCGCAGTACAGCTCGCCACCGCCCATGTCCTCGTACCGCCCGGCGCAGTCCGGGCGCTGACAGGTCTGCCCCGCCTGGCTCATGTGTCCCCCCTGCCCCTCATGTCCCGCTCCCCGCCCCGTCCTCGGGGGTGCGCGGACCCGGGATGCGGCCACCGGCGCCGCCGAGCAGCTCGGCCACCGCCTGCTGGTAGCGCAGGACCGCCTGCTCGGCGACGCGCAGGTCGCAGGGCGCGCTCCACAGCATGCGGCGCGCCGCGTCGTAGCGCTCGACCAGCAGCGGGTCCTCCGCGAGGCCGTGCCGGGCCACCTTCGCCCTGTACGCGTCCAGGCGGCCGCGCAGCTCGGCGCGGACCGCCAGCGGCGCGGTGACCGCCGTCAGCGACTCACGCGCGCGCAGCAGTTCGTCCTCCGCCTTCTGCTCCAGGGACTCCAGCAGCGGGGACAGCCGGTGCCACTGGGCCTGCCTGCGGTACTCGGCGGCCGTCGCCAGCTGCTCCTGGAGCACCGTCGGGGGACCGCTGACGACCGGCACCTCGGTCGCGGCGATCTTCGCCAGCACCTCGCCGCGCGCGGTGCGGGCCTCGGCGAGCGTGCGGTCCGCGCGGGAGAGCACGTCCCGCAGCCGCACCAGACGCTGCTCGGCGTCCTGGCGGACCGTCAGGACCGCGTCGATCTCCCGGCGCACGTCCTCCAGGGCGCGCGCCTCACGGTCGTACACGGTGGTGTCCGGGCGGCCGCCGCCCGGCGCCGAACTGCCCTTCGCCGGCACCCAGTAGGCCAGCGGGTCCGACACCACCTCGGCGCGCAGCCGGGTCAGCGTGCGCGTGATCCGCTCCAGGTCGTCGCCCGCCGGATGCTCGCCGGGGCGCACCCCGACGGAGTGCGCGAGGCGGCGGGTGCGCTGGAGCTCGGCGGCGAGCAGATCGATGCGGGCGGGCAGCGCGGACCAGACGGCGTCGGCGGCCACGACCATGTCCAGCGAGGTCGCGTACAGCCCGTTCATCCGGTCCACGAGCGCGGCCAGGGAGAACCGCTCGCTCAGCAGACCCGGACCGCCCGGCAGGGACGGCGAGTCGGCCACCGTCACACACTCGCCGCGCAGCAGCTCCGTCAGCTCCGCCAGATCCTCGCGGCTGGACCAGCGGCGCCGGGAGCGGATCTCGCGCGCCGAGCGCAGCGCGCCCGTGTAGGCGTCGAAGTACGCCCACAGCAGCGTGATCGACGCCTCCACGGACGTCCAGCGCTCCTTGGTCACGCCGGTCAGCTCGGCCCCTTCGAGGAGTCTGCGGCCCGCGTGGTCCTGGAGGGCGAGCAGCGAGGTCTCGATCGCCTCGTGCTCCTGGCCGAGCCGCGCCAGCGCACGGTCCACCTCGTCCCGGTCCATCACCGGCCCGGCGGGGTCCGTGACGCCCATCGATCACCTCTCGCTGCGTTGAGTTCCGTCAGTCGTCTGTCCGTGCCGTCCCGCGCCCGCGGGCCGCCTACCTGTAGTGGGCCTCCGGCGGGGTCGCCGACGCCGACTTCCCGCCGTCCGTGTCCATGGTCGGGTGGAGCCACTTCTCGTACGACGCCGCCCAGCCGCCGTCCTCGACGTACTCCTCCAGGATCCGGTTGACCCGGCGGACCAGATCGTCGGATCCCCTTTTCATCGCCACTCCGTAGTACTCGTCAGTGAACAGGCCGCCCTTGAGCTCGACGGCCGGATCCTGCGCCGCCTGGCTCGCCGCCAGCGCGCCGTCCGTGACGACCGCGTCGACCTCCCCCAACTGCAGTTTGACCAGGCAGTCGAGCTGGTTGGGGACGGTGGTGCGGATGTCGGTGGAGGCGGGCAGGACGCCTTCCTTCCTGCCCGCTTCGAGGTTGTCGTACGCGGTCGATCCCCGGGCCGAGCACACCTTGCGGTCCGCCAGGGACGCGTCGAAGCCGGTGACCTGCGACGTCTTGGGCGCGAGGACCTGCTGACCGGTCACGAAGTAGGGCGCGGAGAAGGCGACATGGTCCAGCCGGTCACAGGTGATCGTCATGGTGCGCACGACCATGTCGACCTCCCCCTTCTCGATCGCCTCGATCCGCCGGCTGGTCGGGATGGCCTTGAACCGCACCGCGTCCCGGTCGCCCAGGATGTCCTCGGCGATCCGGTGCACCAGATCGATGTCGAACCCCTCCAGCGCGCCCGAGGGGTTGTTCGGGTCGAGGTAGCCCCAGCGGTAGCTGTTGGTGTCGACGCCGACGACCAGACGCCGGTCCTCGCGGGCCTTGATCGCGTCGACGACCGGGGTCTTCCCGCCGCCGGACGGAGACAGGCTCCGGTCCTGCGGGTCCTCGCACTTCCCGGCCGCGGCCTGCCCGGCGTGGGTGACCCCGTGCCCGGTCGGGGCGGTGGAGTCGCCGGCGGACTGGGACAGGGGCAGCAGCAGCGCCGCGGTCACCGCCAGGGCGCACAGGAGGGCCATCGCGCCGACGCCGCCCCAGCCGCGCAGCCCCGCCCGCAGGCGCCGCCACCACCGGGCGGAGCCGGCCCGGGCGCCGGTGTGTGCGTGCATCGTCCTGCCCCCTCTCACCGGTACTCCGACAGCCTGCGGCCGATGCCGAGGACCGCGCCCGCCGCGCCCAGCACCGCGAGGACGGCGGCACCGGCCGGAACGCCCGTCAGCGCGTCCCGGCCATCGCCCGCGGCCCGCCGGAACTCGCCCTGTTCATGGGTGAGCGCGGTCGCCAGCGCCTTGTCGACGTTGTCGAAGCACACGCTCGTCGGCTCCTTCGCGGTGCCGATGACGCGGTCGCGGGCCGCCTGGTAGTTCCCGGAGTCGTTGTCCGCGCGGGCGAGGTCGTGGCGGTCCTTCCAGACCTTCATGAAGCCGTTCGCGTCCCGTACGGGCTTGCTGCCCGCCGCGTCGTCGGCGAGGTCCGCCGCGCGCGCGAGCGCGGTGCGCAGGGCGTCGATCTGGCGGTCGTAGCCCCACTCGTAGGTGTCGACCGAGCTGCCGTCCTCCAGGGTGCGGGTGTCGGCGCCGCGGCGGACCAGGGTGAGGTTCTCGTCGCTGCGGGCGGTCAGGGAGGCGATCCGGGCCTCGTGCAGCACCGTCAGGGAGCGCACGCCGTGCTCGTAGGAGTCGTCGAGGCCCGCGCGGGCCACGGTGTGGCTCACCGTCAGCCACAGCAGGCCGACGGTGGCGGCGGCCGTGGCGGTCACGAGGCCGTGGTTGAGGACCCGGTTGGTGCGCCGGTAGGTGCGGTGCTGGGCCCATCCCAGGGCGGCCAGCGCGAGCACGCCGAGACCGAGCGAGGCCCAGGGGAAGGACCGGGCGTCGGCGTAGTCGGCGCCGAGGCGGCCGTTCTCCGTGCGGTACAGCTTCTCCGCGGCCGGCAGCATCCGCTGCTGCATCATCTCGTTGGCCGCGCGCAGATAGGCGCCGCCGACCGGGTAGCCCTGGCGGTTGTTGGCCCGCGCCGTCTCCACCAGGCCGTTGTACTCGGGCAGCAGCCGGCTCAGCGAGGCGATCGTGCGGGCCGATTCCGAGCCCGGTTCGGAGTTGGCGGCGGCGGTGACGAGCTTGGCGGCGGCCGTGCGGATGTCCCTCTCGTAGCCCGCGCGCATCGCCGGCTTCTCCTGGAGGCCCGCCAGATAGCCGCTGGCCGCCGCGGTGTTCGCGTCGGCCAGGGAGCGGTAGATGTCGGCGGCGTCGGAGCTGAGCGGCTGGCTGCGGTGCAGGACGTCGTCGGCGGCGGCCGTCCGCTCGGTCATCTGCCAGGCGGAGACGGCGCCGAACGCGACGACGAGCAACGCGAGGACGGCACCGAGGATGCGCAGCCGGCCCGGCTCGGTCGTGGCGGCCGCCCGGAGCTGGTCGAAGCCCTCCGCGAACGCGGTGCGGCGGGCCCGCGGGACGGGCGCCGGCGCGGCGGAGGCGGGCGCCGACTCCGGTGCGGGAGGCCCCGGTCGGGGCGGCACGGACGGCAGCGCCGGCACGCTCGGGGCCGGCTCCCGGCCCGGTGGTGGCGGCGCGCTGCCGCCCGGTGTCCGTGTCATGCCGACCTCCCCCATGGCCATCCGTCGCGGGCCGGTATCGCCGCGCGGACCGGCGAACGCACCGGCCCCGACCGATCCTGGTCCGGTCACGGCGGCGGCCCCGGCCCCCGGCACCGCCGAACAAGCCCCCGCACCACCCCCTGCCCATGAGAACGCCGTGGGAATCGGTTCGGTTCCACCTCGTCGCGCCGGGTGTGGGAGGAGTGCGGGGGGCATGTCCGGGGGGCGGGGGCGGCCTACGGCTCGAAGTGCCGCCGCAGCCGGGCGTGCACCTCCTCCGGGGCGCCCACCGCGTCCAGCCCGAGCAGGGCCGCGCCCAGCACCGGACGCGCCGCCACCACCTCCGGTACGGCCTTGGGGGCGCGGGCGGCCAGCAGGTCCCGTATCCCGTCGTCCAGTTGGGGATGCCGGGCCGCCAGGACGCTGCCGCCGAGCAGGACCGGGGTCTCCTCCTCCAGCAGACCGAGCCGGGTCAGGGCGACCGTCGCCATGGTGACCACCTCGTCGGCCAGCCGGTCGACGAGGGACCGCGCGACCGGGTCGCCGGACGCGGCCGTGGCGAAGAGCACCGGTGCCAGCTCGTGCCGGCGCCGCTCCGGGAGGTGTCCCAGATGCAGGGCCTCGATCAGCGCGTACATGGAGGGCAGCCCGAAGTGCGCGGGCAGCGTCTCGGCCAGGGACGTGGCCGCGCCCCGCCCGTCCTCCGCGCGGGCCGCGTGCCACAGCGCCTCCTCCGCCAGGCCCCAGCCGCCGCCCCAGTCCCCGGACAGCCGCCCGAGCGCCGGGAAGCGGGCGGTGCGCCCGTCCGGGGTCATGCCCACGCAGTTGATGCCGGCGCCGCAGACGACGGCCACCCCGCGGGGCTCGGCGACCCCGGCGCGCAGGATCGCGAAGGTGTCGTTGCGGACCTCCACGCGGGCGCCCCACGCGCGTGCGTGCAGCGCGGCCGCCAGGGTCTCCTCCTCCACCGGAAGGTCGGCGTTGGCCAGACAGGCCGACACCTGGTCGGCGGAGGTCACGCCCGCGGCCGTGAACGCCTCCTCGACGGCCCCGGCGAGCGTGTCCATCGCCTGCTCGACGCCCACGGCGGGCGGCCGGAAGCCTCCCGCGCGGGCGGTGGCCAGGACGGTGCCGTCGCCCGCCACGACGGCGACGTCGGTCTTGCTGTTGCCCGCGTCGACGGCGAGGACACGTGCGGTCATGCCCACGCGAGGTGCTCCCGGTTGTGTGCGATCAGCTCGTCGGTGAGCTTCTCGGCGTACTCGAACTGGCCGACGAGGGGGTGCGCGAGGAGCGCCCGGAACACCCGGTCCCGGCCGCCGCGCAGGGCGGCGGACAGCGCCAGGTCCTCGTAGGACGTCACCTGCGCCATCAGACCCGCGTACAGCGGGTCGAGGCGGGGCACGGGCAGCGGCGCCGGGCCGTCCTGGCCGACGGCCGCCTGCACCTCGATCACCGCGTCGTCGGGGAGGAAGGGCAGCGTGCCCCGGTTCAGGGTGTTCACCACCTGGTGGGGGCTGCCGGCGCCGTTCAGCAGGGCGGCCGCGAGGTCCACCGCCGCCTCCGAGTAGTACGCCCCGCCCCGCTTGGACAGCAGCTCCGGCTTCTCGTCGAGCGCGGGGTCGGCGTACAGGGCGAGCAGTTCTCGCTCCATCGCGGCCACCTCGGCGGCGCGGGACGGCTTGGTGCGCATCTCCCGGACGACCGCGTCGTGGGCGTAGTAGTAGCGCAGGTAGTAGGACGGGACGACGCCCAGCCGGTCCAGCAGGACACGGGGCAGATGGAGGTCGGCGGCCAGGGCGTCGCCGTGCTCGGCGAGCAGCTTCGGCAGGACGTCGGCGCCCTCGGGGCCGCCCAGGCGCACCCCGGTCTCCCAGGTGAGGTGGTTGAGGCCGACGTGGTCGAGGTGGAGGTCGGCGGGGGAGGCGCCGAGCAGGGCGGCGAACTTGCGCTGGAAGCCGATCGCCACGTTGCACAGGCCGACCGCCCGGTGCCCCTCCTGGAGCAGGGCGCGGGTGACGATGCCGACCGGGTTGGTGAAGTCGATGATCCAGGCGCCCGGGTTGGCGCGCCGGACCCGCTCGGCGATGTCCAGGACGACCGGCACCGTGCGCAGGGCCTTCGCGAGACCGCCGGCGCCGGTGGTCTCCTGGCCGACGCAGCCGCACTCCAGGGGCCAGGTCTCGTCCTGCTGCCGGGCCGCCTGGCCGCCGACGCGCAGCTGGAGCAGGACCGCGTCGGTCCCGTCGACGGCCGCGTCCAGGTCGGTCGTCGTGGTGATCCTTCCGGCGTGGGCCTGGCGGGCGAAGATACGGCGGGCGAGACCGCCGACCAGCTCCAGGCGGTCCGTCGCCGGGTCCGTCAGGACCAGTTCCTCGATGGGCAGGGTGTCGCGGAGACGCGCGAAGCCGTCGATGAGTTCCGGCGTGTAGGTCGAGCCTCCGCCGACCACGGTGAGTTTCACTTGAGATTCAACCCTTTACTCCGGTGAGCGTGACGCCCTCTACGAACGCCTTCTGGGCGAGGAAGAACACGAGGATCACGGGGGCCATGACCAGGACGGTCGCCGCCATGGTGAGGTTCCAGTCGGTGTGGTGCGCCCCCTTGAACGACTCCAGTCCGTACGACAGCGTCCAGGCGCCCGGGTTCTCGGACGCGTAGATCTGCGGCCCGAAGTAGTCGTTCCAGGCGTAGAAGAACTGGAAGAGGGCCACTGCGGCGATACCCGGTTTCGCCATGGGCAGCACCACCCGCAGCAGGGTGCGCAGTTCGCCGCAGCCGTCGACCTTCGCCGCGTCCAGGTACTCGTCGGGGATGGTGGTGAGGAACTGGCGCAGCAGGAAGATCGAGAACGCGTCCCCGAACGCCATCGGGATGATCAGCGGCCACAGCGTGCCCGACAGGTCCAGCTGCTTCGCCCAGAACAGGTACATCGGGATGATGACGACCTGCGGCGGCAGCATCATCATCGAGATGACCAGCATGAGCGTCAGATTCCGGCCCCGGAAGCGGAACTTGGCGAGCGCGTACGCCACCGGGACGGACGAGACGACGGTGAGGACCGTGCCCAGCCCGGCGTACAGCAGCGTGTTGCGCCACCAGGTCAGGAAGCCGGGGGTGTCGAACACCTGGGCGTAGTTGCCCCACTCCCAGGTCCGCGGGATCAGGTCACGGGTCAGCGCCTGCTGGTCGCTCATCAGCGACGTCAGGACGACGAACACGAACGGCAGGACGAAGAACAGGGCGGCCGCGACGCCCAGGGAGTGCACGGCGATCCACTCCAGCACCGCCCGGCGGCGCGCGGTGCGTTCGGCGGCGGTCGGGGCGGCCGGCGGGGCGGGCCGTTCCAGCACCTGGGTCATGACCGGTCACCTGCCTGGATCAGTCCGCCCCGGCGTCGCATCAGCAGCGCGGTGAACGCCATGGCGAGGGCGAAGAGGACGAGCGCGACCACACAGGCGGAGCCGTAGTCGAAGCGCTGGAAGCCGAGGTTGTAGACGAGCTGGGGGAGGGTCAGCGTCGACTTGTCGGGGTAGCCCGGCTCGAACTGCTGGCCGGAGCCGCCGATGACACCGGAGGCGACCTTCCCGGCGACCAGCGGCTGTGTGTAGTACTGCATGGTCTGGATGACCCCGGTGACGACGGCGAACATCACGATCGGCGAGATGTTCGGCAGGGTCACGTACCGGAACCGCTGCCAGGCCGAGGCGCCGTCGAGTTCGGCGGCCTCGTACTGCTCCTTCGGCACGTCGAGCAGGGCGGCCATGAAGATGACCATGAGGTCGCCCACCCCCCACAGCGCGAGCGCGGTCAGGGCCGGCTTGGACCAGGCGGGGTCGGTGAACCAGCCGGGCGTGGGCAGACCGAGCCCGTCCAGCACGGAGTTGACGGGTCCGGTGCCGGGGTTGAGCAGGAAGACGAAGGCCAGCGTCGCGGCGACCGGCGGGGCGAGGTAGGGCAGGTAGAACAGGGTGCGGAAGACCCCGACGCCGGTCCTGATCTTCGTGATGAGCAGTCCGACGCCCAGCCCGAACACCACCCGGCAGGTCACCATGACCAGCACCAGCCAGAGCGTGTTGCGCAGCGCCGGCCAGAACATCGGGTAGTCCTGGAAGACGTAGGACCAGTTGTCCAGGCCGCGGAACGCGGGGGTGCCGAAGCCGTCGTACCTCATCAGCGAGAAGTACACGGTGGACACCAGCGGATAGGCGAAGAAGACGCCGAACCCGATCAGCCACGGTGACAGGAAGGCCACCGTCCGAAGCGCCGACCTGCGGCGCTTCGCGCGGAGTGTGTACGTCGCCATCGGGGGCTACTTCGCCTGCTCGATGTCGGTGTCGATCTGCTGCGCGGTCTTCTCCAGACCGGCCTTCAGGTCCTTCACCTTGCCGGACTCGTACTGGAAGCCGAAGTCCTGGAGCGTGGTCTGGTACGTGGAGCCGTTGACGGACGCCGGCGGGGTGTTGGAGTGCGGGTTCTGCGCGATGTCCAGGAACGTCTTGAAGCCGGGGTCCACCTTCAGGTCGGGCGACTTCAGCGCCTCGAAGGTGGAGGGCACGTTGTGGATGGCGTTGGCGAAGGACACGACGGCCGCGGTGTCGGTCGTCAGGTACTTCACCAGCTCCCAGGCCGCGTTCTGCTTCTCGCTGCGCGGGGCGATGCCGATGATCGTGCCGGAGAGGAAGCCCTTGCCGTACTCGTCCACCTCGTCGTCGGCGACGGGCAGCGGCGCGGTGCCGATCTCGAAGTCCGCGCCGGCGTCCTGCGCCATGCCGAGCCGCCACTCGCCGTCGAGCTGCATGGCCACCTGGCCGGTGTGGAAGGGGTGCTTGGCGCCCCACTCGTCGCCGAAGGTGTTGCGGTACTTCTCCAGCTTCGCGAAGCCCCCGAGGTCGTCGACGAGCTTCTTCTGGTACGTGAACATCTCGGCGAACGCCGGGTCCTTGGCGATGTTGGACTTGCCGTCCTTGGCGAAGTAGGCGTGGTCCCACTGGGACATGTAGTGGTCCACGACCGTCTCGTAGCCGTGGTACGTCGGCATGAAGCCGAGCTGCTCGTAGCCGTCGCCCTTGGTCTTCGTGAGCTTCTTCGCGACCTCCGCGAACTCCGACCAGGTCTTGGGCGGGGACGTGATGCCCGCCTTCTCGAAGGCGTCCTTGTTGTAGTAGAGCCCGTAGGCGTCGCCGAGCAGCGGCAGCGCGCAGCGGGTGCCCTCGAACTGGGTGTAGTCCAGCATCGGCTTCGGGATCAGCTTGCCGAGGTCGAGCTTCGACTTCTCGATGAAGGGCTCGAGGTCGAGGAAGGCGCCGGAGGAGCAGAACTTGCCGACGTTGGAGGTCGTGAACGACGACACGACGTCGGGTCCGTTCGAACCGCCGGCGCGCAGCGCCTGGTTGAGCTTGTCGTCGTTGATGTTGCCGACGACCTTCACCGTGATGTTCGGGTGGGCCTTCTCGAACGCGTCGACGTTCGCCTGGATCGCCTTCACCTCGGCGGGCGCGCTCCAGCCGTGCCAGAAGGTGATCGTGGTGCGGGCGTTCGGGTCGTCGTGCGCGCCGGCCTCCGAGGAGCCCGTACAGGCCGTGGCGAGCAGGGCCAGGGAGGCGGACGCGGCGAGGGCCGCCGCGGACCGGCGGGGCATCGAGGATATGACGTTCCTGGACTTTCCGGGCATGGCGAGGTCTCCCAAGGGCGGGACGGGGTGGGTGTGGGTGGTGCGGGAGCGGGTGCGGGTCAGCGCGAGGTGTCGAAGACCTCGTCACGGGTGGCGGCGAGGGCGCTCTCCAACGCGCCCCGGAGCACGGGGTGTTCACGGACGTCGCCGACGACGAGCCGGGGCCGGGACGCGGCCAGTTCCTCCAGCTCGTCCTGGACGAGGGTGCGCAGGGTGTCCCCGCCGGCGGTCAGCGAGGCGCCGCTGAGGACGACGAGTTCCGGGTCGAGGACGGAGACCAGGGAGGCCAGACCGGTGGCCAGCCGGGTCGCGTAGGTCTCCAGGAGCTGCCGGTGGGGGCCGTCGTCCCGGGCGGCGGCCCGTTCGACGAGGGCGGCGGCGACCTCGGCGTACGGCCCCGACGGGATGTCCGGGACGCCGAGTTCACGGGCGAGGCGGGGGACGGCCTGGGAGCCGGCCAGCTCCTGGTAGCCGCCGCTGTTGGCCTTGGTCACCTGGCGGACGAGGGGGGCGCCCGGCACGGGCAGGAAGCCGACCTCGCCCGCGCCGCCGGTCCAGCCGCGGTGCAGCCGGCCGCCGAGGACGAGGGCGGCGCCGAGACCGCCCTCGTTCCACAGCAGTACGAAGTCCTCGTGGCCGCGGGCCGCGCCGAGCCGCTGCTCGGCCACCGCCGCGAGGTTGACGTCGTTCTCGTACTCGACGGGCATCGGGAGCGCCGCGGCGAGTTCGTCGAGCAGCGCGGGGGAGTGCCAGCCGGGCAGGTGGGAGGCGTAGCGCAGACGGCCCGTGTTGGGGTCGAAGGCGCCGGGGGTGCCGATGACGAGCCGGTGGACGTCGGCCCGGGTCAGGCCCGCCGCCTTCACGGCCCCGTCGAGGGCGTCGGTGACCTGCCGCACGACCGGCTGGGCCGGGCGTCTGCCGGGGGTGGGCAGTTCGTACGAGCCGACGGTGCGGCCGGTGACGTCGGCCACGGCGGCGAGGACGCGCTCCGGGGTGACGTCGAGGCCGGCGGCGTACGCGGCGCGGGGGTTCACCTCGTAGAGCTGTGCGTTGGGGCCGGGCCGGCCTTCCGTGGTGCCGGTGGCCAGGACCAGGCCGGCGGCCTCCAGGCGGGCCAGCAGCTGGGAGGCGGTCGGCTTGGAGAGGCCGGTGAGCTTGCCGATCCGCGTGCGCGACAGCGGCCCGTGCTCCAGGAGGAGGTCCAGGGCGGCGCGGTCGTTCATGGCGCGCAGGACGCGCGGGGTGCCCGGCGTACCGGCGGTTCCTGCCATGGGGTGCGACACCTGCCTCTCGGCTGCCCAGCTTCCCAGTGATCACCGGGTGACGTCCATCCTGGACGCCCCGCGTGATCACTGTTAGGAAAGTTTCCTATTCGCTGCGGAGGAAACTAAGCCGGTGGGGAAGGCGGAGTCAAGGGATTCCGTCCGGCGAAACGCGCTCGTCACCTGGGGACGTCGGGCCGCCGCGCGTCAGGGGCCGGAGCGCCGGGACGCGGGGCGGCGGGCGTCCGCTCGCGCCAGGGCAGCAGCAGCGGTGTCGCCAGCAGCAGGACACCGGCGAGCGCGATCGCGGCCCGGGGGCCCGTCAGCATCGCCAGCACGCCCCACAGCGCGGTCATCGCGGCCGTCACCGTCTTGCTCGTGACCGACCACGCCGTCAGGGTGCGGGTCACCCGGTCCGGCGGGGTCCCCTCAAGGCGCCGGGTGGCGAGCACCGGGGTGAACACCGCGGAACAGGTGATCAGGCCGAACTCCACGGCCATCACCAGCACCAGACCGGCCGTGCCCGGCCCCACGAAGGCCAGGCCCACCGGCCAGCAGGCGCGCAGCGTGCCGGCCACCAGCAGCACCCGGCGCTGCCCGTGCCGGGCGACCAGCCGCCTCGACAGCCGGGAGCCCAGCAGACCGCCCAGGCACGGCACGGCGAAGGCCAGCCCGTACTGCCAGGGCGTGAAACCGAGGCGGCCCAGCATCAGCACCGCGAGGAGCGGGGACGCCACCATGATCAGGGCGTTCCCCAGCACCGTGTTGAGGAACAGCGGGCGCAGCTCGGCATGGCCGAGGATGTGCCGCCAGCCCGCCCGCAGATCGTCCAGCCGTGACCCTCGCACGCCCTCGGGACGCTCGGGGCGCTCGGGATGCTCCTCGGTCCCGCCGACCGCCCGGAGCCCCAGCGCGGACAGCAGATAGCTCGCCGCGTCCGCCAGGACCGTGGCCACCGGCCCGAACACCCCGATCGCCACACCCCCCAGGGGCGGGCCCAGCGCGGTCGCCGTCCAGGCCGTCGCCTCGAAGCGGCTGTTGGCCGCGAGCAGGTCCTCCGGCGGCAGCAGCGACTTCAGGAACGCCCCGCTCGCCGCGCCGAACGTGATGTCGGCGGCGGCCGTCAGCACCGACACCACCAGCAGCTGGGCAAGGCTCAGCACGTCCAGCGCGTACGCCACGGGCACGCTCAGCAGCGCCGCGCAGCGCAGCAGGTCCGCCCCGACCATCACCGGCCGCTTCGGGCGGAACTCGACCCAGCCGCCGAGCGGCACCGCGAGCACCGCGCCCACCGCGAGGCCCGAGGCCGCCAGCAGGGCCACCTCGGTCGGCCCGGCGTGCAGCGCGAGGACCGCGATCAGCGCGAACGCGTCGAAGGCGAGGCGTGTGCCGAACGCGCTCACCGCGTACGCGGCCCACAGCCAGCCGAAGCGCCGCCCGAGGGACCGCTCGCCCACCGTCTTCACCGCCGCCGCCCGCCCTCCGTCGCCCCCGGCATCCAAGCCAGTCCGGCCCACCGGGGCAAACCGGCCGCTCACACCGCACCGGAAACCGGCCAGGCCGGCGGGCGAGGCGGCCGTCAACGGCAAGCGGCTCGCCCCGGCGCGCGGCGCGGCGCCTGCCGCGGCGGTGGCAGGCCGGTCCCGCGGGCCTGTCCCCCGGGCCGGGGGCACCCGCCCGGGGACGCGGGGGATGCGCCGCGCCCCGCCCGTGGGGCGCTACTTCGTCACGCTGGGGGGCGTCAGGGGGGTGGCCGCCTGGGACTGGGGGGAGCTGGTGCTGGCGTAGGCCGAGGGGGCCGCGACGGTGGCCGTGGGGTCGGGTGCGGGCGCGTCGTCCGGGGCCGGTGCCGGGCGGCCGATGATCGGGATGTCGGCGGCGTCGAAGGCGCGCTTGACGCGCCAGCGCAGCTCGCGCTCCACCGTCACGGACTTGCCCGGCATGGTCTTCGCGGACAGCCGCACCACCATCGAGTCCAGCGACACGCTGTCCAGGCCCAGCACCTCGACCGGCCCCCAGAGGAGCTCGTTCCACGGCTCCTCCTTCGTCATCTTCTCGGCGACCTCGTCGAGGGTGGCCTTGATCTTGTCGAGGTCCTCGTCGGCGCGGACCGTGACGTCCACCGCGGCCATCGACCAGCCCTGCGACAGGTTGCCGATGCGCTTGACCTCGCCGTTGCGGACGTACCAGATCTCGCCGCCGTCGCCGCGCAGCTTCGTCACCCGCAGGCCGACCTCGATGACCTCGCCGGAGGCGACACCCGCGTCGATCGTGTCGCCGACGCCGTACTGGTCCTCCAGGATCATGAAGACGCCGGACAGGAAGTCGGTGACCAGGTTGCGGGCGCCGAAACCGATGGCGACGCCCGCGACACCGGCGGACGCCAGCAGCGGGGCCAGATCGATCTCGAAGGTGCCCAGGACCATCAGGGCGGCGGTGCCCGCGATCAGGAAGCTGGCCACCGACCGCAGCACCGAGCCGATCGCCTGCGAGCGCTGCCGGCGGCGCTCGGCGTTCACCAGCAGACCGCCCAGCGACGAGCCGTCCACCGCCTGTCCGGTCCGGCTCATCCGGTCGATGAGCTTGGTGATCGCGCGGCGCACGACCACTCTCAGGACCGCCGCTATCACCACGATCAGCAGGACGCGCAGACCGATCGCCAGCCAGGTCGACCAGTTCTGCTCGACCCAGGTGGCGGCCTCGGCCGCGCTCTCGTGGGCGTCCCGGATCGAGGGGACCGCCGGGATCGTCGTCTCCGAGGGGGCCGGCGACGGCGTGGAGTCGGCGGCCGGCAGGACGGCGGGCAGGGACACAGCGGGTACCTCCAGTGCAGCGGCCCGCCCCGCCGGCAGTGGTCAAGGTCGGCCAAGGTCACGAAAAGGTCACCGGCGGGGCAGGCCCACCACACTATCGGGGCATCGCGTGCACATCGTCTCCATGTTCGGGGGAGGAAGGCCGCTCACGTGGGGATGAACTGGTGGGATGAACCGTTCATCGCTCTGGGGAGGCATCGGATGTGGTCGAAAACACTCCCAGCCCGTTACCGGGACATGGTGGCGCCATCACCAGGCATGAGGGGAAACTGACTACAGATCGTCCCGGCGCGAGCCACGCGCCGCCGACGCCCAAGGAGGCATCCGTGCCGCATGTCCTGGTCCTCAACGCGTCGTACGAGCCGCTCGGCGTCGTACCGCTCCGCCGCGCGCTCGTCCTCGTCCTCGAGAACAAGGCCGTATGCCTCGAGGAGTCCGGCGCCTATCTGCACAGCGCAACCGTCACCGTCCCCGCACCCAGCGTGGTCCGGCTCAAGCGATTCGTGCGCGTCCCCTACCGGGGGCCCGTTCCTCTCACCCGCAGGGCGCTCTTCGCGCGCGACGGGGGCCGGTGCATGTACTGCGGTGGCGTCGCAACCAGCGTCGACCACGTCATCCCGCGCAGTCGCGGGGGCAAGCACGTCTGGGACAACGTGGTGGCGTCCTGCCGCCGCTGCAACCACGTGAAAGCCGACCGCCATCTGTTCGAGATCGGCTGGCGGCTGCGCCACAAACCGGCTCCGCCGACCGGTCTCGCCTGGCGCATCATCGGCACCGGGCACCGTGACCCGCGCTGGTTGCCGTACTTGCAACCGTATGGGGCGGATGACGCCTTGGCCCGGATCGACGGCATTTCCGCCTGAGGTTCCGGGCCTTCGCGTATCCCGGCGCACGGGGGCGCGGCTCCCTCCTCAGGGAGTTCCGCGCGCCCCCATCGCCGTGTACGCGCCGCCGCCCACGGCGAACAGCACCGCGGCCGTCGCCCACGCGCCGCCGCCGGCACCGGGCTCCAGCAGCCATGCCCAGGCGGGCAGCGCGGTGCCCCGCAGCCCCGAGACCCCCATGTACATCGCGCTGACATAGCCGAACACCGGCAGCCAGCTCAGCCGCGCGCCCAGGACGACCGCCGCGCCCGCCGTCAGGCCGACGCAGCCCAGGACGTTGCGGACCATGGCGGGCGGGCCGAAGGTCTGCGCGCTGGACAGGACGGCGAGCGGAAGCAGCGAGGCGGCCAGCGCCGTCAGGCACAGCAGATGGGTCAGGCGCCGGCGCCACCAGGGGCGCACCGCCGCACGGTCCAGTTCCTCCGAGGCGGAGTGCAGGCCGGCGCCGATGGCCGTCGCGGCCACCAGCGGTGCCAGGGCCACCACCGGCACCCTGCGCTCCGGGTCGAGGTAGGAGTCCAGGGAGTGGGCCGCCCACACCGCGAGCACGGTGGTCGCGGCGAGCGTGGCGACCGTCTGCGGGACGGCCCGGGAGCGGGCGTAGAGGGTGATGCCGGTGCTGGTCACAGGGCCGGCACCCCGCTCGGGTCGCAGTCGCCGGCCGTCGCGAAGTACTCCGACAGCCACTCCCGGCGCTCGTCCCGCGCCATCCCCAGCAGCCGGGCCCGGGCCCGCTGCCCGGCCTTCAGCTCGGCACGGTCGGCCGGGGAGCCCTGGGCGGCCAGGTCGTCGAAGTGCCTCTCCTGCGGGTTCGGGGCCAGGTAGTGCTCCACGGCGGCGTCCGTGCGGGCCACGGCGGGGTCCAGGCGGTCGCAGTCCGCACGGCCGACGAGGGCCATCCCGGCCTCCCACGCGTACTGCTCGGGCTCGGTGAGCTGCCCGCGCACGACCGACCGGCCGAGCGGGACGACCATCGGGAGCTCGGCCTCGCCGGCGCGCGGGCGGCCCGCGCGGTCCTCGAAGCGCACGGGGACGTGGTCCATGCCCTCCAGACGTCCCGTCAACCCGGACAGGGCCTCGGTGATCCGCGGCAGCAGCTTCTCGTACCGGGCGTTCACACACACCTGCGGGGTCGTGGAGGTGTCGCAGACCTGGCGCCCGGCGACCGGGTTGGCGCGGGTCGGCCCGCCGGACTGGACCAGGACCACCGCGGCGGCCGTCGCGCAGGCCAGCGGCACCAGGGCGAGGGCCCGGCGGCGTGCGGTGAGGGCCAGGACCGCGGCGGCGGCGAGCCCGCCGACCCACAGCACCGACACCCACGGCTGCCACCACACCGGCACCCGGTCGACCGGGGTTCCGGTCAGCGGGGACAGCGCGGACCAGGCGTTGTCGTGGTCGTAGGACAGGAAGCCGAGCACGGCGTACCCGGCCGTCGCCAGCACCGGGGCCGCGAGCCGCCAGGCCACGGCCCGGCCCACCACCTGGCCCGCGAGCGCCGCGCCGGCCAGCAGGAGCGAGTCGGTGAGCGGGACGAGCAGGTGGGGGCTGTCCCCGGTGGCGCAGTACCAGGTGGCCAGCAGCGCGCACCCGGCGGCGACGAGGTGCCCCACCGCCACCCAGAGGGCGACCGGCACCGCCGACGCGAGGAAGCGGGGCAGCGCGCCGCGTACGGCGGTCTCCAGCAGGTCGCCGGTCCCGCGCCGGCGTTCCCGTCCGCCCTGCCAGCAGCCCGCGGCCAGCGCCAGCGGGATGCCGAGCAGGACGGCCGCCGCGTGCGTGTGGTCCCGGGTCTCCGCCCAGCCGCCCTGCCAGCTCTCCGCGGGCACGGCGAGGGCGACGGCCAGCGTCAGCAGGACGGCGGCCCCGGCGAGCGGGGCGAAGCCGGTGCGGAACTCAGGGCGCAGGGGAGCGGCCCCGGCGGCCGTCGCGGGCTTCCTCTCCAGGAGCGTGGTCATCGGGCCGCCACCTCCCGGTGGGCGCGCAGGGCCGCCGTGTAGCCGCGCTCGATCGGGTGGTCGCCGACGCCGTCCGAGGCGGCCCCGAGGGCGGTCAGCGCCTCGGGGGTGCCGCGGTAGGCGAGCCGGCCCCCGGCGATGAGCGTGACCTCCGTGCAGGCCGCGGCCACGTCCTCCACCAGGTGCGTGGAGACCAGGACCGTGGCCGACGCGCCGAGTCCGCGCAGCAGCTCGCGGAACTCCACGCGCTGCTCCGGGTCCAGGCCCGCCGTGGGCTCGTCCAGGAGCAGCACCGCCGGGTCGTTGACGATGGCCTGGGCGATGCCGACGCGGCGGACCATGCCGCCGGACAGCGTCCGGATCTTCGCGTCGATCCGGTCGGCCAGCCCCACCCGGGCCACGGCACGCTCCACGGCGGCCGGTGTCCCCGCCGCGGGCATCTCCTTCAGCCAGGCCATGTAGGCGACGAACTCGCGCACGGTGAAGCCGGGGTAGTAGCCGAAGTCCTGCGGCAGATAGCCGAGCCTGCGGCGGACCTCGGTGCGTCCGCGCGGGTCGGCGATGTCCTCGCCGAGCATCCGCACCCGGCCGCCGGTCGGGGCGGCGACCGTGGCGAGCACCCGGATCAGCGAGGTCTTGCCCGCGCCGTTCGGGCCGAGCAGGCCGTGCACGCCCCGGCCGAAGCCGAGGTCGAGGGAGTCGAGGGCGACGGTTTTGCGGTGCCGGACATGCAGACCGGCCACCTGAATGGTGGTCAAGGGAGCTCCAAAGCCTTGAGGAGTGGGGTCAGTGCCGTTCGAGGCGGTCGTACGCCGTGCGCCGGGCCGCCAGCAGGGCCGCGCACAGCGCCGCCGCCACCGCCCAGCCGCCCTGCGCGGCGGCGCCGCCGACGTACAGGGAGAGCCGCTCCGACAGATGCCGGGACACCGCGCCGTCGGGGGCCGCCAGCACCGGGGCGAGGACGGCGCACAGCCAGCCGCCGCCGGTCACCGCCGTCGCCGCGCGCAGCCCCAGCCAGCCGCCCAGGGCCAGCGCGGCCAGCGTCAGCGTGAGCCCGGGCAGCAGCCAGGCGGCGGCGCCCGGCGCCCCCGACGACGGCACGACGACCCCGGCGAGGGTCAGCAGCGGCAGGCTCACCGCGAGGACCACCGCGGTGCGCACCAGCGCCAGCCGCAGCCCCGCCGACGGGGTGGACGCGGCCAGCTCGTGCAGCGGGTCGGCGTGGCGGCCGTACGACAGGGCCACCCCGGCGACCGGGACGACCGGCGCGACGGCCAGCAGCAGGGGGCGGGCCGCCGAGAAGCCGGCGACGTGCGCGAGCAGCACCGCGCCGAGTGCCACGAGCAGGACGGCGGGCAGCCAGGCGCCGCGTACGGCGGGGGCGACGGCCCACAGGAGACGGGGGGCGCGCAGCGGCCGGGGCTCGACCAGTGGAGCCCGTGGTGCCGCGGCCAGTACCGCCTGCCTGAGGTCCGCCAGGACCGGTCCCGCCGCCGTGGCCCGCACCGCCCGCGACACCCGGCCCGCGCAGGAGGCGCAGGACTCCAGGTGCTTCTCCAGGGGCCAGGCGTCGGCGTCGGGCAGGGAGCCGTCGGCGTAGCCCGCGATCAGGTGGTCGGGTGCGTGCCGGCCGGTCATGCCGGGCCTCCCATCGGGGACGGGGCCAACTGGGCGAGCGCGGCCCGCAGTTCGGCGCGGGCGCGGGTCGACCGGGACTTGACGGTGCCCTCGGGGATGCCGAGCAGCCGGGCCGTCTCACGGGTGGTCAGCCCGTCCACCACCGTGGCGCGCACCACGTCCCGCAGCTCCGGGGAGATCCGGGTCAGGGCGGTGCCGACGTCGCCGTACTCCAGCCCCGTCAGCACCCTCTCCTCCGCGGAGGGCGCGGACGGGGCCGGTCCGGCGCCGGCCGGGGTCGCGTCGATCGGCGTGGTCTCCAGCCGTCCGGCCCGCTGCTGCGCCCGGCGCGTGTCGACCAGGCGGCGGGCCGCGATCGTCCACAGCCAGCCGCCCGCCTCCTCGCCGCGGTGCGCCCCGGCGGACCGCCACACGGTGACGAAGGTGTCCTGGAGGACCTCGCGCACCACCTCGGGGTCCGCGCAGCGCCGGGTGAGCCGGGCGTGCAGCCAGCCCGCGTGCCGGTCGTACAGGGTGGCCATCGCCGCCGGATCGCCGGCCGCGACGGCCCGCAGGAGGGCCCCGTCCCCCTCGTCCTTCTCCCGGTGGCCCCCCATGGGGCGGAACAGTCTCACACCCCGTCTATCGACGGCCCCGGCGCCGCCGGTTCGCGAACGGGCGACGGAATGAGATGTGACCCAGGCCACGTTGTCCTGGAGAAGACGTCTGCCCTCGCGCCCGCTGGGTAGGGCTGCCCTATCCCGCCGTCGTACCGAGACCCCAGGAGGCCCCGTGCCCACCGCACCGGCCCTGTCCAAACCTGAGGCGCCCTTCGCGCCCGACACGCACGCCTGTGTCTTCAGCGCCGAGGGCGCCTGCGCCGCCACCCCCCTCACCAGCGAACCACCGCTCCCCGACGCCGAACCCCTCACCAGCGAGCCGCCCCTCGCCGACGCCGTCCCCCTGACGAGTGAAGCCGCCTACTGGGACATGGACGTGGATCCGGGTAGGGACACCGGTATGGACATGGACATGAGCGCCCCGAGGCCGTAGATGACACAGACGCGGTCGGCCGACATCCCTGCCGAAGGGTCCGGACAGCTTCAGGACCCGCCCTCCGACGATCTGTCCCGGCTCGCCGACCTGCACGGCGTCGCCCCCTCCTACCGGCCGGCCCCCGACCGTACGGTCACGGCCTCCGCCACCGCCCTCACCCGCGCGCTGACCGCCCTCGGCGTCGACACCAGCACCCCGGCCGCCGTCGCCGCGGCCCTCGACGCCCGCGAACGCGCCCTGCGCGAGCGCCTGCTGCCCCCGACGGTGGTCTGCTGGAGCGGCACCGCGCCGCGCGCCCTCGACGCGCTGCCGCCCGGCACCCGGCTCACCGTCACCACCGAACAGGGCGAGACCCACGAGGGCACCGCCCGGCTCCCACCCGGTGTGCACCGGCTGACCGCGGCCGCGCCCGACGGCCGCACCGCCCGCAGCCACCTCGTCGTCGCCCCGCCCCGGCTGCCCGCACCCCCCGGACGGTCCTACGGACTCCTCGTCCAGCTCTACTCCCTGCTGTCCCGCCGCTCCTGGGGCATGGGCGACCTCGGCGACCTGGCCGCCCTCGCCGACTGGGCCGGAGGCTCGCTCGGCGCCGGCTTCGTCCAGGTCAACCCGCTGCACGCGGCCGTACCGGGACCGCCCACCGACCCGTCCCCGTACCGGCCCTCCTCCCGGCGCTTCCCCGACCCGGTGCATCTGCGGGTCGAGGACGTCCCCGAGTTCGCCCGGGTCGCGGACCGCGACCGGGTGGCCGCCCTGCTGGAACGGGCCGCCCGCCTGCGCGAAGGGGTGCTGGAGAAGGGCGCGCTGATCGACCGGGACGCCGTCTGGGAGACCAAGCGCGCGGCGCTCGAACTGGTCCTCCAGGTGCCGCTCGACCCCGTCCGGCAGGACGCGTACGCCGCCTTCCTCGCCCGCGAGGGACGGGCGCTGGAGGACCACGCCACCTGGTGCGCGCTGGCCGAGGTCCACGGCCCGCGCTGGCGGCGCTGGCCGGCCGGGCTGCGGGACCCCCGGTCCGCCGAGACCGCCCGCGCCCGGAGTGAACTGGCCGCCCGCGTCGACTTCCACCGCCGGCTCGCCTGGCTCACCGACACCCAGCTGACCGCCGCCCAGCGGACCGCGCGGGAGGCGGGGATGCCCGTCGGGATCGTCCACGACCTGGCCGTCGGGGTGCATCCGGACGGCGCGGACGCCTGGGCCCAGCAGGAGTACTTCGCGGCCGGGATGTCGGTCGGCGCGCCCCCGGACGCCTTCAACGCGCGCGGCCAGGACTGGGGGCTGCCGCCCTGGCGCCCGGACCGGCTGGCCGCGTCCGGCTACGAGCCCTACCGGACGCTGCTGCGCGGTCTGTTCGGGCACGCGGGCGCCCTGCGCATCGACCACGTCATGGGGCTGTTCCGGCTCTGGTGGGTGCCCGAGGGGGAGCCGCCGACCGAGGGCACGTACGTCCGCTACGACGCCGAGGCCATGCTCGCCGTGCTGGTGCTGGAGGCGTCCCGCGCCGGAGCCGTCGTGATCGGCGAGGACCTCGGCACCGTGGAGCCCGGCGTCCGGGAGCGGCTGCGGGCGCGCGGGGTGCTCGGCACCTCCGTGCTGTGGTTCGAGCGGGACTGGGAGGGCGACGGCCGCCCGCTGCCGCCCGAGTCCTGGCGCGCCGACTGCCTGGCCACCGCCACCACCCACGACCTGCCGCCCACCGCGGCCCGCCTCACCGGCGAACACGTCGAACTGCGCGACCGGCTCGGCCTGTCGACCCGCCCGCTGGCGCAGGAGCGCGCGGAGGCGGCGGCCGATGCCGCCGAGTGGCTGGAGCTGCTGTCCCGGCTCGGGCTGACGGACGACCAGGACGGCGAGGACGGGCGGAGTGGCGCAGTCGGTGAGGAGGCCGGCATCCGGGCCGTGCACCGGTTCCTGCTGCGCACCCCGGCCCGGATGGTCGGCGTCTGGCTGCCGGACGGCGTGGGCGACCGCCGCCCGCAGAACCTGCCGGGGACCTGGGACGAGTACCCCAACTGGCGCCTGCCGATCGCCGACGCGGCCGGCCGGCCGGTCACCCTGGAGGAGCTGACGGCCTCGCCGCGGGTCCGCGCGCTGCTGGAGGTGCTCCGCGAGGACACGGCCCGGACCGGCCCCCCGGCCGGCGCCGGAGGCCCGTGACGGCACCCCCGGACGCGCGCGCCCCGGCGGCGTTCGGTACTTTTGGGCCCGTGGACAAGAAGAACGCCCTGCGCGCCGGCGCCCTGGCCTCCGGTACGACGCTGATGATGCTGCTGATGTCGTCCCCCGCCCTCGCGCTCACGCGCGACGACGGCGACGACCCCGGTCAGGGCCTGAGCGTCATCGAGACGCTCTCCCTGTACGTGATCGCCCCGATCGTGATCTTCGCGGTCATCACGGGCCTGGTCATGGTGCTGGACAAGTCGCACAAGAAGAAGGACCCGACCAGCTCCAACATCACCACCAAGGCCGACGCGACGGCCTGACGCGAGCTCTTCCGAGTCCGCCGCGCGCTTGCCGAGGGCGCCGGTCCCGCTCCGGGTACGCATGGGCGTGCGCCGGCCGGGGCCGGCGCCCTCGTGCGTCGGGCCCCGGGTACCGCCGCTACGCCGGGTGCGGGGCGGTCAGGTACCGCTGCACCGTCGGCGCCAGCCAGGCCACGATCTCCTCGGGGGACAGGGCCACCGCCGGCGGGAAGCGCAGCACATAGCGGGTGAGCGCGAGGCCGAGCAGCTGTGAGGACGCCAGCGCGGCCCGCGCCGGGGCCTGCTCGGGGTCGGGGCAGACCCGCCGGGCCAGCGGCAGCAGCTGGCCCGCGAAGATGCCCTGCATCCGCTCGGCCCCGGCCTCGTTGGTCGCGCCGACCCGCAGCAGGGCCGTGAGCACCTCGTTCTTCTCCCACATCGCGAGGAAGTGGGTCACCAGCGCCTGTCCGGCCGTGTCGCGGCTGACGGACGCCGGGTCCGGCAGCTCCAGGTCGATCGCCACGGCCGCCGCGAACAGGCCCTCCTTGTTGCCGTAGTAGCGCATCACCATCGAGGGGTCGATGTTCGCGTCGCGGGCGATGGCGCGGATGGTCGCGCGGTCGTAGCCGTCGGCGGCGAAGCGCTCGCGGGCCGCCTCGAGGATCGCGGTACGGGTCGCGTCGGAGCGGCGGGGGGTCCGGGGCGTGCTCTCGTTCATACCAACAACCGTAGGCCAACATGCATGGGCCAACAAGTGTTGACTTACAAGTCGGCCCGCTCGGCCCCCGCGGAGTGCCTGCGGACCTCGTACAGGAAGCAGCCGTACTCCACGGCCCGCACATGGACGAACTCCACCGCCGGATCGGCGAAGGCCCGCGCGAACGCCGCCTCGAAGGCGCCCGGCTCCACCAGCTCGCCGCCGAGGATCCGCCCGTCCGCCGCGTAGCGGCGCACGACCCGGTGCGCCTGGTCGAAGGGGAGCACGCCGGAGGCGGGGCCGCCGCACTCCCCGGCGTGCACGAACACCGGTCCCTGCTCGTCGTAGGGGCCCGGATCGACGCCCGCGCCGGCCGCCCAGCGGCGCAGCGGGGCGTACGAGACGAGGGCGACGCGCTCGCCGGGCTCGCTGCGGCGCAGGCAGCAGCGCAGGGGCGCGCCGCCCTCGTCGTCCGGCCCGGGAACCGTCCCGCGTCCGGCGTCGTCGATGGAGCGCAGTTCCTTCAGGACCGCCGGACCGATGGCATGGATGAGGAAGGTCGTCATGGGCCCAGCCTGGCGTGCGCGGACCCCGCCCACCGGCGGCCGGCGGACATCGCGTTCCGGCCAGGTCCCATGGAAGGATGGCCGAACCCACACATATCGAGGAGATGACCGCGTGCCTGGCACAAACCTGACCCGCGAAGAGGCACAGCAGCGGGCGAAGCTGCTCACCGTTGACTCGTACGAGATCGATCTCGACCTCTCCGGCGCGCAGGAGGGGGGCACGTACCGGTCCGTCACGACGGTGCGTTTCGATGTCGCGGAGAACGGCGCCGACTCCTTCATCGACCTCGTGGCACCGACCGTCCACGAGGTGACCCTGAACGGAGACCGGCTCGACCCCGGCCAGGTCTTCCAGGACTCCCGCATCACCCTGCCGGGCCTGCTCCAGGGACGCAACGTCCTGCGCGTCGTCGCGGACTGCGCGTACACCAACACCGGCGAGGGCCTGCACCGCTTCGTCGACCCCGTCGACCAGCAGGCCTACCTGTACACCCAGTTCGAGGTGCCCGACGCCCGGCGCGTGTTCGCGTCGTTCGAGCAGCCGGACCTGAAGGCCACCTTCCAGTTCACCGTGAAGGCGCCCGAGGGCTGGACGGTCATCTCCAACTCGCCGACGCCCGAACCGCGGGACAACGTCTGGACGTTCGCGCCGACGCCCCGGATCTCGACGTACATCACCGCGCTCATCGCCGGCCCGTACCACTCCGTGCACAGCGTGTACGAGAAGGACGGCCAGTCCGTGCCGCTCGGCATCTACTGCCGCCCCTCCCTCGCGGAGTACCTCGACTCGGACGCCATCTTCGAGGTCACCCGGCAGGGCTTCGACTGGTTCCAGGAGAAGTTCGACTACGCCTACCCCTTCGAGAAGTACGACCAGCTCTTCGTCCCGGAGTTCAACGCGGGCGCCATGGAGAACGCGGGCGCGGTGACCATCCGCGACCAGTACGTCTTCCGCTCCAAGGTGACCGACGCGGCGTACCTGGGCCGCGCCGAGACGATCCTGCACGAGCTGGCTCACATGTGGTTCGGCGACCTCGTCACCATGGAGTGGTGGAACGACCTCTGGCTGAACGAGTCGTTCGCCACCTACACCTCCATCGCCTGCCAGGCGCACGCCCCCGGCACCCGCTGGCCGCACGCGTGGACGACGTTCGCCAACCAGATGAAGACCTGGGCGTACCGGCAGGACCAGCTGCCCTCCACGCACCCGATCATGGCCGAGATCCGCGACCTGGACGACGTCCTCGTCAACTTCGACGGCATCACCTACGCCAAGGGCGCCTCCGTCCTCAAGCAGCTCGTCTCCTACGTCGGCCAGGACGAGTTCTTCCGGGGCGTGCAGGCGTACTTCAAGCGGCACGCCTTCGGCAACACCCGCCTGTCCGACCTGCTCGGCGCCCTGGAGGAGACCTCCGGCCGCGACCTGAAGACCTGGTCGAAGGCATGGCTGGAGACGGCCGGCATCAACGTCCTGCGCCCCGAGATCGAGACCGACGACAACGGCACGATCACCTCCTTCGCCATCCGCCAGGAGGCCCCGGCGCTGCCCGCCGGCGCCAAGGGCGAGCCCACCCTGCGCCCGCACCGCATCGCGGTCGGCCTCTACAACCTCGACGAGGCGTCCGGGAAGCTCCGCCGCGCCGAGCGCCTCGAACTGGACGTCGACGGCGAGCTGACCGCCGTGCCGCAGCTCACCGGCACGCCCCGCCCGCAGGTCGTCCTGCTCAACGACGACGACCTGTCGTACGCCAAGGTCCGCCTGGACGAGCGGTCCCTCGCCTTCGTCACCGAGCACCTCGGCGACTTCGACTCCTCGCTCGCGCGCGCCCTGCTCTGGGCGTCGTCCTGGGACATGACCCGCGACGGCGAACTCGCCACCCGCGACTACCTCTCCCTCGTCCTGTCGGGCATCGGCAAGGAGTCCGACATCGGTGTCGTGCAGTCGCTGCAGCGCCAGGTGAAGCTGGCCATCGACCTGTACGCCGCCCCGGCCGCCCGCGAGGCGCTGCTCAACCGCTGGACGGACGCCACGCTGGCCCATCTGCGCGCGGCCGAGCCGGGCAGCGACCACCAGCTGGCGTGGGCGCGCGCGTTCGCGGCCACCGCCCGCACCCCCGAGCAGCTGGACCTGCTGGAGGCCCTGCTGGACGGCTCCCAGACGATCGAGGGCCTGACCGTCGACACGGAGCTGCGCTGGGCGTTCGTGGAGCGCCTGGCCGCCGTGGGCCGCTACGACGAGCCGGAGATCGCCGCCGAGTACGAGCGGGACCGCACGGCCGCCGGTGAGCGCCACGCGGCGACCGCCCGCGCCGCCCGCCCGAGCGCCGAGGCCAAGGCCGAGGCGTGGGCGTCCGTCATCGAGTCCGACAAGCTCCCGAACGCCGTCCAGGAGGCGGTCATCGGCGGCTTCGTCCAGACCGACCAGCGCGAGCTGCTCGCCCCGTACACGGAGCGGTACTTCGAGGTCGTCAAGGACATCTGGGACTCCCGCTCGCACGAGATCGCCCAGCAGATCGCCGTCGGCCTGTACCCGGCGCTCCAGGTCTCCGAGGAGACCCTGCGCAGGACCGACGCGTGGCTGGCGGAGGCCCAGCCCAACGCGGCCCTGCGCCGGCTGGTCTCGGAGTCCCGCTCCGGGGTGGAGCGGGCGCTGAAGGCCCAGGCCGCGGACGCGGCGGCCGAGCAGCGGTAACCGCTCCCGCCCATGGCGAAGGGGCGCCCACCGCGACCGGTGGGCGCCCCTTTCCGTGCCGGCGTGGCCGTCAGGCCTTCAGCTCGGCCGCGACCAGCTCAGCGATCTGCACCGCGTTCAGCGCGGCGCCCTTGCGCAGGTTGTCGTTGGACAGGAACAGGGCGAGACCGTGCTCGACCGTCTCGTCCTGCCGGATCCGGCCGACGTACGACGGGTCCTGGCCGGCCGCCTGCAGCGGGGTCGGGACGTCGGTGAGGGCCACGCCGGGCGCGCCCGCCAGCAGCTCCTTGGCGCGCTCCACGCTGATCGGGCGGGCGAAGCGGGCGTTGACCTGGAGGGAGTGGCCGGAGAAGACCGGGACGCGCACACAGGTGCCGGAGACCTTCAGCTCGGGGATCTCCAGGATCTTGCGGGACTCGTGGCGGAGCTTCTGCTCCTCGTCGGTCTCGTGCAGGCCGTCGTCCACGATCGAACCGGCCATCGGCAGCACGTTGTACGCGATCGGCGCCACGTACTTGTTCGGGGCGGGGAACTCCGCCGCCGAGCCGTCGTGGGTCAGCTTCGGCGCGTCGTCGCCGACCTTCTTGACCTGCTCGAACAGCTCGTCCACGCCGGCGAGACCCGAACCGGACACCGCCTGGTAGGTGGCGACCACCAGGGCCTGAAGGCCCGCCTCGGCGTGCAGCGGCCGCAGCACCGGCATCGCGGCCATCGTGGTGCAGTTCGGGTTGGCGATGATGCCCTTGGGGCGGTCCGCGATGGCGTGCGGGTTCACCTCGGAGACGACCAGCGGGACCTCGGGGTCGCGGCGCCACGCGGAGGAGTTGTCGATCACCACGGCGCCCTGGGAGGCGACCTTCGGGGCCAGCGCCTTCGAGGTCGCGCCGCCCGCCGAGAACAGGACGATGTCCAGGCCGGAGTAGTCGGCCGTCGCCGCGTCCTCCACCGTCACGCCGTCCAGGACCGTCCCCGCCGAACGGGCCGAGGCGAACAGGCGCAGCTCGGTGACCGGGAAGTCGCGCTCCTTGAGGATGCTGCGCATGACCGTGCCGACCTGACCGGTGGCTCCGACGATTCCGACCCTCACGGCGACTCCTTCTGAGTGGCTTGTCTGTCTCTGCTGCATGGCCGAGGCCTTTCCATCATGCGTCCGACCTCGGGCGACCTGTCCAATTCTTTGCCCAGGATGCCCACGACATGGGACGCCGCGGGACCGCCGCCCGGCTCCAGTTGTTCCGCTCACACCCGTGCTGAGCTGGAAGAACCGGCCCGGAGGCGGCCCCGCGCCGCAAGCTCGCCTGCCCACCGCCCCCACCGCTACGCGAAGGTGTGACGTACGCCTCTGTTCGGTGCCGGGAAAACGGGGGACCGCGCCGAACGTTTCCGTGCCCTCCGGCGTCATAGGCACAACACGGCGAGGGGAGGGGTGGCTGTGCTGCGCAGAAAGGCCCGCCGCGGCCAGGGGGGCGGTGCCGTCCGGGACACGGACGTCCTGGACGACCCGCTGGACGCGGCCCAGGAACGCCGGGTGCGGGCGGTGCTCGCACTGGGCGGGGTGCCGCAGGCGGACCTGCCGGACGGGGTGCAGCAGGTCCGCCTGCGGCTGCTGGAGCGGGCCGCCGGCGGCCACGAGGCGCCGCGTGACGTGTCCGCGTGGGCGGCGGTCGTCGCCTCCAACCTGGCGATGGACTGGCACCGGGCCCGCAAGCGGCAGGAACGCCTCGGCGAGCGGCTCGCCGCGCTGCGCCAGCCGGTGGCGCACCCCTCCGGCGAGGAGACCAGCCTGCTCTCCCTCGCCGTCGCGCGCGGCCTGGACGAGCTGCCCGACATCCTGCGCCAGGTGGTGGTCCTGCGCTTCTTCGCCGATCTGCCGGTGCGCGGGATCGCCGAGGAGCTCGGCATCCCCGAGGGCACGGTCAAGAGCAGGCTGCACACGGCGGTACGCGCGCTGCGGGCCCGCCTGCACGAGGACGAGGTGGTGTGACGTGTCCGCCGAACACGACGGGGTCGACGCCCTGATGACCGCGATCACCGGCGACCCGCTGCCGCCCGGCGCCCGCGAGGACGCCGCCTTCCTGGCCGAGCACCGGGCCGCCGAAGCCGACCTGGCGGTGCTGCGCGAACAGCTCGGCGTCATCGGCCGCGCCCTCGCCGAACCGCCCCCTGTGGCCCCGGCTCCCGCCCCCGCCCCCGCCCCCGTACGGCCCGTGCGCGCACCCGCCCGGCCCCGGCGCCGGGCGTTCACCCTGGCTCTCGGCGGGCTGGCGGTGACCGCCGCCGCCTCGGTGATGGCCGGCCTGGGCTGGCTGATCGCCGGCGGGGCGGGCGAGGGCGACAGCGCGAGCGCGGACGCCGGCTCGGCGGCGGAGAAGCAGTCCGACGCGGCCGCCGCCCCGGCCTTCGGCAGCCCCCGCTACCTGGCCTGCTCCCGGCTGGTCGCCGAGGGCGAGGCCACGGCCGTCGAACGGCTCCCCGGGACGAGCACGGTGCGGATCACCCTGCGCCTGACCCGCACCTACCACCCGGACGGGGACGCGCCGGGAAAGGAGCCCGACCCCGAGCAGGTGTTCGTGGTGGACGACAGCGTCGTCCCCGGCCTCCGCGCCGGCGACCCGGTGCTCGTCGGCGTCCCGCGCGACGCCCGGCAGCCGGACTTCTGGGCCGTCGGCGAGCGGGACATCGCCCCGGAGCGGGCGGGGATCACCGCCGCGCTGCCCGAGGCCCGCGGGCTGGTCTGCGGATGACGAAGGGGCGGGCGCCCTGGTGGACGCCCGCCCCGGATGGCCCTGCCCCGTGGTTACGGAGTGACCTTCTCGATCTTCACGCTGGCCACGCCCGCGGCGGTGCCGCGCGCGTTCAGCAGCCGCACCTGGCCGAAGAACTCACGGCCGGCCGGCGCCTCCGCGGCCGCGGTGACCGTGGCGTCGACGTCGACCGAGGCACCCGTGGCGAGCTTCACCGGCGCCGACCCGTCCACCGTGACGGTGCCGAGGGAGGCGGAGAAGAACACGTCCAGGTAGTCGTACGCCGTCGTGCCGCTCGGCACCGAGTAGCCGTCCACCTCGATGGTGTACGTGCCGGCGGCCGGCTTCGGGATGGAGACGGCCTCCTCGGAGTCGCCGTCCGCGGAGCTGGCGACCTTGGTGCCGGACGCGTCGTAGACGGCCAGGTCGAGGTCGGCGGCCGTGTCGGACACGTTGCCGATGGAGACGTCCAGCGACGCGGCGCCCGCGGGCACCTCGACCGTGGTGGTCTGCGTGTCGCCCTCGGTGATCGACGGACGCGCCGACTTCGAGGAGCCGAGCGGACCGCCGGCCAGCTTGCCGTCGATCGCGGCGTACTTGTTCGTCACCTTCCAGGAGGCGGTGGCCGGCGTGCCGACCTTCGCCTCGGGGATGGTCACGGTCGCCGGGTCGAACGCCGCGCCGAGCACGGTGACGTCCAGCTTGTACGGGTTGTCGAGCAGCGGCGAGGTGCGGCGCGCCTCGACCTCGATCTCCCAGACGCCGGGCTGCGGGTCGGCGTACGCGCGCACGTCCGGCTTGCAGCCGTTGCCGTCGAGGTAGTTGTTGTAGCAGTACGGGGTGCCCGTGTTGTCCGACGGGACGCCGTAGGGGTGGATGGCGATGAACCGGGTCTGGCTCTTGTCCTTCAGCCCGCCGATCGCGACCTCCAGCGACTTGGCGCCCTCGGGCACGGTCACGAAGTAGGACGCGGTGCTGTTGCGCTGGACCGAACCGGACACCGCCTGGGTGTACTTCAGCGGCGCCGAGACCACGACCGTGTTGAGGACCAGCTTGTCGGTGCCCTCGGTGCGCGGGTCGTCGACCTCGAGGATCGCGCTCTTGATGCCGGCCGAGGACGGCTTCGCCTCGATCTTGACGGTGACCGGCTTGTTCAGGCCGAGACGGACCTCGTCCGAACCGACGATCCTGAAGGTGCCCCCGGCGTTGTTCTCCAGGTGCAGCTCGTGCCGGATCGCCTTGTCCTCACCGGACGTACGGGTGAGGGTGACGTCGTACGTCTTCTTCTGGCCCGCCTTGAGGCCGCCCTCACGGTCGTAGATGCCGGTGCCGTAGCCCGGCGTCTTCAGGAACTCGTCGATCGCGGTGTCGACCGGCGCCTTGACCGTGTACTCGTGGGCGGTGGCGCCCTTCTTGATGGACTTCCAGGCGTCCACGATGTTGATGAGGCCGGCACCCTCCTCGTACGCCTGCACACCCTTGATGTGGTCGGCGGTCGAGGTCAGCGCGGTGCGCAGCTTCGCCGGGGTGAGGGCGATGCCGTTCTGCTTGGCGGCGCTCAGCAGCAGCGCCGAGGCGCCGGCGGCCTGCGGGGACGCCATCGAGGTGCCCTGCAGCATCGAGTAGCCGGCCGGCAGCGCGTAGCCCGCCTCGGCGACCGGGCCGCCGGGCAGCCAGGTCTGCGTGGTGTTGATCGCGGCACCCGGGGCGGAGAGCGTCGGGGTGAAGCCGCCGTCCTCACGCGGACCGCGCGAGGAGAAGGGCATCATCTGGTACTTGGTCTTCACCTCGGAGCCGTAGTTGGCGGCCCAGGTGTCCTTGGAGATGGTCGCGCCGACCGAGATGACCTTGTCGGCCAGGCCCGGGTCGCCGATGGTGTTCGCGCCGGGGCCGGAGTTGCCCGCGGAGATCACCAGCTGCACGCCGTAGGTGTCGATGAGGCGCGTGTAGAGCTCGGCGCGCGCGTTGTTGCCGTCGTTCAGCGCCGGGAGGCCGCCGATGGACATGTTGACGATGTCCACGCCGCGGTTGACGACGAGGTCGATCATGCCCTCGGTCAGCGCCACGTTGGTGCAGCCGCCGGACCAGGTGCAGGCGCGCGAGGCGACCAGCTTGGCGCCGGGCGCCGCGCCGTTCATCTTGCCGCCGAACAGGCCGTTCGCGGCGGTGATGCCGGCGACGTGCGTGCCGTGCTCCGACTCGATGACGCCGATGTTGACGAAGTCGACCTTCTTGCCGACCCAGTCGCCGCCGTACGGGTCCATCGGCACGTCCTTGCGGATCTGCACGACGAACGGCTGGCGCTCCACCACGTCCGTGGACGGGTTGTCGGTGCCGAAGTACCCGATCTGGTAGCCGTCCTTGTACGGCTTCATCGGGGTGTCGTCACCGAAGTCGCCGTTGTTGTTGAGGTCGACGCGGACCGTGCCCTTCGCGGGGTCGTACAGGACGCCCCACGTGTCGGTCGTGTCGCCGTCGCGGTTGGCGTCGCCCGCGGCGTCGCCGCCGACGGTGTACGACTCCGCGAAGGTGCTCACCTGGTACGAACCGGCGGGCGCCTTCCAGGTCTTGCCGCCGTAGGTGAAGGAGGGCCCGGAGACCGAGGTCGTCATCGGGCGCCAGGTGCGGTCGCCGTCGACGATCGGGTCGGTCGCGGTGACCCAGTCGACGATCTTGCGCTCGCCGGTGGTGGTCTTCTGCAGCGCGGGGTGACCCAGGTCGATGCCGGAGTCCAGGATGCCGATGGTGATGCCGCGGCCGTCCGCCTTCGGGTTCTTCTTCACGAAGTCGACGGCGCCCGTCTCGAAGGACGGGTTGTACGGGTTCTCCGCGGGGGTCTTCTTGCCGGGGCCGGGGTACTTGGCCGCCGAGGCCGTCGACTTCTTCGTCGAGACGGCCGGGTCGTCCAGCGGGATCTCCTGGCGCAGGTCGATGCCGTGCACGGAGGAGAGCTTCGTCGCGGCGGCGATCGCCGCGTCGGCCTTGCGGGTGGGGACCGTCGCGCGGACGTAGCCGAGCTTGTCGTAGCTCTGGCCCACCGAGCCGACCGCGTCCAGCTGCTCGGCGACCTTCTCGGTCTGGCCGGGCGCGGTCGCGACCATCATGGTGACGTACTTCTCGCCGTTCGCCTTGGCCTCGGCCAGGCGGTCGGCGTCGTCCGAACCGAGCTTGTCGTGCGCGGACTTCACACTGGGGTCCGCCGTCGCGGGAGCGGTGTCGGCCGCGACGGCGAGGGGTATCGGCCCTGCCGCGGAGAGCGCGGCGACCAGGCCGGCGGCCACGGCTATGCGCACCGCGCGTCTCGCGCCCGGCTTCGGTTCGCGCTGGGGGCTGTTGATCATCGGCATCCCTTGGAGGTAAAGGAGCATCGGGCGCCCGGAATGTGATCCCGGACGATCGCACAGCCTTATGCAAGGGAAGGGCGATAGGGAAGAGTTGACCGAATCGAAATGGACTGATGGGGAAAACCCCCTATGACTTTGCGGGTGATCAGCGGTTAAAGGGGGCAAGCCGCGCGAGGGGCCCCGGCACGTCTCCGCCGGGCCCGCCGGCCGCCCCCAGAACCCCCGTCGTCAGTCCTCGGAAGGCCGCTCCACTGGCCGCCCGACGTGCAGGTCCCCGTGCTGGACGGCGTACACGGCGCCCCGGTCCCGGGCGGTGTTCGTCTGCCGCCACGAGCGCTCCCCGGGTCCGTCGGCCGGGGCGTCCCCGACGAGGCGGACGAGGGCGGCGCGGCACGACGGGTCCTGCCGCAGCAGCGCCGCCAGTTCCTGCGCCCAGTAGCCGTACAGTGCCCGGCGCGTCTCGTCGGGGGCGGGGGCGTCGCGCACCAGCTCCGCGCCGCCGTCGAGCCGGGTGGCCACCGCGGCACGGCGGCCCCGGCGGAACAGCCCGGCGACGGCGTCCCGGGTCTCCTGCCAGGTGTCGGTGGCCATCGCCGTGACCAGCGCGGCGGCACCGGCCTGGGCCAGCAGGGTCAACTCGTCGCCCACGGCGTCTCCTTCACGCGTGCCGGGTGATACGGACGTGCAGGTCGCCGTTCTGCGCGGCGTTGACGACGCCGTTGCCCGACGCCCTGTTGTTCATGGTGGTGGGACCCGGCACGGCACGGTCGCGGTCGCGGGCCTTCCGGCCGCTCTTCCCCCGGCCCGTCCTCCCCGGCTTCCGCGGGGGCGTCCACCCCGGCGTGTGCAGCCAGGCGTCCGCGGTGAGCTCCTTCACCGTGAAGCCCACCTCGTGGAAGGTGTCCGGATCGATGCCCTCGTAGCCGTGCCGGACGGTGTCGTCGTAGAAGTGCCGGGACATCAGCAGCGCGACCGGCACGGTCCGCGGGGCCCGCTCCAGCGCGGCGCGCAGCGGTGGGGCGTCGAGCAGCCGGGCCAGCGTCTCCAGCGGCGCTCCGACGACGTCGCCGTCCGCCGTGAGCCCGACCTCCCCGGCGTGCAGCGCCATCCGGACCCGCAACCGCGTCGCCGCGTCCCGGTCCTCGGCGTTGTGGGCGCGCAGCAGGCCCGCCAGCTCGTCCACGAGCGGATGCACCAGAGCGGCCTTGCGGGTACCGGCGGGTGCCGTCACCCGCAGTCCGTCGCCCAGATCGTGCCGGGCGCACGCCTGCCAGTCGACACCACCGCGTTCGAACGCCGTCTCCAGCAACCGCCGCAGCGTCCGGCGGTTCTCCATCAGCGCCGTGTTCCCCCGGCCGGACGACTTCTCGATGTCGACGGCCAGGACGGCCCGGTACTCCCACGGTGTCTCCATACGGCCTTTCCTCGCGTACGACGGTGGGGCGGCACGGCGCGGAACGCGATGAGGGCTCCGCGCCGCGGCTCCCCCGCACCACTGTGCCCGCTGGGCCGCGCCGACAACGCGTAGGAATACAGGGTTCGGTGGGGACCGTGTGCGTACCGGGGGCGGACGGCCCACACGGCCGGGCCCGCCGCAGCACACTGGACCGGTCGAGGCGGCCGGGACGGGGAGAGGTGGGCCATGGGGAGCAGAGGCGCGCGCCACGGGGAGCAGGGGCACCGGCGGCCCGGCGACGGAGACTGGCCGGCGACCAGCCCGGTGGGCCGGCTCGGCCCCGCCGACCGCGCCCATCTGCTCGGCCTGGGAGTGCCGGTGACGCACCCCGCCGACCGGGTGCTCATGCGGGAGGCGGAGCGCACCGACCATGTGCTGATCCTGCTCGACGGCCTGGTCAAGGTCACCGGGCACGCCGACGACGACCGGGCCGCCCTGCTGGCCGTGCGCATGCGCGGCGACCTGCTCGGCGAACTCGCGGCGCTGGACGGCGGACCCCGCTCGGCCACGGTGACCACGTGCGGGCCCGTGCGCACACGGACCGTCTCACGGGCGGACTTCCTGCGCTGCATGCGGGAGCGGCCCGCCATCGCGCACGCCGTCAACCAGTCCGTGGTGGCCAAGCTGCGCGCCGCCAACACGCATCGCGTCAACTTCGTCGGCTGCGACGCGGCCACCCGGCTGGCCCGGGTCCTGCACCACCTCGCCGTGACGTACGGGGAACGGGACGGCGACAGCGTCGTGCTGCGCTTTCCCCTCACCCAGCCCGAACTCGCCACGCTGGCCGGCGCGTCCGAGCCGAGCGCGCAGAAGGCGCTGCGCCGGCTCCGGCACGACGGCGTCCTCAGCACGGGCTACCGTTCGATCCGGGTCGACTCCTTCGCACGTCTGATCGCCTTCGCCTACCCGGACGAGTAAACAACTCGCCGCTGAGACAGGTGAGTTGAATCCGCATGTGTGCGGCACGTGGTGAAGATGGAGGGGCCCTCCGCAAAACCGTAATTGGACGGTGAGTCCATAGGCCGCGCTGGTTAGCGTGACGCCCGCACGGACGGGACACGATCACGAGACCACGGGGTGGGCATGGCCGGCACGGGCGACGACGAGACACAGGCCGGGAACCGCGTCGACATCGACGGGGACGCCACGGGACCGGTGATCGCCGGGAACTACAACGTGGTCGTCGACGCACAGCACGGCTCCACGGTGACCGTCCTCATGGACGGCCGGCGGCCCCGCCCCAGACGCCGCGACCGCATCCGGCTCCTCCCACGCCGGCAGGGCACGCCCCTCGGCCGGGACGCCGACCTCGCCGCGATCGCGGCCGCGCTGCGCGGCGGCGACTCCGTCCAGCTGTGGGGGCCGCCCGGCGTCGGCAAGTCCGCGCTGCTGCGGCACGCGGCCCGCACCCTGGACGCCGGCGGCGACGGGGTGGTGTTCCTCGACGCCGCGCGCCGCGAACCCGAGGACCTGGCCCAGGACATCTTCGAGGCGTGCCACAGCACCGGCGGCTACGCCCCCTCCCGGGCCGAACTGCCCCAGCTGATGGAGGGCGTCGAGGCGACCGTCTACATCGACAACGCCGACTACACCGCCGACCAGCTGCGCACCGTCATGGACGCGGCCCCGGACGCGCTCTTCGTCTTCGCCGGGCGCGAGGGCACGCTGCAGGGCGCCGACGGCAGGGCGCACCGCGTCGAGGGCCTCACCCGGGACGCCGCCGCCGCGCTGCTGGCCCGCGAACTCGGCCGTCCCGGCGACCCGGACGTCGTCGCCGCCCTGTGGGAGGCCGCCTCCGGCACCCCGCTGCTGCTCCTGCGCGCGGCCGCCGTCGCCCGGCTGGACCCCACGGGCGCGGCGGGACTGCCCCGGCCCGGAGCGGTGCGGGAACTCCTCCACCCGCTGTTCGACCGGCTCGACGAGCCGTCGCTGCGCGCCCTGCACCTGCTGGGGACCTTCCGCGACGCCGAACTGGACCCGGAGCACATCGGCGCCCTCAGCGGGACGCCGGACGCCGCCGCGCTCTGCGCGGGCCTCGCCGGACTCGGGCTGACCGAGGAGACGCAGCTGGGGTACCGCGTGGCGGACGGCGTCGTCGCGGCCCTGCGGGAACGCCCGGGCCTGCGGCCGTACTCGCTCGAACGGCTCTGCGCGTACTTCGCCGACTGGGCCGCCCGCCCGGAGACCCCGGCGGCCCGGGTCGCCGGGCACGCCCGGGCGCTGGAGGTGCTGGCGGAGCTGGCCGAGGAGTCGGGGCGGGCGGACCTCGTGGTCCGGGTCGTCCGCGCGGCCTCGCCCGCCCTCGCCCGGTCCCTGCGCTTCGGCGTCTGGGGACGGCTGCTCGACCAGGGGCTGCCGGCGGCCCAGCGGGCGGGGGACCGCCGTGCCGAGGCCTACTTCACCCACGAGCGCGGCATCCGTGCCGTCCTCACCGGCAACCGGGTCCTGGCCGGCGTCCTCCTCGCGGAGGCGGGCGTCCTGTGGCACCAACTGGGCGACACCCAGGCGGCGGACGCGGCGGCGAACGCCCAGCAGTACGTTCCGCAGGACGCGGGTCCCTCCGGGGGCGGGCCGCCCGACGGCGGGCCGTCCGAGGGGCCGGGGGAGGGAGTCACGGACTCTCCCGCGGACGGCGGTTCGGATCTCGGCTCGTCGGGCCCGGACGCGGGGTCCCTCCAGGACCCGGCCGTCGGCACCGCTCCCGGCACACCGTCCCCGGACCCGGCTCCTACGCCGGAGACCGGCGCCTCCATGCCCCCCGACCCCGGCTCCACCGCGCCCGACACGCCGATGGTGCCGTCGGACCCCGGCACGTCCGCAGGCGGTATGCCGGTCGACCCGGGAACGGGGGCGTCGTCCATGACGGGTACCCCGCCGACCGGGATCGGGGAAGCGAGCGGGGCCGTCGCCTCGTCCGCAGGGGCCGGCGGAGCCGGAGCCGCGGTGGCCCTCAAGGTCGCCGCGGTCATCGCCGCCGTCGTCATCGGAGCCGTCGCCGTCCAGCAGAACCGGAGCTCGTCGGAGTCCGCGTCCGACACCCCCGCCGTCAGCATCCCCACGCCGACCGTGGAATTCGCCGCCCCGACGGATCTCGTGGACGCGACCACCGACGAGCCGGAGCCGGAGCCCGAGCCGGAGCCGACCGGCCTGGCGGGTACGTGGAACGGCAGCGACGGGGATACGTACGTGTTCACGGACGCGGGATTCGGGACCTACACGATGGCCGACGAGGACGGTTGCGGTAACCCGACCTTGACGGAGTTCACCGGCAGCGGCGACACCTACAGCGCCACGGCCCCGGGATACGCCCGCGAACCGTGCGACCTCGTCCTGGGCCAGATCCGCACGACGATCACCCTCGACGAGGACGGGGACACGGCCCAGGTCACCCAGGAGGTGGTGTCCGTGGTGGACCGGTCGGCGCGATGCACCACCTGCCAGTCCTTCACCCTGACCCGCGCCTCCTAGCCCCCCACCCCCCCCGAACCCGGAGCCCCCATGTCGAACACACCCCCCAGCCACAACGAGATCCACATCGGGCACAACGCGTCCGGCCCCGTCGTCGCCGGGGACAACAATCGCGTCAAGGTCACCCGGCCCGCCGAGCCCACCCAGACCAACACGGCACGGGACGACGGCACCCTCTACGCCGCCGCCAACGGCGACATCCACGTCCACCACGACGCGGCGGACGAGGAGCCGGCCGAGGACTGAGCGACCGAAACACGCTCAACCCCCGGCCCCCGCTCAACTCCCGCCGCACGCACCCGGTCCCTCCTCCCGACCGCGCTCGACGTGAGCGCGACGAAGGGGGAGACATGGACGTACGGACGACTCGCACGGCCCTCGTGGCGGCCACGGCGGTGGCACTGTCGGCGGCCCTGGTGGCGCCGGCGGTGGCGGCCCCGGCCGGGACCGGGCACGAGCACGCCGCCACGCGCGCTGCCGCCGAGGCCGTCGTCGAGGCGGGCGTGCCGGGCGTGACCGTGACCGCCAGGGACGGCCGGGGCACCTGGTCCGCGACGCCGGGCGTCGGCCGGATCGGGACGGGGAAGCCGCGGTCGGCCGACGACCGGTACCGGGTCGGCAGCATCACGAAGACGTTCGTCGCGACCGTGCTGCTCCAACTGGAAGCCGAGGGGCGGCTGTCACTGGACGACAGGGTGGAGAAGTGGCTGCCGGGTCTCGTGCGGGGCAACGGCCACGACGGGCGCCGCATCACTTTGCGGCAGCTCCTCAACCACACCAGCGGCGTCCACGACTACACGACGGACGACGGCTTCGTCCGCGACCACTTCATGAAGGACGGCTTCTTCGCGCACCGCTACGACACGAAGAAGCCCCGGGACCTGGTCGCCGTCGCCATGCGGCACGAGCCGGAGTTCGCGCCCGGCGCGGGGTGGAGCTACTCCAACACCAACTACGTGCTCGCCGGCCTCGTGATCGAGAAGGTCACCGGGCACCCGTACGGCACCGAGGTCGAGCGGCGGATCATCCGGCCGCTGCGGCTGACGGCGACCTCCGTGCCCGGCACCCGCGTGACCGTGCCGCGCCCCAGCAGCCGCGCCTACGGCAAGCTGGCCGAGACGGCGACCGGGCCGACGTACGACGTCACCGAGCTCAACCCCTCGATCGCGTACGCGGCGGGGGAGATGATCTCCGACTCGAAGGACCTCGACCGCTTCTACACCGCCCTGCTGCGCGGCCGGCTCCTTCCGCGCGAGCAGCTGAACGAGATGACCACGACCGTGCCCGCCTTCGCGAACATCCGGTACGGGCTGGGCCTGATGCGCGTCGAGCTGTCCTGCGGGGTCACGGTCTGGGGCCACGGCGGCGGCATCCACGGCTCGGTCTCCGACGTGGCCGTCACCCGGGACGGCCGGCACGCCGTCGCCCTCAACCTCAACGGCGACTGGGCGGGCGGCACCGAGGGGGTCGTCGAGGCCGAGTTCTGCGGCGAGGCCACCGGGGCGACGGCCACCGGGGCGACAGCAATCGGGCGCCTCCACTAGCGGGGCAGCACCACGACGTACGCGGCCGGGTCGCGGTCGACCGCCGCCATCAGGGCCGTGCGGACCACCGCGGCCTGCTGCTCCATCGCGTGCCGCAGCTTCTTCGGGGTGATGTGGACGACCGTGATGCCGAGCCGCTCCAGCGTCTCGCGCTTGCGGGCGTACTCGGACCACTGACCGTCGTCGTCGCCCTGGCGGGGCGCGCGGGTGTCCAGTTCGACCGCCACCGAGTGCTCCGGCCAGAAGGCGTCCAGGCCGCCGAGGTGGGGGCCGCCGGGCAGCCGCAGGTCCACGTTCCACACCGGGTCCGGCAGGCCGTGTTCGCGGACCATCGTGTAGAGCAGGTCCTCCGCGCGGGCCCGGCCCTCGGCGAGCAGGGAGTCCACCGCGTCCACCACGTGCGGGCGGTTCAGCAGCTTGGCCTGCGTCAGCTCCCGTACGACGGCCGCCGGTTCGCAGTGGCCGCCGCGCACGGCCTCGGTGAGCAGCCGGCGGACCGCGCGGGCGTCCTTCAGCTCCGCCACCGCGTCGGCCAGCGCGCGCGGCACCGGCGCCACCGGCAGCCCGGTCACCTGCTCCGGGACGGGCAGGGCGGCCGTGCGCAGGACACGCGCGCAGCCCGTGGAGCGCAGCCGGCGCATCCGCGGCACCAGGACGTCGACGGTGTCCAGCGCGGTGAGCGGCGGGGTGGCCGAGAAGCCGTGCAGGGTCAGGGCGGCGAGCCCGGTGATCATCGCCTCGGCGTAGGCGGGCGCGGCGGGCGCCTCGCCGCCGCTGGGCTGGGCGGGCACCCCGGCCGTCCGCTCCCGGGCGGCGTACATCAGCACCGCGTGCAGCCGCTCCTCGCTGGTGGGCGGCCCGGGGTGGAGCAGGTACACGCCGGGCAGGAGCTGCTGCCAGGGGCCGCCGGGCCGGCACTGCTCGTTCGTCTCGGCGGCGGAGACCCCGTGGGCCTTGAGGCGGGCGGCCGTCATGACCCGGCGGTGGACCTCGGAGAGGTGGTGCAGGGGGCGGGGGGAGAGGGGGGAGAGCGGGGTGTTGTGGTTCATGACCCGGAGGCTTCCGCGTCCGATGAGCGCTTTAACCGCTGTTACACGTCCGTCGACAAATGCGGACAACACCGCACTAAAGGACGGGTGTTCGGATGCCGACTAGGCGCGGAAAACCCCTGGTCCGTTCGGGTGGGACCAGGGGTTACGGCTGCTATTGCCTGAATTCCGTAACGGTCACGGACCGCCGTGATCGTTGGCCAAAGGTGTCAGTCGGTTGACGCCGTCGCGTCGCACGCCTGCGCCCGCAGCGCCCGCGCCAGATCGTCCCGCGACTCCAGCACCAGCCGCCGCAGCGCCGGCGCCGCGTCCTCGTGGGCCGTGAGCCACGCGTCCGTCGCGTCCAGCGTGGCCGGCGACTGCTGGAGCGCCGGGAACAGGCCCCGGACCACGTCCATGCCGATCTGGATGGACCGCTCCCGCCACACCCGCGCGATCGCCGCGAAGTACTTCTCCGTGTACGGCGCGATCAGCTCCCGCTGCGACCCCTGTGCGAACCCGCCGATGGTGGCCTCGACCAGCGCGTTGGACAGCGCGTCCGACTCCACGACCTGCGCCCACGCCTGCGCCTTCACCGCCTCCGAGGGCCGCGCGGCCAGACAGCGCACCTGGTGGCGCTTGCCCGACGCCGTGTCGTCGCGGGCCAGTTCGTCCGCCAGCTCCGACTCGCCGACCACGCCGTGCGCGGCCAGCGGCTCCAGGAACGCCCAGCGCAGCTCCTGGTCCACCACGAGCCCCTCGACGGACCGCTTGCCGTCCAGTAGACCCGACAGCAGCTCCAGCCCCTGCTCGTCGGTGACCCGGGCGAAGAACCGCGCCCACGCCAGCTGCTGCTCGCTGCCCGGGCCGGCCGCGTGCAACTGCTGCGACGCGCCCTCGGTCAGCAGCCGCGCACCCTGCTCACGCCATTCGGGCGCCGCGTAGTGCGTCAGCGCCGAGTCGGCCCACGCGTGCAGCATCTGCAGCACGCCGATGTCCGACTCACGGCCGCCGAACCGCAGCACCAGGCCGATGAACTCCCGGGCCGGCAGCAGCCCGTCCCGCGTCATGTTCCACAGCGCCGACCAGCACAGGGCACGCGCCAGCGGGTCGGTCAGCTCGCCCAGCGCCTCCCGCAGGGTCGCGAGCGACGTCTCGTCGAACCGGGTCTTGCAGTACGTCAGGTCGTCGTCGTTGACCAGCACCAGGTCCGGCGCCTCGGCCCCGGCCAGCTCGGCCACGACCGTCCGCGGCCCGTCGACGTCCGTCTCGGCGCGCGCGTAGCGCTCCAGCGCCCCGTCCGCGCCCCGCCGGTACAGGCCCACCGCCACGCGGTGCGGACGCAGCTCGGGGTGCGACTCGGCCGCCTCCTGCACGACCGCCAGCTCGTCGACGCGGCCGTCGGCGTCCAGCAGCACCTGCGGGGTGAGCGCGTTCACGCCCGCCGTCTGGAGCCAGGAGCGCGCCCAGGCGCCCATGTCCCGGCCGCTGGTCTCCTCCAGCACCGCCAGCAGGTCGCCGAGCCGCGTGTTGCCGTACGCGTGCCGCTTGAAGTAGCGGCGGGCGCCCTCCAGGAAGGCGTCCTGGCCGACGTACGCCACGAGCTGCTTGAGCACGCTCGCGCCCTTGGCGTACGTGATGCCGTCGAAGTTGAGCTTGGCGTCCTCCAGGTCACGGATGTCGGCCGTGATCGGGTGCGTGGAGGGCAGCTGGTCCGCGCGGTACGCCCACGCCTTGCGGCGGTTGGCGAAGGTGATCCAGGCGTCCTTGAAGCGGGTCGCGCCGACGTTGGCGAACGCGCCCATGAAGTCCGCGAAGGACTCCTTCAGCCACAGGTCGTCCCACCACTCCATGGTGACGAGATCGCCGAACCACATGTGCGCCATCTCGTGCAGGATCGTGTTGGCGCGTCCCTCGTACGACGCCCGCGTCACCTTCCCGCGGAAGATGTACTCCTCCCGGAACGTCACCAGGCCCGGGTTCTCCATCGCGCCCAGGTTGTACTCGGGCACGAACGCCTGGTCGTACTTCCCGAAGGGGTACGGGTAGTCGAAGTGGTCGTGGAAGAAGTCCAGCCCCTGCTTGGTGATGAGGAAGACGTCGTCGGCGTCGAAGTGCGGGGCGAGACCCTTGCGGCACATGGCGCCCAGCGGGATCTCCAGCCGGCCGCCGTCGGGGAGCTCCCGCGTGTAGGAGTCCGTCACATAGTGGTACGGGCCCGCCACGACACAGGTGATGTACGTCGAGATCGGCTTGGTCTCCGCGAACCGCCAGACGCCGTCCGTGAGTTCACCCGCGCCGTTGCTCCATACCGTCCACTGCTCGGGCGCCCGCACCTCGAACCGGAACGGGGCCTTGAGGTCCGGCTGCTCGAAGTTGGCGAAGACGCGGCGCGAGTCGGCCGGCTCGTACTGCGTGTAGAGGTAGACCTCGCCGTCCTCCGGGTCGACGAAGCGGTGCAGGCCCTCGCCGGTGCGGGAGTACGCGCACTGGGCGTCGACGACCAGCTCGTTCTCGGCGGCCAGGTCCTCCAGGGCGATCCGCGAGCCGTCGAAGACCTCGCTCGGGTCCAGGTCCCGCCCGTTGAGGGAGACGGACGTCACACTCGGCGCGATCAGGTCCGCGAAGCTCGACGCGCCGGGCTCGGCGCAGCGGAAGCGGATCGTGGTGACCGAGCGGAAGGTGCGCGGCTCACCGTCCCCGGGCCCCTCGCCGAGGGCGGACCGCACGTCGAGGGACACCTCGTACCCGTCGACGGCCAGCAGGGCGGCCCGCTCCCGGGCCTCGTCGCGGGACAGATTCTCACCGGGCACGCGTGGCACTCCCTTGTGTCGTGGATACGGCCGGACCGCGGACGGCTCCGGCTCCGGCTGAACAGGACCGATCCTGCCATGCGCCCCTGACACGGGGCAGCCGGGAATGGGCGGGCGGACCGGGGTTGTTCCCGTGGGAAACGTTTCCGCTTGAGGAGAGACATGTCGGACAAGACCCCCGTCGACTTCTGGTTCGACCCGCTGTGCCCCTGGGCCTGGATGACCTCCCGCTGGGTCCTGGAGGTGGAGAAGGTCCGTGACATCGAGGTGCGCTGGCACGTGATGAGCCTCGCGGTGCTCAACGAGGACAAGCTCGACGAGCTGCCCGAGGAGTACCGCGACATGCTCGCCACCAAGGCGTGGGGTCCCGTCCGTGTCGTCATCGCCGCCCAGGAGGAGCACGGCGCCGACGTTCTCGGGGACTTCTACACCGCGCTCGGCACCCGCATCCACAACAAGGGCGAGGGCCCCGGCCGGGAGACCGTCGCCGCCGCCCTGAAGGACGCCGGGCTGCCGGACTCCCTCATGGAGCACTGGGACGACACCCCCTACGAGCCGCAGCTGCGCGCCTCCCACAAGGAGGGCATCGACAAGGTCGGCCAGGAGGTCGGCACCCCGGTCATCGCCGTCCCCGGCGACGACGGCGAGCAGATCGCCTTCTTCGGTCCCGTCGTCACCCCCGCCCCGAAGGGCGAGGACGCCGCGCGCCTGTGGGACGGCACCCTCGCCGTGGCCTCCGTGCCGGGGTTCTACGAGATCAAGCGGACCCGGACGAAGGGCCCGGACTTCAGCAACCTCTCATAGGGCTCACGCCGACTCCGGGGCGGCGGCCGGGATCTTCAGCTCCTCCGGGAGCAGGCCGCCGTCCCCCTGCTTGTACCAGGGCTGGTACCAGCGGCAGCCCTCGGCCGTGCAGCGCCACAGGTCGTGGGTGTACGAGTGCCTGTCCTTGACCGCGGCGCGCTCGCCCGGCTCGAGCCGGCGGAACACCTGCCCGCTGCCGCAGGTCGGGCAGTTCTTGTCACGGAAAAACACTCAGTCCCTCCTCGCCATCACCGCCAGGTCCGGGAAGTCGGTCACCACCGCGTCGACCCCCAGTCCGTAGTACAGCGCGTACTCGGCGAAGGCGTCCCCGAAATCGTTCGGTCCGGTTCCCCGCCGCAACTCCGCCGGAAGGAACTGGTTCTCCGCGCGGAAGGTGTACGCCCCGACCCGCAGCCCCGCCGCGTGCGCGTCCGCGACGAGGGACGTCCCCGCCACCGAGGACTTGTCGGGCCCGATCCAGCCGGCGTACTCCGCGATCCGGGCGAGCCCGGCCGGCGTCATCATGTCCCGGTACGTCGTCGGGTCCCCGGCCGACACCAGGTCGTACGGCCCTCCCGTGGTCCCCAGCGCCTGCCACAGCTCCAGCCCCAGCCGCGCCTCCGCGATCCGCTTCAGGCTCGTCGGCTCGAACGACTGCACCACGCACTCGCGCCGGCCCAGCCGGTCGCGCCGTACCGCCTCCACCAGCTTCGGCTCCAGCGGCAGCCCGATCGAGCGGAAGTAGGTGGGGTGCTTGGTCTCCGGGAAGACGGCGATCGTCCGGCCGTGCTCCTTCGACAGCCGGCGCGCCAGGTCGACGACCTCCTGGAAGGTCGGGACCTCCTCGCGTCCGTCGAAGACGGTGTTGCGGTTGCGGACCTGCGGCAGCCGCTCGACCGCCCGCAGCGTCTTCAGCTCCGCCAGCGTGAAGTCCTCCGTGAACCAGCCGGTGACCGCCCGCCCGTCCACCGTCTTCGTCGTCCGGCGGTCCGCGAACTCCGGGTGCGCGGCCACGTCCGTGGTCCCCGAGATCTCGTTCTCGTGCCGGACCACCAGCACATGGTCCTTCGTCGGCACCAGGTCCGGCTCGATCCAGTCGGCCCCGGCCCGCACCCCGTACGTGTACGCGGCCGCCGTGTGCTCCGGACGCCAGCCGGCCGCGCCCCGGTGGCCGATGACGAGGGGCCGGCGCGGGGGCGCCGGGGCGGCGGAGGCGGAGGCGGGCACGGCGGCCACCGCCGGGCCGGCGGCCGCGGCGAGCAGCAGCGATCGACGTCTCACAGGCATGGGGATCCCTTTCCTGGTGGGGGAGTTGCCGAGCCGTTCCGATGGGCGAAGGGGGAGTCAGGCGCGCGCCCGCCGCCGGGCCACCGCCAGCCGTTCCAGGTGCTCCTCGTACGCCCGCGCGTAGTACGCGGCGCGCTCCGCGTCGGGTTCGATCACCGAGGTCGGACGGGTCCAGGCCGCCGTGTCCAGCGGCACCCCGCACCGCCCGGCCGCCGCGAGCACCGCGCCCCGCGCCCCGACCTCACCCTCGACGACCCGCAGCGGCCGCCCGAGGACGTCGGCCAGCAGCCGCGTCCAGGCGGGGCTGCGGGTGCCGCCGCCGCAGACGGCCAGCGTGCCGGTGAGCCCGGCCGCCGCCAGGCAGTGCCGGGCCGCGAAGCCGATGCCCTCACAGGTCGCCCGGATCAGATCGGCGGGCGTCGACTCCAGCGAGACACCGGTCAGTTCGGCGCGCAGCCGGGGCTCCACGAACGGCGCCCGCTCCCCGGACGGCGCGAAGTACGGCAGGACCCGCACGCCGTGCGCCCCCGGCGGGGTCGCGGCGAGCAGCCCGTCGACCTCCTCGTGCCGTACGCCGGTCGTCGTCAGCACCCAGTCCAGTGCCGCCGTGCCCACCATCGCCGGCATCGCCCGCAGCCAGTGCCCGGGGCGGTCGGTGCCGATGTACAGGCCGGCCGGCTCACCGCCGAGGTCCAGTTCCGTGGTGGCGACCAGCGCGGCCAGGCACGTCCCGACGATCAGCAGACCGTCGCCGGGCGCGGTCGCCCCCGCGCCCAGCGCGCACGCCGGCAGGTCGTACGGCCCGTTGACGACCCGTGTCCCGGCGGGCAGCCCCTCGCCGAGCGCCGGGGCCGTCGCCACCGGGTCGCTGACGGGGGCGAGCAGCCCGCGCCGGTGGGTGAGCCCCAGCAGCTCCACCACCTTGTCGTCGTAGGCGCGGGTCACCGGGTCGAGGAACGGCATCGACGCGTCCGAGACGTCCGTCGTCGCGTCCGCGCCCGTCAGCCGCCGGAACACCATGTCCTTGCAGTACAGCGCGACGGCCGCGGCGTCCAGCGCCTCCGGCTCGTGGGCGTCCAGCCACGCCAGCAGCGGCCCCGGCGACCCAGGGAACATCGCGCCGCCCGTCCGCCGGAACACCGCCTCGGCCGTGCCGTCCGCCAGCCACCGGCCGAGCAGTTCGTGCGCCCGGCCGTCCATCCAGGAGGCCGCGGGCCGCACCGGCCGCCCCCGCCCGTCGACCAGCCACACCCCGTCGCCCTGCCCGGTGAGCCCGGCCAGCTCGACCGGCTCCGGGACCCGGGCGGTCAGCTCCCGAAGGACGGCGACGACCGCCCCGTACACCTCGTCCATGTCCTGCTCGACGACGCCCTCGCGCAGGGTCAGCCGCACCGGGCGGGCCGCCACGCCCCGTTCGCGTCCGTCGCCGTCGAAGGCCGCCGCCTTCACCATGGACGTGCCCACATCGATACCGACGTACATGTCAGCCTCCTCGGGTCCCGTCACGTCAGGCGGTGCGCGAGCGGCTCGCCGCGCACCCAGCGCCCCACCTCCGCCGCGGCGATCGCCGCCGCCTTCTCCGCCACCGCCCGGGACGCGCCGCCCAGGTGCGGGGTGAGCACCACCCGGTCGGTGAGCGCGCGCAGCCGGGAACGGGCGGGCAGCGGCTCGGTCGCGTACGTGTCCAGGGCCGCCGCCGACACCTGGCCGCTCTCCAGCGCGTCGCACAGCGCGTCCTCGTCGAGGAGCGGGCCGCGGGCCGCGTTCACCACGACCGCGCCCCGGGGCAGCAGGGCCAGCTCGCGGGCGCCGAGCAGCCCGCGGGTCTCGTCGGTGAGCCGGGCGTGCAGGGTGACCGCCCGCGAGGCCCGCAGCAGCTCGTCGAGGGAGGCGACCCGCAGGCCGTGGATCTCGCCCCGCACGTACGGGTCGTGCACCAGCACCCGGGCGCCGAACGCGCACAGCGCGCGGGCGACCCGGCTGCCGACGGCCCCGTAGCCGACCAGGCCGACCGGCAGGTCCTCCAGCTCCAGGCCGCTGTGCGCGTACGTGTAGTAGGTCGCCCCCTCCCAGCTGCCCCGGTGGGCGAGGAGGTCGTGGGCCTGCGGGATGCGGCGCAGCGCGGACAGCAGCAGGCCGACGGTGAACTCGGCGGTGGCGGCGGCGTTGCGGCCGGGCGCGTAGCAGACGCGGACGTCGTGCCGTTTCGCCGCGTCCAGGTTGACGTTGACCGGGCCGCCCCGGCACACCACCACCAGCCGCAGGGCGGGGCAGGCGGCCAGGACCCGTTCGGTCACCGGGCCCATCTGGGTGACCAGCACCTGGGCGCCGGCGAGCGCGGCGATCAGCTCGTCCTCGGCGTCGCTGGCCTCCGTCACCTCGGCCACCGGGCCGAACGGCTCCAGCGGCCAGCCGAGGGTCAGTTCGGCCGTCTCGCAGTCGACCTCCCGGGCCAGGGCCTCGCGGATCAGGGACGGCAGGATGAAGTGGTCGCCGGCGGCCACCACACGCACGCGGTTCCCGGGGGTCATCGCAGGGCATCTCCTGTCTCGGCGTCGAAGACATGGGTGCGGCGGGGGTCGGCGGTGACCCGGACGCGGTCGTCGTGGGCGAGGCGCACCTCGGGGCCCGTCAGGACCACCAGGGGCCGGTCGACCCCCTCGACGGCGAGCGTGGCGAGGCCCGACTCCAGCAGCGGTTCGTGGGCGACGACCCGTGCGGCGAGGCCGTCCTCGCCGCCGAGCGCCAGGTCCTCCGGGCGGACGCCGACCACCACCTCGCGGCCCGCCGCGACCGGCACCGGCAGCGCGATCCGGGCCGTGGCCGACAGCCGGGCGTGGCCGTCGGCGGTCGCCGTGCCGGGGAGCAGGTTGACGGCGGGTTCGCCGACGAAGTCCGCGACGAAGACGGTGGCGGGGCTGTCGTAGATCTCGTACGGGGTGCCGAGCTGCTGGATCACGCCGTCCTTCATCACGGCGATCCGGTCGGCCAGCGACAGGGCCTCCTCCTGGTCGTGGGTGACCAGGATGGTGGTGTGGCCCAGGTCGCGCTGGATGCGTTTGAGTTCGCGGCGGGTGGTGTCCCGCTGGGCGGCGTCGAGATGTGACAGCGGCTCGTCCAGGAGCAGCACGTCGGGTTCGCGGATCAGCGCGCGGGCCAGGGACACCCGCTGCTTCTGGCCGCTGGACAGCCCGGCCGGGCGGGCGTCGAGCACGTCCGTCAGGTCGACGCGTTCGGCGATCTCCTTCACCCGGCGGGCCACGTCGGCCCGGTCGGCGCCCCGGCGGGCCCGCAGCCCGAACGCCAGGTTCTCCGCGACCGTCAGCGGCGGGTACAGCGCGTAGTTCTCGAAGGCGACCCCGATGTTGCGCCGCTGCGCGGGCAGGCCCGTCACCGACACGCCGCCGACCAGGATGTCCCCGCCGGTCACCGTCTCCAGCCCGGCGATCATCCGCAGCGTCGTGGACTTGCCGCAGCCGGACGGGCCCAGCAGGCCGAGGAGTTCACCCGGGCGCAGGGCCAGGTCGATGCCGCGGACGGCGGGCACGGGCTCGCGGCCCCGCGCCCGGTAGGTCTTGCGCAGGTCACGTAGCTCCAGCTCGGTCATCGCCGCCCCTCGTCGCGGTCGAAGTGCACACCTCGTAGCGGACCTTGTGCTCGTCCAGGTCCCGCAGGGCCTCCGCCGACGCCCCGTCGTCCACGAGGAGCAGGTCGAAGCGGGACAGCGGGACCACCCGGTGCAGGGCGGCGCGGGCGAGCTTGGTGTGGTCGATCAGCAGGACGTTGCGCGCGGCCGCGTCGAGCATGGCGCGCTTCACCGACACGATGTGCTGCTCCTGGTGGTAGGCGTAGCCGCCGCGCACGGCCGACGTGGAGGCGAAGCACACGTCGACGCGCAGCTGCTCGATCGCCTCGACGCAGGACACGCCGAGGAAGGACGAGTGCAGCGGGTCGTAGTCACCGCCCAGGGCGATCAGATGGATGCCGCGCCGGCCGGCGAGCAGGTTGACGGCCTCCAGGAAGTTGGTGACGACCGTCAGCGGGGTGATCTCACCCAGCCGCAGCCCGCGGGCTATCTCCAGGGTGGTCGTGGAGTCGTCCAGCATGACCGCCATGCCGGGCTCGACGAGCTTCAGGGCCCGCTCGGCGACGGCCGCCTTCTCGGCGCGCATGGTCTTCAGCCGGTACTGCACATTGGACTCGAACACGCCGGAGGGCTGCGCGGTCACACCGCCCCGGAACTTGCGGACGACGCCCTGCCGTTCGAGCTCGTCCAGGTCCCGGTGGATGGTCATGAGGCTCACCCCGAACCGCTCGGCCAGGTCGGCGGCGGTCGCCGTCCCGTCGGCGAGGACCTGCTCGGCCATCGCGGCCTGACGGGCGGCGGGGCCCTGCTGTGCGTGGTTCATGGTCCGATCCTTCGTCCTGGACGCTCCGGCCGGTCGGCCTCGAACAGCAGCAGGTTCTCAGGCCGGACCGACAGTCGTACCGGATCGTCGGGACGAAGACCGGCCGCCTCGCCGCGCGGGACGACGAGCGCCACATGCTGCTCGCCGAGCCGGACGGTGACCTCCACCGAGCGGCCCAGCACCTCGGTGACGTAGACCGTGCCGGTGAGCGGGTGACCGGGGCCCGCGCCCAGGGTGAGATCGCGGGGCCGGACGCCGGCCAGCACCTCGGTGCCCGGTGCGGCCTCCGCCCGCAGGTCCAGTTCGACCGCGCCGTCCGCCGACCGGAAGCCGCCGCCGGGTGCGACCGTGCCGGGCAGCAGGTTGATCCGGGGCCGGCCGAACGCCCGCGCCACCTCCGTGTCGTGGGGCCGGTACCAGATCTCCTCGCGGGTCCCGGTCTGCACGATCCGCCCGTCCCGGATGACGCCGATCCGGTCGCCGAGCGCCAGCGCCTCCACCGCGTCGTGGGTGACGTACAGGGTGGTGGTGCGGCGCACCGACCCGATCGCCTTCAGCTCGGCCCGCATCCGCTGGCGCAGCTTGGCGTCGAGGTGGGAGAGCGGCTCGTCCAGCAGGAAGGCCCGGGCGGGGCGGACGAGGACCCGGCCGAGCGCGACCCGCTGGCGCTGCCCGTTGGACAGCTGCCCGACCGGCCGGTCCAGCAGGCCCGCGATGCCCAGCAGTTCCGCCACCTCCCCGATCCGCTCGCGCGCCCGGGCCGCGGGGAGGCGGTGGCGCGGCGAGCGGAGCGGGAAGGCGAGGTTGTCGTACACCGACTTGTGCGGGTACAGGGCGTAGCTCTCGAAGCACATGGCCACGCCCCGGTCGTACGGCTCGACCCCGCGCTGGTCCCGGCCGTCGAGCTCGACGGTCCCGGCGTCGGGGAGCTCCAGCCCGGCGACGGTCTTCAGCGCGGTGGTCTTCCCGGCGCCGGACGGGCCGAGCAGGCAGAAGAACTCGCCCTCGCGCACCTCCAGGTCCAGCCCGTCGAGCGCCCGGACCGCGCCGAACGCCTTGGCGACGCCCCGCAGCCGGATCACGACTTCACCGCCCCGAACGACAGCCCCCGCACCAGGTACCGCTGGATGGTCAGCGCGAGCAGCAGCGGCGGGACGACGGAGACGAGCGCGGCGGCGGCCGTCAGGTTGTACTTGGGCCGGTCGCCGCCGAGGAACGACAGCGCGCCGACGGTCACCGTCTGGGCCTCGCTGGAGGTGAGGATGAGCGGGAAGACGAAGTTGTTCCAGGCGAAGATGAAGGCGAGCAGCGACACGGCCGCCACCCCCGGCTTGACCAGCGGCAGCGCCACCTTCACGAACGCCTGCTTACGGCTGTAGCCGTCGAGCAGGGCCGCCTGTTCGAGTTCGGGCGTGAGATCGGCGAAGTACGAGCGCATGATCCACACGATCAGCGGCAGCGTGACCAGCTGGAGCACCCACACCATGCCGACGTACGTGTCGAACAGCCCGAGCTTCTGGTACAGCACGAACAGCGGGATGATCACGGTGAGTTCGGGCGCGAACCGGAACGACAGCAGCGTGAACATCAGGTTCTCGGAGCCCTTGAACCGCCAGCGCGCCGAGGCGTACGCCGCCGGCAGCCCCACGAGGAGCGACAGGAGCACCGCGCCCACCGACACCACCAGGCTGTTGACGAAGAACCGCACGAACGGGATGCCCTCGCTGTCGCCGAGGACCGTGCGGTAGCCGTCGAGGGTGGGGGAGAAGGAGAAGTAGGTGGAGAACAGCTGGTTCGCCGGCTTCAGCGACAGGATCACCATCCAGGCGACGGGGAACAGCGCGAAGACGAAGTAGAGGATCAGGGCGGCGTCGGCCAGCCACCCCAACAGGCGCTTTCTCATGGTCATTTCACCTCCGCCGCCTTCCGCTGGATCTTCCCGAGGTGCTTCACCAGCACCATCGCCGCGAGGTAGACCACGGCCCAGAGCACGATCGTGTAGCTGATGCCGAACGAGTAGCGCTGGAAGCGGATCGCCTCCAGATAGGCCCGGATCTGCAGGACGACGGTCGAGTCGCCCGGCCCGCCCTCGGTGAGGGCGTAGATGATGTCGAACACCTTCAGCGAGTCCATGAACCGGAAGATCACCGCGACCAGCACGTACGGCCACAGCATCGGCAGGGTCAGCCGGCGGAAGGTGTACCACCGGCCCGCCCCGTCGACGGCCGCCGCCTCGAACGGCGAGGTGGGCAGGGAGCGCAGCCCGGCCAGCGCGAGGATCGCCACGAACGGGGTGTAGACCCAGACGTCCACGGCGATGGACGACAGCAGGGCCCCGGCCGGGGTGTCCGTCCACTGCACGCCGCCCAGCCCGACAGGCCGCAGCAGATGGTTCACCACGCCCACCGACGGCTGGAGCATCAGCTTCCAGATGATCGCCGCGATCACCGGCGCGATCATCAGCGGCAGGATGAGGATCTTCTCCAGCACCCGCCCGACGAGGGACGACCGGTGCAGCAGCAGGGCGACGGACACCCCGAGGACCGTCTCGGCGGCGGCCGCGCCGACCGCGTACAGGACCGTCACCCAGGCCGAGTTCCAGAACGCCCCCTGGGTGAAGACGGTCGTGTAGTTCTCCAGCCGCACCAGGTCCGGCTGCGGCTTGCTCGCCGAGAAGTCGAACAGCGTGTAGTACAGGCCGAGCCCGAACGGGTAGAGGATCCCGCAGGTCAGCAGCAGGGCGGGCACGATCAGGAGGTACGGGCGCAGGGCGGGCCGCCATCCCATCGGCTAGCCCACCTTGCCGGCGAGGTCGCCCGCCAGGCCGTTCAGCACCGACTCGGCGTTCTCGCCGCCGTAGATCTCCTGGAGGGCGGCGGCCCAGCTGGTGGTGGCGTCGAAGAACTGCTCCTGCGGGGTGAACTGGATCTTCGTCTGGTCGACGACCGTCTCGAAGGTGTCGAGGAAGCCGGGCAGGTGCCGCATCTTGTCCTTGTAGGCGGGGTCGTCGGCGATCGACCTGCGCACCGGATCGATGTGGTGGTGCCGGATCGCGCCTTTGCGCAGATGCTCCTTGCCGGTCGCCCACTGCAGGAACAGCCAGGCGGCGCTCTTCTTCCTGCTCCTGGCGTTCATGCCGAGCGACCAGATCCACATGTTGGTGGCCAGCGAGCCGTCCGGCCCCTTCGGGCCGGGGTGGAAGGCGATCTTCCCGGAGGCCGGGCCGGCGCCCTCGACCGCCTGGAAGTAGGCGGCGGTGTCCGCGTCGAACAGCATCCCGGCCTTCTTCGCGCCGAGGTCGCTGGAGCACTGGTACCAGGTGTACGACGTCCACGACGGCGGCCCGCCCTGCTTGACCATGGCGGCCCAGTCCCGGGTGAACGCGACGGCCTCGGGGCTGTTCATCGCCGGTGTGAGCTTCCCGCCCTCCACTGTGAAGTCCTTCAGCCCGTTGCGGGCGTACATGGTCATGAAGCCGGGGTGGATCGTCGCCCAGCTCCGCGAGCCGCGCACGGCGATCCCGTACATGCCGTCGAACCCGGCGCCCGGCGCCTTCCGCTTGATGGTCCCGGCGATGTCGCGCAGCTCGTCGAAGGTCTCGGCGGGCCGCAGGCCCAGCTTCTCGAACACGTCCGTGTTGTAGGCGACGACGTTGGTCTCCCAGCCCCACGGCAGCGCGTACTGCCCGCCCTGCCCGAGCGGGGCGCCCGCCTTCAGGGACCACTGGTCGGCCTGGAGGAGGTTGGGGAAGAAGTCCGCCTGGTCCCATTCGGCGGCCGTGGCCGAGGAGTTGCGCATCCAGGGGCCGAGGTCCTCCAGCCAGCCGGGCGGCCCGTACTGCCACACCATGTACGCGCCCAGCATGAAGACGTCGTAGGAGGCGCGTCCGCTGGACAGGTCGACGGTGAGCTTGTCGAAGTAGTTGTCCTCGGGGAAGACGTCGTACTCGACCTCGATCCCCGTCCGCTCGGTGAACGACTTCAGGTCGGCGATCAGGGCGTCCGTGTACGGGTGCTTGTTCAGCAGGGCCTTGACGGTCGTGCCCTTCTCCCGCTTCCAGTCGAAGGAGCCGGTGACGTCGTCCGCCGCCGAGCCGTCGCTCTTGCCGTCCCCGCCGCCGAACCCGGTCCCGCAGGCGCTCAGCAGGGGAGTGGCGGCCAGGGCGGCGCCCAGCGCCAGGAAGCGCCGGCGATCGTGCGCGTGCGTGTCCATCCGTGACCTCCACGTGGGGTTCGGGTCATCAAGGGGGCTGACACGGCGAGTCGACTCGTCAACAGAGGGTGGAACCGCGGAAGTTGGGCGTCAATCCCTCGCGCACGGGAAAATATCGGTGCAGAGTGAGAAGTTAACGTTCCCAACTGTGCGGGAGACCGGATGGCGGACCACGACGACGTGGCCTGGCTCGGGATCGACCTGGGCACCCAGAGCGTGCGCGCCCTGCTCGTCACCGGGGACGGCACGGTCCTCGGCGGCGGCTCGGCACCGCTGACCGGCCGCCGCGACGGCGTCCGGCACGAACAGGACCCGGCCTCCTGGTGGGACGGCCTGTGCACCGCCACCCGCGCCGCCCTGCGCGGCCGGGCCGGCACCCCGGTCGGCGGGCTCGCCCTCTGCGGCACCTCCGGGACCGTCCTGCTCACCGACGGCGCCGGCCACCCCACGAGCCCCGCGCTCATGTACGACGACGCCCGCGCGGCGCACCAGGCGGCGCGGGCGCGCGCGGCGGGCCTCGCCGTCCAGGACACCTGGGCGCTGCCGAAGGCGCTGTGGCTGACCGAGACCCACGGCCCGGGCCGCGTCACCCACCAGCCCGACCTGATGGTCCTGCTCCTCACCGGCGCACTGCCCCCGGCCGACTCCAGCCACGCCCTGAAGACCGGCTACGACCCGGAGCGCGACGCCTGGCCGGACGGGCTGGCCCGGCTCGGGCTGCCCGACGAGGCGGTCCCGGACGTCGTGCCGCCCGGCACCCGGCTCGGCGAGGTGTCCGCGTCCGCCGCCGAGGCCACCGGCATCCCCGCCGGCACCCCCGTCGTCGCCGGCATGACCGACGGCTGCGCGGCCCAGATCGCCTCCGCCGCGCTGCGCCCCGGCGCCTGGAACTCGGTCCTCGGCACCACCCTCGTCCTCAAGGGCGCGTCCCCCACCCCGGTCCGCGACCCGGCCGGCGTGGTCTACAACCACCGCGCGCCGGGCGGCGGTTGGCTGCCCGGCGGCGCCTCCAGCGTGGGCGCGAGCGTCCTCACGGCCGCGTTCCCCGGCGCCGACCCCGCCGCCATGGACGAGCGGGCCGCCGCCCACGAGCCGTCCGGCGCCGTCACCTACCCGCTGGTCTCGCCCGGCGAACGGTTCCCGTTCCTGGCTCCCGGCGCCACCTCCCTCGTCCTCGGCGAACCCGCGTCGGACGCCGACCTGTGGGCCGGGCTCCTCCAGGGCGTCGCCTTCGCCGAACGCCTCTGCCTGGACTACCTGCACCACCTCGGCGCCCCGGTCGACGGCCCGCTCACCTTCACCGGCGGCGCCGCCCGTAGCCCCTACTGGAACCAGCTGCGCGCCGACGTGCTGGGCCGCCCCGCCCGGGTGCCCCGCCAGACCGAACCGGCCCTCGGCATGGCCGCGCTGGCGGCGTACGGCACGGGCGCGGCGCCGGCGCTCACGGACGCGGCGGAGGCCATGGTCCGCCTCGGCCCGCCCGTCGAGCCGCGCCCCGGGCGCACCGCCCTCTTCGCCGAGCCCTACGCGCGCCTGGTCGACGAGCTGAGCGCCCGCGGCTGGCTCCCCGCGCCGGTCGCGGCGCACGCGTACGCCCGCCTCGACAGAGATACTGCCGACTCATGACGACGCCCACGAGCACGACGCTGCTGCTGGCCCGGCACGGGCAGACGATCTGGCACGCCGAGAACCGCTACGCAGGGGTCAGCGACGTGCCGCTCACCGACACCGGGCGGGCCCAGGCCGAGGCGCTGGGCCGGTGGGCCGCCGGCCACCCGGTCGACGCGATCTGGACCTCACCGCTGTCCCGCGCCGTCGTCACCGCCGAGCCCGCCTGCCGCGCCCTCGGGCTGACGCCCCGGCGCGAACCGGGCCTGCGCGAATGCGACTTCGGTGTCCTGGAGGGCCGTACGCTCGCCGAGTTCGCCGCCGAGGACCCGGCCGCCGCGGAGGCGTACCGCGCGGACCCGGTGGCGCACCCGTTCCCGGACGCCGAGGACCCGACGGCCGCCGCCCACCGCGGAGTCACCGCCCTGCGCGGCATCGCCGCCGCGCACCCCGGCGAACGGGTGCTCGTGGTCGCCCACAACACCCTGCTGAGGCTGGTCCTGTGCACCCTGCTGTCCATCCCGGCACGCGAGTACCGCCGGGTGCTCCCACGCCTGCGCAACACGGCCCTCACGGAACTGCGCCTGACTCCCGGGGGCCAGGCGGCACTTCTCTCCCTGAACGTCCCCTGCGAACCGGACCCGCGTAGCACGATGACCCCATGACGGAGATCGACACCTCGGTACCGCATGCAGCCCTTGGGGGGTGTCTTGTCGGTCCCGCTGGTCCTGACCCACGCCCGGACCCTGCTCACGTCCACCGAGGAGGGCGTGACCGCGTACGAGGACCTGCGTCTGTACGAGCCGGAGAAGATCCTCGACGCGGCCTCCCGCACCCTGGACCTGTCCCGGCCTCGGCCGGCACGGCGGACTCGCCCGCACGCCCTGACGACGCCGGAGGTCCCCGCGAGTCACGTCCTCGCGGGGGCCTCCGTCCTTCCGCCTGCCCTGTGAAAGGTGAGAAGACGATCACGAGGCAGGACGACTCACGGGGTCAGGGGGCGAGCAGCAGCACATCGGCGCGGGAGCGGGCGGCCGTGTAACGGGCGGCGACGTCCTGCCAGTTCACGACCTGCCACATCGCCTCGATGAAGTCCACCTTCTGGTTGCGGTACTGCAGGTAGAACGCGTGCTCCCAGGCGTCGAAGACCAGGATCGGAGTGGCGCCCTGGCCGACGTTGCCCTGGTGGTCGTAGACCTGCTCCACGATCAGCCGGCCGCTCAGCGGCTCGTACGCGAGCACCCCCCAGCCGGAGCCCTGTGTGGTCGCGGCCGCCTTGGAGAGCTGCGCCTTGAAGCGGGCGAAGGAACCGAACGACTCGGCGATGGCGTCGGCCAGCTCGCCCACGCCGTCCTTCTCCAGCGGCTCGCCGCCTCCGTCGCCGGACATGTTCCGCCAGTAGATGCTGTGCAGGATGTGCCCGGAGAGGTGGAAGGCCAGGTTCTTCTCCAGGCCGTTGATCGACCCCCACGTCTCCTTGTCCCGCGCCTCGGCCAGCTGCTCCAGCGTGTCGTTGGCGCCCTTCACATAGGCCGCGTGGTGCTTGTCGTGATGCAGCTCGATGATCTCGGGGCTGATCACGGGCGCGAGCGCGGCGTAGTCGTAGGGCAGGTCCGGGAGTGTGTAGACGGGCATGGAGGTCCCCTTGGCTCTCTTGTTGCAAGTAGCTTGCAATAACAAGCTAACAGCAAAAAGCCCCCGTGTGGATCACACGGGGGCTTCGCGGGGAGTCGGACCGGTCAGGTCCTGGCGCGCGACCGCTGCCAGGCGTACCCGGCCGCCGCCAGGGCCAGGGTCATCCCGCCCGTCGAGTACAGCTGCACCCGGGTGTCGGGCTCGCGGGCCATCAGTACGAAGATCGCGGCCATCCCGGCCAGCGCCACCCACGTCAGCACCGGGAACGCCCACATGCGCACGACCAGCTTCTCCGGGGTCTCGCGCTCCAGCCGGCGGCGCAGCCGCAGCTGGGAGACCGCGATGAAGATCCAGACGACCAGGATGACCGCGCCGATCATGTTCAGCAGCCACGGGAAGACGTCGTCCGGACGCCAGTACGACAGGACGACGCACACGAAGCCGAAGACGGACGACGCGAGGACCGCGATCCGCGGCACCCCGCCCGCCACCCGGCCAAGCGCCGCCGGGCCCTGGCCCCGCTGGACGAGGGAGTAGGCGATGCGCGACGAGCCGTAGATGTTGGCGTTCATCGCGCTCAGCAGGGCGACCAGGACCACCACGTTCATCAGCTGCCCGGCGCCGGGGATGCCCAGCCGGTCGAGGGTGGCCACGTACGGGCCCTTCTCGACGACCGCCGCGGAGTCCCAGGGCACCAGGGTGACCACGACCGCCATCGAGCCGATGTAGAACAGGGCGATCCGCCACATGGCCGTGCGCACCGCGCGCGCCACCCCGCTGACCGGGTCCTCCGACTCGGCCGCCGCGATGGTGACCGTCTCCATGCCGCCGTAGGCGAACACCGACGCCAGCAGGCCGATGATCAGTCCCTCGGTGCCGTTCGGCAGGAAGCCGCCCTCACCGGTGAGGTGCGCGGTCCCGGGCGCGTCCGTGCCGGGCAGCAGACCGGCGATGGCCAGCCCGCCCAGCACCAGGAACAGCGCGATCGCGCCGACCTTCAGCGCGGCGAACCAGAACTCGAACTCGCCGAAGTTCTTCACCGCGGCCAGGTTCGCGCCGCAGAACACCACCATGAACAGGGCCACCCACGCCCACTCCGGGGTGCCGGGCAGCCAGCCCGTGACGATCTTCGCCGCGCCGATGCCCTCCAGTCCGACGGCCGTGCACAGCAGGACCCAGAAGGACCAGCCGGCGGTGAACCCCGCCCAGGGGCCGATCGCCCGCTCGGCGTGCGCGGAGAAGGAACCGGAGGAGGGATACGCGGCCGACATCTCGCCGAGCATCCGCATCACCAGCATCACGAGGAGGCCGGAGACGACATAGGCGACGACGATCGAGGGCCCGGCGGCGGCGATCCCCGCCCCGGACCCCACGAACAGGCCGGCGCCGATGACACCGCCGAGGGCGATCATCGACAGATGGCGCTGCTTGAGGCCGTGGGACAGGGGAGCGCCGGCCGCCTTCGGGGGCGACGGCTCGGTGGTGCTGTTCTGCATGGGCGCGGCTCGTCCAATGCGTGAGAGGGCAAAAAACCCCCACAGCATGGGCGGCCTCTCCGCTCAGAAGGAGAGGCCGCCCACTATGCGGACACTCGCCGCACCCTGTGTGATTCCTGTGTCACGCCGCGACGGCCGTGTAGTGCGAGGCGTCCCCCTCGATCGAGTGGCTCGCCTTGCCCTCGATGCCGACCGGCACGTCACCGGCGACGGTCACCCGGTGCAGCCGGCGCGGCAGACCGTCGTAGTTGTCGACGGCGTAGTGCTGCGTGATCCGGTTGTCGAAGACGACCAGCTGGTTCTCCGACCAGCGGTGGCGCAGGATGTTCTCCGGCCGGGTGACGTACGCCTGGAGCAGGTCGAGGATCCTGCGGGACTCGCCCGGTGACAGACCCACGATCCGCTGCGCGAACCCGCCGATGAACAGCCCGCGTTCACCGGTCAGCGGGTGGACGCGCACCACCGGGTGGACCGTGCGGTACGTGATCGAGGTGAACTGGGCGCGCTGCGCGGCCTGCCGCTCGTCGATCTCCTCGTCCGGCGCCGCGTAGTCGTAGTCGTTGGTGTGCTCCGCCCACAGGGTGTCCGCCAGCCTCCGCAGCGGTTCCGGCAGTTGGCGGTAGGCGGCCGCCGCGTTCGCGATCAGCGTCTCGCCGCCGTACGGCGGAAGGGTGATGCTGCGCAGGGTCGTGGCCTGCGGCGGGTTCAGGACGAACGTGACGTCGGTGTGCCAGTGGTTGGCGGCCCGGCCCCGCTCGCTGTCCACGGGCAGCACGTTGGGGGCGCCGGCGATCGAGGAGACCGTCGGGTGGGCGGTGGTGACGTCGCCGAAGTGCCGGACGAAGTCCTGGTGGGTGGCGTCGTCCAGGTTCACGTCGTCGATCACGAGCGCCTTGTGGACGTTGAGGGCCTCGCGCAGCGCGGTGACGGTCTCCCCGTCGAGGGGCCGGGAGATGTCGACGCCGGACACCCGGGCGCCGATGTGCGCGGTGATCTTCTGGATCTCGAGGTCTGACACGGGCGGTCCTTCCGGTTCGGGTCTGCTTCAGACGAGGGCGTTCTCGCGGACGGTGTACTGGTTGGCGGGGCGCGGCAGGCCGTAGCGCTCGCGCAGCGTGCGGCGCGGCCCGTACGCGGTGCGCAGCAGGCCGCGCTCGCGCAGGATCGGCACCACGTGGTCGACGAAGGCGTCGAGCCCGGACGGCAGCACCGGCGGCATGATGTTGAAGCCGTCGGCGGCGCCTTGCGTGAACCACGTCTCGATGGCGTCGGCGACCTGCTCGGGGGTGCCGGCGAAGGTGAGGTGGCCGCGCCCGCCGCCGAGCCGCCCGATCAGGTGCCGGACCGTGAGGCGTTCACGCCGGGCCAGTTGCACGACGAGCGTGTAGCGGCTCTTGGCGCCCTCGACGGCGTCCTCGGACGGCAGGTCGGCGGGGAGCGGACCGTCCAGCTCCAGGGTGCCGGGCTCCAGCTGCAGCAGGCTCTCCAGCCGGGCCACGCCGTGCGTGTGCACGATGTGGCCCTCCAGCTCCCGCTCGGCCGCCCGCGCCTCGGCCTCGGTCGAGCCGATCACCGGGACGATGCCCGGCAGCACCTTGATGTGGTCGGGGTCCCGGCCCGCCTCGGCGGTACGGGCCTTGAGGTCGGCGTAGAAGGCCCGCGCGTCCTCGATGGTCTGCTGCGCGGTGAACACGGCCTCCGCGTGGCGCGCGGCGAACCGCTTGCCGTCCTCGCTCGACCCGGCCTGCACGAGCAGCGGGTAACCCTGCGGGGTGCGCGGGACGTTGAGCGCCCCCTCGACCCGGAAGTACGTCCCCCGGTGCCGCGGCGGATGGATCTTGCTGTCGTCGCCCCAGACGCCGGCCGTCTTGTCGGCGACGATCGCGTCGTCCTCCCAGCTGTCCCACAGCTTCCGGGCCACGTCCAGGAACTCGTCGGCCCGGGCGTACCGCTCGGCGTGCGCGGGCTCCGCGTCCAGGCCGAAGTTCCGGGCGGCCTCGGCACCGGCCGTGGTGACGATGTTCCAGCCGGCCCTCCCGCCGCTGACGATGTCCAGCGAAGCGAACTTGCGGGCCAGGTTGTAGGGCGAGTTGTAGGACGTGGAGGCGGTGGCGATCAGCCCGATGTGCTCGGTGGCCGTCGCCAGCGCGGTCAGCAGCGTCAGCGGCTCCAGGGCGCCGGCGGGCCGCTGCGCGAGGTTGCTCCACAGCTGGGGGCCGTCGGCGAGGAACAGCGAGTCGAAGGTGCCGCGCTCGGCGGTCCGGGCGAGCCGCACGTAGTGGCCGAGGTCGACGTGCGCGTACGGATCGCTCTCCGGGAGCCGCCAGGAGGCCTCGTGGTGGCCGGTGTTCATGAGGAACGCGTTGAGGTGGAGCTGTCGGGTCATGGGAGTCCTCGGTCGGGGGGAGAGGCGGGGGGAGAAGGGGGTGCGGTCGCCGGGTCCCGCGGTCACCTCGGGTCCTCGGTCACGCCGAGCGCCGCGAGCAGCCGTTCGCGGTACGCCGAGCGGGGCGTGTCCCGGTCGATCGTCACGTCGAGCGCGATCCGGCCGTGCTCCAGGACGAGCACCCGGTCGGCGAGCACGATCGCCTCGTCGACGTCGTGGGTGACGAGCAGGACGGACGGGCGGTGGCGCTCCCACAGCTCCCGCAGCAGGTTGTGCATCCTGATCCGGGTCAGGGCGTCCAGCGCCCCGAACGGCTCGTCGGCAAGGAGCAGTTCGGGCTCGCGGACCAGGGAGCGCGCCAGCGCGGCCCGCTGCGCCTCACCGCCGGACAGCTCGTTCGGCCAGGCCCGCTCCCGGCCCTTCAGGCCGACCTCGGCGAGGGCCTCGCGGCCCCGCTCCGCCGCGTCCTTGCCGTCGAGACCGAGGAGGACGTTGTCCAGGACCCGGCGCCAGGGCAGCAGCCGGGAGTCCTGGAAGACCACGGACACCCGCTCCGGCGCGGTCAGCTGCCCCGATCCGGTGACCTGGTGGTCGAGGCCGGCGACGGCCCGCAGCAGCGTGCTCTTGCCGGAGCCGCTGTGCCCGAGCAGGGCCGTGAACTGGCCGGCGGGCAGATCGAGGTCGATGCCGTCGAGGACGGTCCGTCCGTCGAAGGACCGGGTCAGGCCGCGCAGTTGCACGGCGGGACGGGTCAGCTGCTCAGTGTGCGGCGCCACGACAGCACCCTCCGTTCGATGAGGCGGACCGCGCTGTCGGAGACCAGGCCGAAGACGCCGTAGACGACGAGGCCGACGAGGATGACGTCCGTCTGGCCGTAGTTCTGCGCCTGGAACATCATGTAGCCGAGGCCGCTGGTGGCGTTGATCTGCTCCAGCACCACCAGGCCCAGCCAGGACCCGGTCACGCCGAGCCGCAGCCCGACGAAGAAGCCGGGCAGCGCGCCCGGGACGACGATCTGCCGGATGAAGCGGACCCGGTTCAGGCCCTGCACCTCGGCGAGTTCCACGAAGCGGCTGTCGATGCCGGACAGCGCGGCATGGGTGTTCAGATAGATCGGGATGTAGACGACGATGGCGATGATCGCGATCTTGAAGGTCTCGCCGATGCCCAGCCACAGGATGAACAGCGGGATGAGACCCAGCGTCGGGATGGCCCGGTTGAGGTTGACCGTTCCGTCGATCAGCGCCTCACCGGTCCGGGTCAGCCCGGACGCCAGCGCGAGGACGACACCCGCGACGAGCCCGAGGGCGAACCCGGTCGCGGCCCGCCGCAGCGACGTCAGGATGTCGTCCGGCAGGGTCCCGTCCGTCCACAGGTGGGCGCCGGTCTCGACGACGGTCCAGGGCGCCGGGATCGCGCCGGGGTCCAGCGCTCCGGCGGCGGAGGCGGCGGCCCACAGCACGACGAGCAGCAGGGGACCGGCGAGCCGGGCGGCGGGCAGACGCCTGCCGGGGGTCAGGGGACGGCGCCGGCGGACGCGGCGGTCCGGTCCGGCCAGGGGCGGTGCCTCGGCGACGGTCGTGGTGGTCGTGGTGGTCATGGCGGTCACCTCCGGTATTCCGCGGGCACGGCCTTGGCCGCGATGCCCTCGAAGCGGTGGTCGAAGAGCTCGCCGACGTCGAACTTCTTCACGAAGCCGCCCTCCGCGAGCAGATCGGCGGTCTCCTGCTCCCACTCGATGGCCTCGCGCCAGCTCGGTGGGAACAGCGGCTTGTTGGCGAGCTCCGTGATCGCCTCGGCCTGCGCGAGGGACAGGTTCTGCGTCTTGACGTAGAACTCCCGGTTCCAGACGTCCGGGTGCTCGTACGCCCACACCTGGCCCTTGGCCCAGTACGGGATGTACGCGGCGACCGCGGCGGCCTTCGCCTTGTCGTTCAGCACCGACACCGGCGCCCACAGCAGGCTGAGCAGGTCGACGACGTCGGTGACGACCGTGCGGGCGCCCTTGCCCTCGTACTGCTTCAGATAGGCGGGGGCCTGGCTGTTGGCGAGCGGGGCGATGTCGACCTGGCCGGACTGCAGGGCCGTGAGGAACTGGTTGCTGGTCAGCGGTACCAGCTCCACGTCGTCGTACTTCACGCCGGCCTTCTTCAGGGCCCGCAGCAGGACGACGCCCTGCGCCTGGCCCTGCGAGAACGCCAGCCGCCTGCCCTTGAAGTCCGCGACCGTCCGGATGTCGCTGCCGGGCTTGGTGGCGAAGAGGTAGTTGGGCTTGCGGGTGATGTTGATCGCCACGATCTTCGCGTCGAAGCCCTGGTAGTGCGCCTGGATCGGCGGGATGCCCGCGTTGTTGGCCACGTCCAGCGAGCCGGAGCGGAAGGCGTTGATGACGTCGGGACCCGCCCCGATGTTCAGCCAACCGCCCACCTCGAACGGTGGATCGCCCAACTTGGCCAGCTTGAACTGGAGTTGCTGGGTGTTCTGGTAGGAGGCGATCTTCAGGGAGGTGCCCGCGGGCACCGTGGCGGCGAGCGGGGCGGTCGAGGCGCCCTCGCTTCCGGCGGCGGCGCTGCCGGCGCAGCCGCTGAGGCCCGCGACACCGGCCGCGGTGCCGAGCACCGAGGTGAGGAAGAGCCGTCGGTCGATGCCGGACACGGGGGAGGAAGGCATGGGAGAACTCCGGAGGGAGATGGAAAGGAAAACTGGAAAAAGAGCATGCGGAATTCAGGAAGCAGGCCGGAAAAAGACCGGGAAAAGAGAATTCACACAGGGGAGGATGAGCGCTTCACACGCGGCGACGTGTCAGCAACAGTGGGTGCGACAGCTCACGAACAGGCTCATGACCAGCATGTTCCCGGTCGCGGGTGATCCCTGTCAATATTCGGAGTTTCTGAATTAAATAGCCTCAGGTGACACGCCCGCGGACGCGCCCAGAGGGTCCCGGTAGAGGACGTCCAGAGCCACCGAACCACCCGCAGTCGCCAGTACGGAATCCGGGAAACTCGACGGCACGACCGACGCCGCGCGCGCGTCGCCCACCCCGGCGCGCAGCGCGCCGAGACAGTCCTCCCGGCTGAGGACACCGATCTCCGTGACGACCACGGTCTCCGGGTTCAGCACGTCGAGCAGCAGCCCCACCGCCCGGCCCGTCGTCCGCGCCCGCTCCGTCAGCAGCCGCACGGCCACCGGGTCCCCGTCGCGCGCGGCACGCACCACATGCCGCGGGTTCGTGCCGCCGATGACCCCGGCCGCCCGCGCCCGGCGGCACAGCGTCCGCTCGCTCAACTCCGCCTGGAGGCACCCGGTCCGGCCGCACGCGCACCGCTCCGTGCCGCCCGGCACCGGCAGATGCGCGATCGCGCCGGCCTGCGAGCGGGGACCGTGGTGCACCTCGTCGTTCGTCGCGAACGCCGCGTCGACCACGTTGCCGACGAACAGGTGCAGCACACTGCGGCTGCCGCGCACCCGCCCGAACAGCCGCTCCGCGTTCACCAACGCCCGCGCGTGGCCGTCCACATGGACCGGCAGCCCGGTGCGTGCGCCGAGCACGTCCCGCACCGGCACCTCGCGCCAGCCCAGCAGCGGATGCTCGACGACGACCCCCGAGGCCCGGTCCACCCAGCCCCCGGCGGCGAACCCGACACCGAGCGGCCGGACACCGGGCCGCGCGCCGAGCAGCCCGGCCAGCGCGCCGGCCGCCGCGTCCAGGACGTCGTACGGATCGACCGCACCGGAGTGCGGCACCTCCCGCCGCGCCACGACCCGGCCACGCAGATCGAGCAGCGCCACCGTGGTGTACGGCACCGCCACATGCACCCCGCCGACCACGAGCCGCGAGTCGTCCAGGTCGACCGGTACGTGCGGGCGCCCGACCCCGCCGGACGACCGGGGCGCCGCCGCCTCGCGGATCAGCCCCAGCCCGGTAAGCCGGGCGCAGTGGCCGGTCACCGACGCCGGGGACAACCCGGTCAGCCGGGCGATGGTGCTGCGCGCCACGGGCCCGTGCTCCAGCACCGACCGCAGGACGACGCTGGCACTGGTCCGGCGCCGGTCGCGGTCGGCGACACGGGGGATCGGGGACGAAAGAGTGGGTGCCGCGGTACGGGGCATGGGGGAACTTCCTCGGGATCCGGTCCGACACTGCGCCGTGCTGAACGGCGAGCCGGGCCGGGTCACCCGGGCCGGCTCACCCCGGACGGCGACAGGCGGTGGCGCCCACGCGTCGCAGGTCGACGTGGCGACGCGACGTGAAGTTCCGGGACTGGGCGACCATGCGTTCGAAGCTAGCAAAGCGGGCCCGCGCTGCCCAGACGGCGACCGACGGGCGAGACGCTTCTTCATGCGCGGGCAACATGATTGGTGGAACCCTACAGACGTCCCAGGCCCCGCCCTTGTGAGCGGAACGTCCCTGCCTCAGTGACCGGCGTCACCCCGCACGGGGTGTACCGCACCGCCTTTGTCCGGAGCCCACCAAGCCCATGATCCCGCCTTTGTCGACCACTGACGGTGAGGGACCGCGACACCCTGGGATAGCGTCGCAGCGTCCCGTACCGCCCTCACCTCGCGGAGTCCCCATGAGCACCGCTGCCGCAGCCCCCGCACGCTCCGGGCAGGTCCTCGCCGATCTGCTCCCCGCCTCCCGCGTCCGCGACATCGCGCTCGTCGCCGGCGGCGCCGCCCTCACCGGCCTGGCCGCCCAGATCTCCGTGCCCGTGCCGGGCTCCCCGGTGCCGGTGACCGGCCAGACCCTCGCCGTGCTGCTCGTCGGCACCGCGCTCGGCGCCGGCCGCGGCTTCCTCTCGCTCGCGCTGTACGCGCTGGCCGGCATGGCGGGCGTGCCGTGGTTCGCGCAGGGCACCTCCGGCGCCGCCGCCCCGTCCTTCGGCTACATCCTCGGCATGATCCTCGCCGCGACCGTCGTCGGCGCCCTGGCCCGCCGCGGCGCCGACCGCACCGCGCTGCGCACCGCCGGCGCGATGCTGCTCGGCGAGGCGATCATCTACGCCGTCGGCGTGCCCTACCTGGCCCTCGCCACCGGCATGTCGGCGTCCGCCGCGATCGCGGCCGGCCTCGTGCCGTTCCTGATCGGCGACGCGGTGAAGGCGGCGCTGGCGATGGGCGCGCTGCCCACGGCGTGGAAGTTCCTCAACCGCTGACACGACGTCACGTTCGGCAAGAGGTTCGCCGGTCGCACACGACCGGCGAGCCTCTGCCTTTTTCTGCTAGCTCCTACTCGGGCTGGGGCCGCCGCAACCGGGACCACCACAGCCCGGCCGCGCCGGCCGCGAGCAGGGCCGCCCCGGCCGCGCCCAGCGGCAGGACGTCCCGGCCGAGACCGGTCTTGGGCAGCTCGTCGGGGCCCGGCGCCACCGGCTTGTTGTCGGTACCGAGCAGCAGCGGTGTGGCCGGGGCGTCCGGCGACGGGTTCGTCGTGCCGAACGGCACCGGGCCCTGCTGCCAGTACGTCTTCTTGCCGTCACCGGTCTGGACGGGCAGGCAGATCTTGCCCTCCTTGCGTACGTCGAACGTCGCGTCCACGGCGTAGGACTTCGACCCACCCGCGGGGAGATTGTCGAGAGGGCAGGCGAAACCGCTGTTCGAACCCTCGGGGAGGTTTGCCTGGTCGATGGCCGAGCAGCCCTCGACATTCTTTACCGTCAGGCCGTCGAACCCGACGACCAGAAGCTGGATCTTTCCGCTGTCCTTGGTCCCTTCGTTCTTGACGGTGGCAGTGATCTCGGTTTTCCGCGAACTGTTGTCCACCGAGATTTTCTCGGGCAGTTCGGTGGTGAGCTTCACTCCCGCCGGTGCCTCGTCGATGACCTTTCCCCCCTTGCTGCTGCCGGGTCCCTGGTCATCCGCACTGGCGGTGAAGGAGAAGATCATCACTGCCGAGAAAGATGTCGCGACCAGCGATCCCGCGATTGCCGTCGTGCGACGAGAACTCATGTTCGTCCCCCTTGCCTGCGCCTGAATTCGCAGTACTTGAAGAGCTACCACAAGATTTCTCCGCACTATGCTGATACGGACTGAAGTGTGACCATTGTGTTTCAATGGCGGATGTCCGATGTGGCATCGAGGGGGTGCAGCGGATTGCCGGGGAATACGCGAAGCGGTGGGGTTCCGGGTTTACTGGTGACGGGACGCTACCGATTGGTCGAGAGTATCGGCCAGGGGGGAATGGGGCGTGTGTGGCGGGCGGTCGACGAAATGCTCGACCGGCTGGTCGCCGTGAAGGAAATGCGGATAGACGGCCTCGACCCCGAGGACACCCGCACCCGCCGTGAGCGCACCCTGCGTGAGGCGCGGGCGACCGCCCGGATCGACCACCCGCACGTCGTCCGGGTCTACGACGTCGTCGACGAGGGTGAACACCTCTGGATCGTCATGGAGTTGGTGGCCGGCCGCTCCCTGGAGCGCATCATGGCGGAGGACGGCCCGCTGGGCCCCGCCGAGACGGCCCGGATCGGCCTCGGCCTGGTGGCGGCCCTGCGTCAGGTCCACGCGCGCGGGGTGCTGCACCGGGACATCAAGCCGGGCAACGTCCTCGTGGAGACGGAGGCCGTGCGCGGGCGCGGGCGGGTCGTGCTGACGGACTTCGGCATCGCGGCCATCCAGGACGCCAAGGCCCTCACCATGGTGGGCATGCTCGTCGGCTCGCCCGACTACATGGCGCCCGAGCGGATCTCCGGGCGCCCGCAGGGACCGCCGTCGGACGTCTGGTCCCTCGGCGCGACCCTGTGCGCCGCCCTGGCGGGCCGCTCCCCCTTCTCCCGTGACACAACCCTGGCGACGCTGCACGCGGTTCTGTACGAGGAGCCCGAACTCCCGCCCACCGCGGGCCCTTTGCGCCCCACCCTCGCCGCCCTCCTCCAGAAGGACCCATCCTCCCGCCCGGACCTCGACACCCTGGAAACCTCCCTGCAACGGGCGGCGTCCCCACCTCCGACCCCGACGATCCCGGTCCCCGTAACCCCCACGCCGGCCCCACACCCCCTCCCCGAAACAGAACCGGGCACGCCGGCACCGGACCCCCGCGTCCGGCCAGAGGCCCACGACGCGGCTCCGCCGCACCAGGCGCCCACCCACCCGGAAGCCGGAACGACCACCGCCCATCCCGAAGCCGCAACGGCCGCCGGTCCCTCCCATCCCGAGCCGTCGGCCTCCCCCTCCACAGCGCTGACACCTCACCCACCGCGCCACCGGCCCCCTCCGGCACGCCCGCCCCCGACCCGTCACCCACCGGGCCCGAGCCCGGCCCGCTGCCCACACCCTGGCCCGGGCCCACGCCGTCCTCCCTCCCAGCCTCCTCACCTGCCGGAACGCCAGTTCCTGATGCGTCGCCCGCCGGCACGGCCGGCCCCGACCCGTCGCCCGCGCCCGTTCCCGGCGGCCCGACGCCGCCCCAGTCCCCCGGCGGCACGGCCACCCCCGGCCCGTCGCCCGCCGCTACGGCCGACTCCGGCCCGCCGCCCACGCCCGGCCCGGCGGCTCCGCCCCGTCAGCGTTCTCTGACCCCACACCCGCCGGCACGACCGCCCCAGGCCGGTCGCCCACGCCTTCGCCCGCCGGCCCCACGCTGCCCTCGGGCCCGCCTGGTGGCACGGCCGACCGTGGCCCGCTGCCCGCGCTCCGGCCGGGCGGCACGCCGGGCCCGCTCCCAGGTCCCGCACCAGCCGGAACGGAGGACCAGTCGCCCACGCCTTCGCCCGGCGGCCCCACGCCGCCCTCCGGCCCACCTGGTGGCACGGCCGACCGTGACCCGCTACGCGCGCCCCGACCGGGCGGCACACCGGACCCGCTCCCGGGCCCCGCACCAGCCGGAACGGAGGCCCACGACCAGTTGCCCGCGCTCCGGGCCGGCGGCCCCACGCCGTCCCCGCTCCCAGGCTCCGCACCGGCCGGGGCGGCCGACCGCGACCGGTCGCCTGCGCCATCGCCCGGCGGTGCCACGGGGCCCCACAGTCTCCCGTCCGCCGGACCGGCCGACCACGAGCCGTCTCCCGCTGGGAAGACCGATCGTGGCTCGCTGCCCGCGCCCCGGCCGGGCGGCCCCACGCCGTCCCCGCTCCCCGGACCGGCACTTGCTGGGACCGCCACCCCCGGCCCGTCGCCCGCCGATACAGCTGACCCTGGCCAGCGGCCCGCCCCCCGACCTGGCACCCCGTCGCCCGAGTCCTCGCCCAGCGGCCCCACCCGGCCCCCGCTCCCCGGCCCCGCGCCCGCCGGAACGGCCGACCCCGGCCAGCGGCCCGCGCCCTCCCCGGGCGACCTCTCACCCGGCAGCCCTACGCCGCCCCTACTCCCGGACCCCTCACCGAGCGGGACGACCCCCCGCTCCCACACCCCCTCACCCCTACCCCCCGGCATCTCCTCATCCCACTCCGAGGCGGTCACTCAGCGGCGGGTCGACAACCCCCTGCATGAGTCACCCCGGCCCCGGCCCCGGCGCCGCCGCCTCGCCGTAGGGGGCGCCCTCGCTGCCGTCCTCGTCGCCGGGGCCGTCGTCGCCGGGGTCCTGCTGAACGGCGGCGGGTCGCCCGGCGGTGGGAAGGCCGGGGCCGGGTCGTCGGCCTCCGTGAGCGTGTCCTCCTCGCCGACCGTGGAGGGAACCTCGCGGCCGCCGAGCCTGCCGCCCGGTGCCCACCGGGAGGCGGGCGGGTTCGCCTGGGCGACCCCCGAGGGGTGGAAGCGGGACGTCAAGACCGGTGCCGAGGTGCACTACACCGCACCCGACGGCACCCAGGAACTCGCCGCCAAGTCGTCCCTCGCGCGCGGCGACCTCATGGACTCCTGGGAACAGTCCGAGCAGGACGCCCGCCAGGGCGCCGACTACCGCAAGATCCGCCTGGAGCGCACCACGTTCCGCGACCACCCGGCGGTCGTCTGGGAGTACTCCTTCACCCTCCAGGGCGAGCCCTGGCACGCCCGCCTGCTGGGCTTCACCGTGGACGGCAGGTCGTACCAGATCAACACCTGGTACCGCCCCGAGGCCGAGGAGCAGGCCCTCAAGACCTACGGCCGGGTCAGGGACAGCTTCACGGTGCTGTGACCGGCCGCCCACGGCAGCGAAAAGGGGAGGGGCGGCGGGCGCGCCTCAGCGCGTCCAGCCGCCCCTCCCCGGGGCACTCGGCGTCGTGGCTTACGGGCGTCAGCCCGTGGTGACCTCGTCCAGCGGAGCGTCCTCCGCGTCCTCCGCGTCCTCCGCGTCCTCCGTGTCAGCGGCAGCGCCCCCGCGCCCGCCGCCGACCTTCTCCTTCACGAAGGCCACGACCAGCACCAGCGCCGCCACCAGCAGCGACAGCAGCACCGTCTGGCGGCCGTCGTGCTCCGTGTCGGTGAGCATGTAGCCGAGGACGAAGACGATCAGCGCGGCCGTCGCCCACGTCAGATACGGGTACAGCCACATCTTCACGACGAGCTTCTCCGGCGCCTCGCGCTGGATGATCCGCCGCATCCGCAGCTGCGAGAAGCAGATCACCAGCCAGACGAACAGGGCGACGGCCCCGGACGAGTTGACGAGGAAGAGGAAGACGGAGTCCGGGAACTTGTAGTTGAAGAACACGGCCACGAACCCGAACGCCACCGACGCGAGGATCGCCGTGCGCGGCACGCCGTTGCCGGTCGTGCGGCCGAAGCCCTTCGGCGCGTCCCCGCGCTGGCCGAGCGAGAAGGCCATGCGGGAGGCGGTGTACAGACCGGAGTTCAGGCAGGACAGCACCGAGGTCAGCACGATGAAGTTCATGATCTGACCGGCGTGCGGGATGCCGAGCGAGTTCAGCGCGGCGACATAGGACCCGTCGTCGGCGATCGCCTTGCTGTCCCAGGGCAGCAGCGACACCACGACGAGGATCGAGCCCAGGTAGAAGACGGCGACCCGCCAGATGATGCTGTTGGTGGCCTTGGTGACGGCCTTCTGCGGGTTCTCCGACTCACCGGCGGCCAGCGTGGCGATCTCGCTGCCCATGAAGGAGAAGACGACCAGCAGCACACCGGTCAGGATCGCCCCCGGACCGTGGGGCAGGAAGCCGCCGTGCCCGGTGAGGTTGCCGAACCCGGCCTGGTCGCTGTCGACGCCCGGCAGCACACCGAAGATCGCCAGCAGGCCGACGACGATGAAACCGGCGATCGCGACTACCTTGATCCCGGCGAACCAGAACTCGAACTCGCCGTACGACCCGACGGACACCAGGTTCGTCGCGGTCAGCACGATCATCACGATGAGGGCCCAGGCCCACTGCGGGACGGCCGGGATCCAGCCCTCCAGGATCACCGCGCCGGCGGTCGCCTCGACCGCCAGCACGACCACCCAGAAGAACCAGTACAGCCAGCCGATGGAGAAGCCGGCCCAGCGCCCGAGCGCCCGGTCGGCGTGGGCGGAGAAGGAACCCGAGGTCGGGTTGGCCGCGGACATCTCGCCGAGCATGCGCATCACCAGCACCACGAGCGTGCCGACGAGCGCGTACGAGAGGAGGATGCCGGGTCCTGCCGTGGCGATACCGGAGCTGGACCCGACGAAGAGTCCGGCGCCGATGACACCGCCGATCGCGATCATGGAGAGGTGGCGGTCCTTGAGCCCGGCCTGCAGGCCGTGGCCGCCGACAGCCGGTGCGGCCGTCTTCTTTGTCGGCTGCGAAGTCATGGAACGGAATTTCCTTTGCGCCGTGGGGAGCGGTCCTCGTACGGAACGGATCACGTCGGCGTACGAGCCGGACCAGTGAATCGGAGGAGAACCGATTCGGGAACCTTTGATTCGGGATTGTTACTTGAGGTTTCCTTGAGGTTCCATAGTGCATGTCACATTCTCAAGGGATGACCACCCGACGCTGCTGCCCCACGGCGGCCGTGTCACACTCGTGGCATGCGCGTGTATCTCGGCTCCGACCATGCGGGCTTCGAACTCAAGAACCACCTCGTCGACTGGCTGAAGGCCGCCGGTCACGACCCGGTGGACTGCGGGCCCCACATCTACGACGCCCAGGACGACTACCCGCCCTTCTGCCTCCGCGCGGCGGAGAGGACGGCCGCGGACCCCGAGGCCCTCGGCATCGTGATCGGCGGCTCCGGAAACGGTGAGCAGATCGCCGCGAACAAGGTGAAGGGCGTCCGCGCGGCGCTCGCCTGGAGCGAGGAGACGGCCGCGCTCGGCCGCCAGCACAACAACGCCAACGTCGTGGCCGTCGGCGCGCGCATGCACACCACCGAGGAGGCGACGAAGTTCGTCGAGACCTTCCTCGGCACCCCGTACTCGGGTGAGGACCGTCACACCCGCCGGATCGACATGCTCAGCGTCTACGAGACGACGGGCGAGCTCCCCCCGATCCCGGCCCACCACCCGCAGCAGGAGCAGTAACGCCGACCGGTGGCCGGGGGAGCACCACCCCCGGCCGGACCGGACGGACCGGTCCCGGGAGACGACGAAGGAGCCACCGTGCCTGAGGGGCACACCATCCACCGGCTGGCCCAGGACTACGCCGCCGCCTTCCGCGGCACGTCACCCCGGGTCACCAGCCCCCAGGGCAAGTTCTCCGACGCCGCCGCCCTCCTGGACGGCGCCGAGCTCACCCGCACCGACGCCCACGGCAAGCACCTCTTCCTGGGCTTCCGCGACACCGACTGGGTCCACATCCACCTCGGCCTCTTCGGCAAGGTCGCCTTCGGGCCCGCCCCCGCGCCCCCGCCCACGGACACCGTCCGGCTGCGCCTCGCGAACCAGACCGCCCACGTCGACCTGCGCGGCCCCACCACCTGCGCCCTGATCACCGGCACCGAGAAGCAGGCGATCCACGACCGCCTCGGCCCCGACCCGCTGCGCGACGACGCCGACCCGGGCGAGGCGTACCGGCGGATCTCCCGCAGCCGTACGTCGATCGCCGCCCTGCTCATGGACCAGAAGGTCATCGCCGGCGTCGGCAACGTCTACCGGGCCGAGGTCCTCTTCCGGCACGGCATCGACCCCTACCGCGCCGGCCGGGACATCACCCCGGCCCAGTGGGACGCGATCTGGGCGGACCTCGTCGCGCTCATGCGCGAGGGCGTGCGCACCAACCGCATCGACACCGTCCGCCCCGAGCACACCCCGGAGGCCATGGGCCGCCCGCCCCGCGTCGACGACCACGGCGGCGAGGTCTACGTCTACCGCAGGGCGAACCAGCCCTGTCATCTGTGCGGCGGCGAGATCCGCACCGCAGGCCTCGCCGCCCGCAACCTGTTCTGGTGCCCCGGCTGCCAGACGCCGTGACCGCGGGGGCGGCCCGTCAGAAGCCGTGCGGCAGCCAGGGCGCCACCGTGGAGGCGAAGCCCGTCGCCGCCTCGTCCAGCGCCCCGCGCCGCAGCTCCCGCACCCGTCCGGCGGCGCCCAGCGCCCGCAGGCTCACCCCACCGAGATAGGCCGCCCCCAACTCCCGTACGGACAGGGCGAGATCGGCCGCGTCCGTCGTACGCCCGCACGACGCGCCCTTGGCGTCGCCGCTGAGCCGCCAACGCCCCGTGTTCCAGGGGCAGAAGGCGTCCTCGACCTCGAACACCACGTCCACCGGGGCCTGATAGGTCCGCGCCTCCAGCGCGGCGCCCACGTCCACCAGACGGACGTGCAGGGCGTCCTTCACGCGGATCCCGCACCGCCGGATGTCCGAGACCTGGTACTGCCACGCCTCGTCCACCGCCCGCGACCGCGTCACCAGCTTCGACGTCAGGTCGATCTCGAACAGGAACCGCCACAGCGCCGACTCCGCCGCCGGGTCCAGGGCCTGGAGGTCCCGCAGCCGCACGATCCCGTCGGGCCCGCCGTGCCCCCACTCCGGCTGCACGCTGAACCGCGCGTACCCGACGACCGTGCCGTCCCGCTCCGCCACCACGCACTGCAGCGGCGAGCCGCCCCCGCGGTCGCTCTCGGGGTCCAGGATCCCGAGCCGCTCCCAGCCGGGCAGCCGCGCCATCATCCCCGGCCGCCGCGGCACCCCGGCCGCGTACACCGCCTCGCACGCGTCGAGGACGTCGGCCGGCGCCGCGTACCGCAGCCGTACGTCATCGGTGCCGGGCGGCACCGACAGCCGTACCCGGGAGGTGTCGATCTCGGCGCTCGCCGCGAACGTGCCGACGCCGTAGCCGAACCGGCCGTAGATCGCCGGTTCCGAAGCGGTCAGCACGGCGAGGGAACGGCCCGACGCGTGGACGTCGTCCAGCTGCCGGCGCATCATCGACGTCAGCACCCCGCGCCGGCGGTGCGTGGCGGCGACGCCCACCATCGTGACGCCCGCCGCGGGCACGGACGCCCCGCCCGGCACGGTCACCCGGAAACTGAACGCGCCGGCCGTGCCCACGACCGCGTCGCCGTCCCAGACGCCGAGGGAGTGCTCGACCTCGGTCAGGGACCGGAACAGCTCCCGCTCCTCGGCCGCCTCCGGCACTCCGCCGAAGGCGCGCACCAGGGAGTCGTACCAGATGTCCCACTCGTCCTGCCGCAACGGCCGTGGCCGAAGTCCGCCCGCGTCACCCGCGCTCTCTTTCACCATGGACCATGCGTACCAGCGCGGTGCGGGCGGGGCGAGGCAATTTTCCGGTGACGGCGACGCGACGGCCATGCGTGAAGTTCACTGTGAAGTTGAACCTCGGACGGGGGACAAGTGGGACCTCCCGTGCCAAGCGACTGGTCCGATGGATAGGGTCCCGAACTGATGGCAGCAGGACGAGAGCGGCGCACGGCGGCCGAGACGTTCACGGCCCGGTCGAAGATGCAGTGGCACCGGGTCCGCACCGCCCTGCGCAGAAGCGCCGTGGACTACTTCCGCGGCGACGGCTCGGACTGGGTCGCGCTCGCCCTGCTGCTCGTGACCGTGCCGCTGATCTGCTCGGCCACGATGATGAACCCGGTGTGGTTCTCCCCGGCCGCGCTGGTCCTGCCGATCGTGGCGGGCGGGGTGCTGCTGCGCCCCGCGAGCCTGCTCGGCCTGTACGCGGCGGCGGCCACCGCGCTCATCGTCGAGTCCGTCCAGCTCGGCCCGTACACCGAGGGGCCGTCGCGGGTCACCCCGGGCGTCGTCCTGGTGGTGGCCGCGTGCGGTTTCTTCGGGCTGCTCATCGCGCAGTTCCGCAGCCGGGTCGGCGTGCCCTGGCGGCGCGGCGGCACCATGCTCTTCGACCTGCGCGAACGCATCCGGGTGCAGAGCAAGCTGCCCCAACTGCCGCACGGCTGGCACCGCGAGATGGCCCTGCGCCCGGCCGGCGGCCAGTCCTTCTCCGGGGACTTCGTCGTCGCGGCCCGCACCAACGGCGGCCGCACGCTGGAGGTCGTGCTGACCGACGTCTCCGGCAAGGGCATGGACGCCGGTTCCCGCGCGCTGCTGCTGTCGGGCGCCTTCGGCGGCCTGCTGGGCAGCCTGCCCCCGCACGCGTTCCTGCCCGCCGCCAACGGCTATCTGCTGCGCCAGGACTGGGACGAGGGCTTCGCGACCTCCATCCACCTCGTCCTGGACCTCGACTCGGGCGACTACGAGCTCTACTCGGCCGGGCACCCGCCGGGCCTCCAACTCAGCGCGGGCAGCGGGCGCTGGGAGGAGAAGGCCGCCGAGGGCCCGCTCCTCGGCGTGTACGACGGCGCCCAGTTCGACCCCGTGAAGGGCTCGTTGCGGCCCGGCGACGTCCTGATGCTGTTCACGGACGGTCTGGTCGAGACGTCCGACCGGGACATCGCCGAGGGCATCGACCGGCTCACCGGGGAGGCCGACCGGTATGTCGCGGGCGGGTTCCACGGCGCCGCCTGGCACCTCATCGAGGCGGTCGCCAAGGACGTCAACGACGACCGGGCGCTCCTGCTCATCTGCCGCGAGGGACCGACGGCTTCGGCGGCGCTCTGAGCGGCAATCGGGGAGCGGCACACCGGGGATGCGGCACACCGGGGAGCGGCACACTGTGGGGGTGACCGAGACACCGCGGGACACCCCGCAGCCCACGCTGTCCCTCGCCGAGGTGGAGGCCGTCGCCCGCGCCGCGCACGCGGAGCAGACCGACAAGGCCGGGCGGCCGTACAGCGAGCATCTGAGCGCCGTCGCGGAGGGCGTCCGCGCGCGGGGCGGCGACGAAGACCAGATCGCGGCCGCCTGGCTGCACGACGCCGTGGAGGACGACGCGCTGTCCGGGGAGTGGCTGGAGCGGGCCGCGCTGAGCCGTCGTACGAAGGACGTCGTGCGGGCCGTCACCAAGCGGGCGGGGGAGCCGCCCGAGGAGTACGCGGCCCGCATCCTCGCCACCCCGGGCGCGCTGCTGGTGAAGGAGGCCGATCTGGCGCACAACGCCGATCCGGCGCGGCTCGCGGTCCTGGACGAGGGGACCCGGAGACGACTGACCGAGAAGTACACGCGGATGCGCGCACTCCTCGGTCTGTCCGGAGCGTGAGCCCCTGGGTCAGGCGTCGACCTTCTCGCGGGCGGCCGAGCCCTCCCGCCGCTCGCGGGCGCGGGCCAGTTCGGCCGCGTCCCGCTTGAACGCCCACTCCATCTTCGGCTCCATGGCGAACCGGAAGACGCGGCGCACGGGCGCGGTGCACAGCAGCGTGACGCCGACCGCCGCGAGGACGGTGACGAAGATCTCGCCGAGCGGGCGGTGCAGCCAGGCCGCCTCGAACCAGCCCTGGTAGTCACCGGCCTTCACGACGAAGCCGTGCAGCAGATAACCGCAGAGCGTGCCGGCGCCGAGCGTGGTGAACCACATCCGCCGGCGCGGCACCCAGGCGAAGAAGCAGGCCGTCAGCAGCAGCGAGCAGCCGAACATCGCCAGCACCATGACCGGGCCGGTCCACCACGGGGCGGCGAGCTCCTGCGCGGCGTCGCGGTGGTAGAACCACGCGGTGTTCATGCGCGGCACCGCCCAGTAGGCGAACAGGAGCGTCACCACGCCGATGGGCAGCGACAGCAGCCGCGTGGTGCGCGTGCGCACCATGTGGAAGTGCTCCGGCTTCATGATCAGGCCGAGCACGAAGTACGGCAGGAACTGCAGCACCCGCTGGAGGTCGAGGTCGTCGCCGATCTCCGGGGTGACGGTCGCCATCATGGCGAGGCCGAGCGCGATGGGCAGCGGCCAGCGCACGATCTTCCACAGGGGCGTGGTCAGCCGCCAGATGAACAGCGCGCACAGGAACCAGGTGAGGTACCAGGGGTCCAGGATGCTGATGTCCTGGCCGGGGTCGTCGTCGATCCAGCGCTTGAAGAGCGGGTAGGCCGTCTCGAAGACGATGTACGGCACCGCGACACCGGTGATCAGCCGCTTCATACGGCTGGGGCTGGCGTCGAAGCTGCGGGAGAAGAAGCCGGAGATGATGATGAACGCCGGCATGTGGAACGTGTACACGACCGTGTACAGCGTCTCCAGGATCCGGCTGCCGCCCTTGATCGGCTCCCAGGAATGTCCTATGGCGACAAGGACGATCGCCAGGTACTTGGCGTTGTCGAAGAACGCGTCGCGCTGCTTGGCGCCGCTCGACGCGGCTCTGGTGGTGTCCTGAGCCTTCCTGCTCTGCGGAGAGCGCGGACTCGGCACTCCGTCCGCCGGCTGCTGGGCCGGGGGGAGTGGCGCTCTGTTGTGGCCGTGCGGTCGCAGCGAGTCCGTCACAGACCCTCCCGCCGGAAACCGGGGGAGAGGATCCCGGACCGCGCTGCGCATGCGGGGGACGAGGCAGCGTGGAACATCTGAGGCACCCTAGCGTTGTCTGAGTGATTTCGTAAAACCCGCGAGGTCATTAACGTTTTAATGTGCGCAACCTCGCACGGTGCGGCTAACGGGCCCCTGGCAGACCCCTGTTGGGCGCCCGCCTTGTCCTGATTCATGCTGACAAGGCGGGCCATATGGCCAGGAGATGTCGCCGATGAAACGATCAACCCTCCATGAATTCGAAATAGCTGCGAACACCTTGTGTGGCGATGGAAACGATCCCGCCGAATTGGCTCCGCGAGTGTCTCCTCGAAATGCTGTACGGGTAGTGCGGGGAGGAGCGTTCACCCCTCGGGGCGGCGGCACGCCCGGCACGCGTGTGGCGAACGAAACGTCACGTGCCGCATAGGCGGGCCCGGTTGGTGGCACGATGGTTCTGGCGGGGGTGCGCGGGGTCGCGTCCCCGGGCCGGGAGAGCGGACCGACCGAGGGTGTGATCTGTTGTGGCCATTTCGCTGTCAGTGGTGCTGCTGTTGGCGATCGTGCTGGTGGTACTGATCCGAGGCGGATCCCTGAAGGCCGGTCCCGCCGTCGTCGCCGTGCTGTTCGGCTTCTTCCTGGCCTCGACGGGCATGGCCGACGACATCCAGCGGTTCCTCAACTCGATAGCGGAGACCATCAACTCCATCCAGTTCTAAGGGTCGTCGCCCTGCCGCGCCGTCGCGCCCAGGGCCCGTCGGGCCGCCCGGACACCTACGGATACCCTCGTTCGAGATCGTCGAACGGTGCGGAACGGGGGGACGTACGGCATGGCGCTGCGCGAGACCGACCCGGCGGAGGTCGGCGGTTACGCGATCGAGGACCGCCTCGGCGCCGGCGGCATGGGCGTCGTCTACCTCGCCCGCTCCGCCTCCGGCCGCCGGCTCGCCCTGAAGGTCGTCCACGCCCAGTACGCCGACGACGACGAGTTCCGCACCCGCTTCCGCCGTGAGGTCGCGGCGGCCCGCCAGGTCAGCGGCGCCTTCACCGCCCCCGTCGTGGACGCGGACGCCGACGCGGCCCGCCCCTGGATGGCCACGCTCTACATCCCCGGCGAGGACCTCGGCACCCACGTCCGCCGCCACGGCCCGCTCCCCGCGCCGAAGTTGCGCGAACTCGCCGCCGGACTCGCGGAGGCCCTGCGCGACATCCACCGCGCCGGGATGGTCCACCGGGATCTGAAACCGGCCAACGTGATGCTCGCCGAGGACGGGCCCCGCGTCATCGACTTCGGCATCTCACGCGCCACCGAGTTCGGCGCCTCCGACGTCCTCACCCAGACCGGCCGCGTGATGGGCACCCCGCCCTTCATGTCCCCCGAGCAGTTCTCCTCCCCGCAGGACGTCGGCCCCGCCGCCGACGTCTTCTCCCTCGGCTCCGTCCTGGTGTACGCCGCCACCGGCCACGGCCCGTTCGACAGCCCGAGCCCCTACGAGACGGCCCTGCGGGTCGTCGACGGCACCCCCGAACTCGACGGCGTACCACCCGAACTGCTCCCCTTCGTCCGGTCGTGCCTGGAGAAGCGCCCCGCCTCCCGCCCCACCACCGGCGAACTCCTCGCCCTCCTGTGCGACGGCCGCCTGCCCGACCCGCGCCCCGGCGACGCCACCGGGCCCGCGCCGCGGGACGCGTCCCCGCCCCGCCGTCGCGGACGCCCCTGGCTCGCCCCCGCCGCGGGCGCCCTGGCCCTGGCCGCCCTCGCCGCCCTCACGTTCACCCTCACCTCCGAGGAGGCCGCCCCCGGCGACCTGCCCGCCGGCTGGCAGCCCTGGAGCGGCAGGTCCAAGGACCCCGGAGTCGACAAGGAGCCGACCGCCCCCGACGGCCCCTTCACCCGCTGCGCGGCCACCGGCGCCTCCCTGGTCTGCGCCGGCGACGACGTCATGGCGACCCGCTTCGCCCTCGCCGACGGCCGCAACACCTGGGCCCGCCCCGTCGACGCGACCCCCGACGAGCTCGGCCTCGGCGACCAGGGCACGATCCTCGCCGCCCGCGCCGGCCGCGTCTTCGTCTACGGCTCCGACGACCGCACCGTCGGCGACGAGAACCACTACCGCCACACCGTCCAGGCCCTCGACGCCGACAGCGGCGAGGTCCTCTGGTCCACGGTCACCGGCGACGGCCCCGAGGCGTCCGAACCCAACAGCGAACTCGGCTACGCCGTCGCCGTCCCCGCCGGCATCGTCGCCGTCGACGGCCCGAAGGGACAGCAGTACGCCCTGCTCGACGCCGACGACGGCGAGGTCCGCTGGAAGCGCCCGCTCCCCGACCCAGACGGCCGGGTCTGCCTGCTGCGCGGCGCCGGCGGCGAGGCGTACCTGGTCTGCCAGAACTGGTCCCTCGACAACGAGGACGTCAGCGCCACCAGCGTCGCCCAGCTCGACCCGGCCACCGGGGAGCCCCGCTGGACCGTACGGCTCGACGGCGACCAGGACATCGTCGGCGAGACCGGCGGACGCCTGGTCCTGCTCCCCACGACGGGCGCCCACCGCACCCTGACCCTCATCGACACCGCCTCGCACATCGTGACCACCGTGCGCCTGTCCGAGGCCCAGCCCGAGACCTCCACGCCCACCCTGCTCGGCGGCCGGCTCCTGTACACCCGCCCCAGCGGCAGCGTCCGCGCCTTCGCCCCGGAGGACGGACGCCGGCTCTGGGCGAGCAACTCCAGCGTGGAGTCCCCCGGCCCCCCGGTGGCCTCCGCCACCCACCTCTACCTGGCCTCCCCGAGCGGCCGCCTCGCCGCCCTCGACCTGCGCACCGGCAGGGTCACCGCCACGCTCCAGGGCCGCGACGACGGCGGCAGCGCGGACGCCGCCGCGGGCGCCCCCCTGACCCTCGTCGGCGACGCCCTGTACGTCCCGTACGGCGTCCGCTCCGTCTACAGCGTGGACGTCCGCGCCCTGTGAAAAAAGCGCCGGGCCACGCCCCGGCCTCTGGCATCCTGCGGGCCCATGACAACCGCACAGGTCCCCGAGCCTGCCCGCGCCGCCCTCACGCTCGACGGGCGCCGCCTCTCCTACCTCGACTTCGGCGGCCCGGGGCGGCCCCTGCTCGCGCTGCACGGCCACTTCAACGAGGGCCGCACGTTCGCCCACCTGGCACGGGCACTGTTCCCGCACTGGCGCGTGATCGCCCCCGACCAGCGCGGGCACGGCTTCTCCGACCGGGGACCGGACTTCTCCCGGGAGGGCTACGTCGCCGACGCCACCGCTCTGATCACCCACCTCGGCCTGGACCGGCCGGTGGTGCTCGGCCACTCGCTCGGCGGGGTCAACGCCTACCAGCTCGCCGCCCGCCACCCGGAACTGGTGAGCGCGCTCGTCATCGAGGACATCGGCACCGAGATCGACGACGACCTGTCCTTCTGCCTGTCCTGGCCGCACCGCGCACCCAGCCGTACGGCCCTGGTCGAGGGGCTGGGCGACTCGGCCCGCTATCTCACCGGCGCCCTGCGCGAGTACGCCGACGGCTGGGGCCTCGCCTTCCGCCCCGAGGACATGGTCACCTCCGTCGGCCACGTCAACGGCGACCACTGGGCCGACTGGCTCGCCACGGACTGCCCCGCCCTCCTCATCCACGGCACCCGGAGCGACACCCTCACCGAAGCCCACGCCAAGGACCTGGCCACCCGCCGCCCTCACACCACCCTCGTCCACCTCCCCACCGGCCACACGGTCCACGAGACGGACCCCGAGGGCTACGCGGCCACGGTGAGCGCGTTTCTCGCCACCCTCAGGGACTGACGGCCGCGCGGGGCCTGTGCCAAGATCACCGGATGCTGCGACTGACCGATTTCATCATCGACTGCCCGGACACGATGAAGCTCGCGTCCTTCTACTCCGAGGTGACCGGCCGTCCGGTCAAGGACGGCAGTACCGAGGAGTGGGCCGGAATCCGGTTCGGCGAGATCGAACTGGCGTTCATCAGGGTCGACGACTACCGCGCCCCCCAGTGGCCCGACACCGAGCACCCCAAACAGTTCCACCTCGACTTCGAGGTGGACGAGATCGAGCCGGAACAGCGCCGCGTCCTCGCCCTGGGCGCCAAGCTCCGCAAGGACTTCATCGGCCCCGACGGCTACGGCTGGCAGGTCTACACCGACCCGATCGGCCACCCCTTCTGCCTGTGCCGCAACAAGGGCGTCGTCTGGACCGACGAGGGCCCGACCTGGCCGGGCCGCGCCTGACCGAGGGGTACGGCCCCGGAAAACGACCAGGGCCAGGCGGAGGAGGAACCCTCCGGCCTGGCCCTGAGCCGTACAGAGCGGGCGACGGGAATCGAACCCGCGTAGCTAGTTTGGAAGATCGCGTATGCGGGTGGTCGCTGACCTGGCAAGGCGCTGACCTGCCTGTCTCTTGCCGAGTCCCCGTGGTTTACCGTGCTGCCCCCTCGGGTGCTGCTGTATCGGGCACGCAGCGGGCACGCTCAGTCGTCGGCCTGTTGATCTTCCTGGCTTCGAGGAAGGGTCAGTGAGATAGACCACATAGCGGCCAGCATGCCGAAGCCATAAGGCAAACCGTCCCACGGCTGCGGCAGAGACTTCTGGAGCCATGTGGTCGCCGCGCAGATGAGCACGAGTGCCAGGATCAGCAAAGGGCGCCGGATGACGTGCCTGACTATCGCGATGAACGATGCGCCGAACTGCGTCAGTCTCCCGGGCTTCATGTCCGGGACTGTAGCGCCGCATCCGTTACCTTCACCACGTACACAACCCACGACTCACCCAGCTCCCATCCCGTCCGCCGTCGACCCACACACCGTGGAGCGGGCGTGGTTCCTGGCGTCCAGGTGGAGCGCGCCACTGTACGAACGACCTGGACGCCAGGGGCCGCGTCTGCTCGGCTCTGCCTGGGTCGGCGGTGGACGGGATGGGAGCACCCCACGCACGCCCCTACGGGCCCGCGGTCGGGAACGGCGCCCCCTCCATCCCGGTGTCGGCCGATCCCCCGCCGGAGGCATCATCTTGTGGTCGCGGATGACCTCCTGCCTTTGCCCGCATGCACGCAGCGCGCCGCCGGGCGCGGCCAGCCGGGGCGCAGACAGGAGGCAGGCCGCGCCGCAGAGGCGGCGCGCGCCCGCGCCGTGCGCGGGCACTTGATGAGGTAGAGAAACCTGTAACGACTACGCTTCCGGCGAGCTTTGGAGGCGCGCATGTTTCTTTGCTGTACAGCCGCTGATCATGTAGGCGAACGCGGGCGGTGGTCGATCCTGGACGTGTCAGGCGACGCCGAAGCTGTGCTTGGAAGCGGACGCTGTCCCATGTGCCCTGAGCAGACGGTGGCGCGCCATGCGGACCGATTGCCGTCGTGCCCGTGCTGTGGCTCGACGTGGGCAACCGACGACGAGTCCGCTACATGCCTCCCTGGACCGTCCACCAAGTTCATCAATGGCTGACTCGCGACAGCTCTTCAGCTTCGCTACCCTTGTAGAGGAGTACAAGGGAGACGGTATGAACATCGATGCAACTAGTGACCGCCCGGTCTTCAAGCAGATCGCGGACCACTTCCGGAACGAGATCAACACGGGCGCTCTGGCTGCCGGTGAGCCACTGCCGAGTGAGTCCCAGATGGTGAAGACCTTTGGGGTCTCTGGTGGGACCGTCCGTCGGGCCTTGGACCTTCTGCGAGCAGAGGGGCTGATCGTCACTGAGCACGGCAGAGGGACGCGGGTGCGTGAACGAGCACCGGTGCTGCGACTTGCTTCGCAGCGCTTGACCCGCGCGAATCGCGCCGCTGGGCTCGGTGGCTTCGCTGCCGACATGCGAGCGCTGGGCCTGGAGTACAAGCAGGAAGTGCTGCACCTTGGCAACGTGCCGGCGCCGCAAGAGGTCTCCGAGCGCCTTAACCTGCCTGCGGCCTCCGAAGTGTTTGTACGTCGCCGCCGTATGTGGGGAGGAGGCGTCCCGATGCAGTTGGCGGATAGCTACTACCCTCTCGACCTCGTCGAAGGCACTCCTATCGTCGAGGAGAGTGCGGGGCCGGGCGGCAGCTATGCCCGTCTCGAGGAGCGAGGGCATCGTCTCGCTTCCTTCCGCGAGGAGTTGCATGCGCGGATGCCCTCGGAGGAGGAGAAAAAGGCGCTGCGGCTCCTCCCGGGCGTGCCGGTCGTTTCCTTGATCCGCACGGCAATTGACGTTGGAGGCAGGGCTGTCGAGGTCTTCGTATCGGTCGTAGCGGCCGACAAGCACGTCTTCCAGTACGACTTCTCGGCAGAGTGATGAAGGTAGGCCCCTGAGCCCCGGTTCTCGATGAGGGCCGGGGCTTTCCACTGCCCTTGTACTCATGTATAAGTGTACCTAGGTAGAGGAGAGCTGGTTTCTGGGAGGCAGTCATGTCCGTAGTCATGCTTGAGGGGATTGCAGTAGGCACCGCGCCGCTCTCGGCCCCGCTGTCCCGGCGCGATGACGCCACTGTTGTTCCAGCGCCGTGCCAGTCGTGTGGCGTCCGGGTCCTGCATTTCGGATGGGTCAACCTCGACGGTGTCGGCGTCCTCTACCACGATGACGTGGACGGCTCCGAGCCGTGCCCGGTGGCGGTGCCCTTCGACTGGGCAACAGGCAAGCGTCTCGCCCTGGTCGATGGGGGGCTGGCGTGACCAACCTGCCTGTTTCCACGGCTGCCGTCTCTGGCGTGGCGGCAGCTGTGGGAACCGATCCGCTCACCCTGGCCGACTTACTCCGGGTCGCCAACACGCCTGGCTTTGACCGCTGGCAGGAGCAGATCCGCCGCACGGGCGGCTGCTCCAACCCGATCCACCTGCAAGGCTCGACGGTCACTCGCGATGCCAGGACCGGCGACGTCTTCTACTCCTACTCCACCGACCAGGAGCCGGGCGGACGGCTTCGGGTGGCCTGCGGCAACCGGCGTGCCTCGCGGTGCCCGGCCTGCGCCTGGACCTACGCGGGCGACGTGTACCACCTGATCCGTGCCGGGATCACCGGTGACAGCCGTATGGGCATCCCCGGTCGGGTGCGTCACCACCCTGGCGTGTTCGCCACTCTCACCGCGCCCTCGTTCGGCCCGGTTCACAACCGCCCCGCCTCGGGCCGTTGCCGGTGCGGCGCCCAGCACCCTGCCGACGATCCGGCCCTCGGTACCGCCCTGGACCCCGAGTCGTACGACTACGCGGGGGCGGTGCTGTGGAACAACCATGCGGGGGACCTGTGGCGGCGCTTCACCATCTACCTGCGTCGGGAGGTCGCCGCCCGCGCGGGCATCACCCAGGCCGTCCTGCGGGAGACCTGCCGGGTCTCCTTCGGCAAGGTCGCCGAGTTCCAGAAGCGGGGCGCGGTGCACTTTCACGCCGTGGTGCGCCTCGACGGCCCGGAAGGTCCCGACGCCCCGCCCCCGGCCTGGGCCACCGTCGCTCTCCTCGAGGCGGCGATCCGGGCGGCGGCTGCTCGGGTCGCGGTGCCCGTCCCGTCCGCCGGCGCTTTTGCCGGGCGCGTTCTGCGGTGGGGATCGCAGGTCGACGTCCAGGCGATCGGCGGCATGGACGGGGTGGAGCTGACGGATCAGGCGGTCGCCTCCTACGTCGCCAAGTACGCCACCAAGGCCGCCGAGGCCACCGAGACCGTGGACCGCCGTATCGGGGAGCTCTCGGAGCTGGACAAGCTGGCCTTGCCCGCGCACACCCGGCGCCTGATCGAAGCCTGCCGGGACTTGGACGATGCCTACCCGGACCGGCTGCTGTGGCGCTGGGCTCACATGCTCGGCTTCCGCGGCCACTTCATGACCAAGTCCCGTGCCTACTCGACCACGCTCACCGAGCGGCGCCAGGTCCGAGCCGACTACCGAGCCCGCCAGGAACGCCGCGAACGTGGCCTGCCCGACCCGGACGACACCGAGGGCAGCACGCTCACCCTCGCGCACTGGACCTACGCGGGGCACGGCCACAGCCCCGGTGAATCCTGGCTCGCCGCGACCATCGCCCGGGACATCCGCCTCAACCGAGAGACAGCACGCGAAGCCCTGACCGAGCTGCAAGACCGAGAGACCACGGGGGAGTGGTGACCATGGAACGCCTTCTCGACGTGCACCAGGTGGCCGAGCTGCTCGGCACCACCGTCCGCTTCCCTCGGCGCCTGATCGAGGAACGGCGGATCGCCTTCGTCAAGATCGGTCGGCACGTCCGTATCCCGGAGAGTGCCGTTGCGGCCTTCATCGCCGAGAACACCGTTCAGCCGGTCACCGCTCGTCCGGGGACGTTCAGGAGGGCTGCCTGATGGCTGCGAAGCGCCGACCGTTCGGCCGTGTGCGCAAGCTCCCGTCCGGCCGCTACCAAGCCCGGTACGTCGGCCCTGACGGCGTCCTGCGGCCTGCCCCGGACACCTTCCGCACGAAGAGGGACGCGGACGCCTGGTTGGCTGACAAGCAGACCGAGATGCGGCGCGGCGACTGGCACGACCCGGATGCCGGGAGGGTGCCGTTCGGCCCGTACGCCGCCGCGTGGATCGCTGAGCGGGAGCTGACGAACACCACGCGCCAGCTCTACGGCTCGCTGCTGCGGCACCACCTGGAGCCGACCTTCGGGAACGTCAACGTCACCGACATCTCGCCCCCGTTCGTGCGGCGCTGGCGTGCGGACAAGCTCGCCTCCGGGACCGGCCCGACCACGGTCGCCAAGGCGTACGCCCTGCTGAGGGCGATCCTGGGCACGGCGGTCGCCGACCAGATGATCCGGCGCAACCCCTGCACGATCCAGGGCGCCAGCACGGTGCACACCCCGGAGCGCCCCACCGCCACGGTCCAGGAGGTCTACGACCTGGCCGACGCGATCCAACCGCGCTACCGGGTGCTCGTGCTGATGGCCGGGTTCCTCGGTCTGCGCTGGGGCGAGCTGATCGGGCTCCACCGCCGGGACCTCGACCTGGAGGCCGGCGCCCTGCGGGTCCGCCGCGCGGTCGCGGAGCTGAACAACGGCGAGCGTGAGATCAAGGCACCCAAGAGCGCCGCTGGCAAGCGGACAGTTTCGATCCCGGCCGTCATCGTGCCGGACATCCGTGATCACCTGGAGCGCTACGCCGAGCCTGGAGCGGACGGCCGCGTCTTCATCGGGGCCAAGGGCGCGACCCCGCGTCGGAACCACTTCAATCGGCTATGGCGCCAGGCGTGCGAGGCTGCGGGGATCAAGGGACTGCACTTCCATGATCTTCGGCATACGGGCAACACCCTGGCGGCGTCCACGGGAGCCAGCACGCGTGAGCTGATGGCGCGAATGGGCCACAGCACGGCGCGGGCCGCGCTGATCTATCAGCACGCGAGCGCCGACCGTGACCGGCTGATCGCCGAGGCGCTGAGCGGCCTGGTCGACAGGGGGCGCAGACCGAAGGGGCACGCAGGGGGCACGGCGGGCTGAACACCGCCCCGCAAAACGACCAGGGCCAGGCGGAGGAGGAACCCTCCGGCCTGGCCCTGAGCCGTACAGAGCGGGCGACGGGAATCGAACCCGCGTAGCTAGTTTGGAAGACTAGGGCTCTACCATTGAGCTACGCCCGCACAGCGTCGCGCCGCAGGTCAGTGACCGCGGCACTGGAGGCATCGTAGCGGGTCGGCCCCCCTCGTCGCACACCCCGGCAATGCGGAGGCCGTGTCAGCTGCGGGCATGTAGCCTACGTGTCGCACCAGCACGGGGTGTGGCGCAGCTTGGTAGCGCGTCCGCTTTGGGAGCGGAAGGCCGTGGGTTCAAATCCCGCCACCCCGACCACGACCGGTCACCGCCGGCCTCCGCACGGCCACCTCGTGTGATCGCGGCCGATGATCGCCTTTGGGGCGCGTCCCTCGCTGCCGTTACTATGCAAGCTGCACGCCCGTGTGTCTCTCCGTACGAAGTCACGAAGTCCTCCCGGGCGGCGAATCCGCCGGACCGTTCTGGTCCCGGCAGAACCCGAGAAGTCAGCCACAAGGAGACCGAACCGTGAAGAGCGCCGTGGAGACCCTGAACCCGACCCGGGTTCGGCTCACTGTCGAGGTGCCCTTCGAGGAGCTCAAGGACAGCCTCGACGCGGCGTACAAGAAGATCAACCAGCAGGTCACGGTGAAGGGCTTCCGCAAGGGCAAGATCCCGGCCCGCGTCATCGACCAGCGGTTCGGCCGTGGCGCCGTGCTGGAGGAGGCCGTCAACGACGCGCTTCCGAAGTTCTACACCGAGGCCGTCAACGAGGCCGAGATCGACGTCCTGGGCCAGCCCGAGGTCGACATCACCGAGCTGAAGGACGGCGAGACGCTGAACTTCACCGCCGAGGTCGACGTCCGCCCCGCCATCGAGATCCCGGACTTCTCCGGCATCGAGGTCGAGGTCGACGCCGTCGAGGTCACCGACGAGGACGTCGAGAAGTCCGTCGAGCAGCTGCGCGAGCGCTTCGCGTCGACCTCCCCGGTCGAGCGCGCCGCCCAGGACGGCGACGTCGTCACCATCGACCTGGAGGCCAAGGTCGACGGCGAGGTCCTCGAGGACGGCATCGCCAGCGGTGTCTCGTACACCATCGGCTCCGGCGAGCTGCTGGACGGCATCGACGACGCCGTGAAGGGCCTGGAGGCCGGTGGCGAGGCCACCTTCACCTCCGAGCTCAAGGGCGGCTCGGCGGCCGGCAAGGAGGCCGAGGTCACCGTCAAGGTCACCCAGGTCGCCGCCCGCGAACTGCCCGAGCTGGACGACGAGTTCGCGCAGCTCGCCTCCGAGTTCGACACCCTCGACGAGCTCAAGGCGGACAGCCGCAAGCGCCTCGAGAACATGAAGCAGTACGACCAGGCCACGCAGGCCCAGGAGCGCGTCCTGGAGAAGCTGCTGGAGCTGGTCGAGGTGCCCGTCCCCGAGAAGCTCCTCGAGGACGAGATCAACACCCGCAAGCACAACCTCGAGCACCACCAGCTCGGCCAGATGGGCCTCGACCTCGCGAAGTACCTGGAGATCCAGGGCAAGACCGAGGAGGAGTTCGACGCCGAGACCAAGGAAGCCGCGGTCAAGGGCATCAAGACGCAGTTCGTCCTCGACGAGCTCGTCAAGCAGGAGAAGCTGAACGTCAACCAGGAGGAGCTCACCGAGCACCTCATGCGTCGCGCCGCCTCCTCCGGCATGTCCCCCGACCAGTTCGCCCAGGCGGTCGTCGAGGGCGGCCAGGTTCCGCTCCTGGTCGGCGAGGTCGCCCGCGGCAAGGCCCTGGCCGTCGTGGTCGAGAAGGCCACCGTCAAGGACACCAACGGCGAGATCGTCGACCTGGACGACGAGGACGAGGTCGAGCAGGCCACGGAGACCGTCGAGGCCGCCGAGGGCACCGCCGACGAGGCCGCCGAGGAGAAGTCCGAGGGCTGATCCGGCGACAGCGCCAGTACACCTGGGAAGGGCCCGGAGGATCACATGATCCCCGGGCCCTTCCGGCATGTTCCCGGCGCGCCGCCGCGCGCCGCGCACCCCGTGGCGCTACGCCCCCGGCGAACACCTGCCGCTCCGGGATTCCCCGAAGGGACCAGCGCGTTAGGGTCCATGAGTATGAGGGCAGGGGAGTCCCCGTTGCCCACGCAGGACACGTGAGACGGCCCGGCGCCGTCGTAAGACGAGCAGGTGGATACGTGACGAATCTGATGCCCTCCGCCGCCGGTGAGCCTTCCATCGGTGGTGGCCTCGGTGACCAGGTCTACAACCGGCTGCTCAACGAGCGGATCATCTTCCTCGGCCAGCCGGTCGACGACGACATCGCGAACAAGATCACCGCGCAGCTGCTGCTCCTTGCCGCGGACCCCGACAAGGACATCTACCTCTACATCAACAGCCCCGGCGGCTCGATCACGGCCGGCATGGCGATCTACGACACCATGCAGTTCATCAAGAACGACGTCGTGACGATCGCCATGGGTCTCGCGGCCTCCATGGGGCAGTTCCTGCTCAGTGCGGGCACCCCCGGCAAGCGCTTCGCGCTGCCGAACGCCGAGATCCTGATCCACCAGCCGTCCGCCGGTCTGGCCGGTTCCGCCTCGGACATCAAGATCCACGCCGAGCGGCTGCTGCACACCAAGAAGCGCATGGCCGAACTCACGTCCCAGCACACGGGACAGTCGGTCGAGCAGATCACCCGCGACTCGGACCGCGACCGCTGGTTCGACGCCTTCGAGGCCAAGGAGTACGGCCTCATCGACGACGTCATCCCGACGGCCGCCGGGATGCCGGGCGGCGGCGGCACCGGGGCGGCCTGACGGCCCCCTGCGCAGCCCCCAGCCGACCGCCACAGCCCCTAGGAGACAGACAGTGAACGACTTCCCCGGCAGCGGCCTGTACGCCCGCACCGAGGCCGAGTACACCGGCCCGCGCGCCGAGTCCCGCTATGTGATCCCGCGGTTCGTCGAGCGCACCTCGCAGGGCATCCGCGAGTACGACCCGTACGCGAAGCTCTTCGAGGAGCGCGTGATCTTCCTCGGCGTCCAGATCGACGACGCCTCCGCCAACGACGTCATGGCGCAGCTGCTGTGCCTGGAGTCGATGGACCCCGACCGGGACATCTCGGTCTACATCAACAGCCCGGGCGGCTCCTTCACCGCGCTCACGGCCATCTACGACACGATGCAGTTCGTGAAGCCGGACATCCAGACGGTCTGCATGGGCCAGGCGGCCTCCGCCGCCGCGATCCTGCTGGCCGCCGGTACGCCCGGCAAGCGCATGGCGCTGCCCAACGCCCGCGTGCTGATCCACCAGCCCTACAGCGAGACCGGCCGGGGCCAGGTCTCCGACCTGGAGATCGCCGCCAACGAGATCCTCCGGATGCGGTCGCAGCTGGAGGAGATGCTGGCCAAGCACTCCACCACGCCGATCGAGAAGATCCGCGAGGACATCGAGCGCGACAAGATCCTCACGGCCGAGGACGCGCTGTCGTACGGGCTGATCGACCAGATCATCTCCACCCGGAAGATGAACAACAGCGACGTCCGCTGACGCGGACCGGGTATTGTCTGCTGCCCCTTGGCACGGTTTGGGATGGTGCACGTCAAAGTGAACCGCGCCAAGGGGGGCCCGAACGAGGGCCCAGGCAAGGTACCGTCGACATAAGGCAGCACCAGGAGCCGCTGGACGCGATGTCCAGTCGTCTCCACGGCGAAGGGGAAGCACACCGTGGCACGCATCGGTGACGGCGGCGATCTGCTCAAGTGCTCGTTCTGCGGCAAGAGCCAGAAGCAGGTCAAGAAGCTCATCGCAGGCCCTGGTGTGTACATCTGCGACGAGTGCATCGATCTCTGCAACGAGATCATCGAGGAAGAGCTCGCGGAGACCAGTGAGGTCCGCTGGGAGGAACTCCCGAAGCCGCGCGAGATCTACGAGTTCCTCGAGGGGTACGTGGTCGGCCAGGAAGCGGCCAAGAAGGCGCTCTCGGTCGCCGTGTACAACCACTACAAGCGCGTCCAGGCCGGCGAGAACGGCGGCGGTCAGAACCGCGAGGACGCCATCGAGTTGGCGAAGTCCAACATCCTGCTGCTCGGCCCGACGGGCTCCGGCAAGACGCTCCTCGCGCAGACGCTGGCCCGCATGCTGAACGTCCCCTTCGCCATCGCCGACGCCACGGCGCTGACGGAGGCCGGGTACGTCGGCGAGGACGTCGAGAACATCCTGCTGAAGCTGATCCAGGCGGCCGACTACGACGTCAAGAAGGCCGAGACCGGGATCATCTACATCGACGAGATCGACAAGGTCGCGAGGAAGAGTGAAAACCCCTCCATCACGCGCGACGTGAGCGGCGAGGGCGTCCAGCAGGCCCTGCTGAAGATCCTCGAGGGCACGACGGCCTCGGTGCCGCCGCAGGGCGGCCGCAAGCACCCGCACCAGGAGTTCATCCAGATCGACACGACGAACGTCCTGTTCATCGTGGGCGGCGCGTTCGCCGGACTGGAGAAGATCATCGAGTCGCGGGCCGGCGCCAAGGGCATCGGCTTCGGCGCGACGATCCGCTCGAAGCGGGAGCTGGAGTCCAAGGACCAGTTCGAGGACGTCATGCCCGAGGACCTGGTCAAGTTCGGCATGATCCCCGAGTTCATCGGCCGCCTCCCCGTCATCACCTCGGTCCACAACCTGGACCGCGAGGCGCTGCTCCAGATCCTGGTCGAGCCGCGCAACGCGCTGGTGAAGCAGTACCAGCGCCTCTTCGAACTCGACGGCGTCGAGCTGGACTTCGAGCGCGAGGCGCTGGAGGCCATCGCCGACCAGGCCATTCTCCGGCAGACCGGCGCGCGCGGCCTGCGCGCCATCATGGAGGAGGTCCTGATGTCGGTGATGTACGAGGTCCCGTCCCGCAAGGACGTGGCCCGCGTCGTCATCACGGCGGACGTCGTCCACTCGAACGTGAACCCCACCCTGATCCCCCGAGACGCCCGCCGCGGCCCGGGCGAACAGAAGTCGGCGTAACCGCCACCACGGAACGACAAGCGGAAGGGCCCGGTCGAAAGACCGGGCCCTTCCGCTTGTACCGCCGCTGCCGCGTCAGGCCTTGACGCGTACGTCCTTGCGGAGCTTGGCGGCCAGGTCCGCGGTTTCCGCGACCGAGCCGCCGTCACCGGTGGCGAAGGACGCGAGGTCGAAGACGGTCACGATGGCCACCGTGCTGTGGTCGCCCCACACGCACATCGGCATCTTGATCGCCTTCGCCGAGGCGGACGACGCGGTGCTGCTGACCTCGGCGACCTGGCACTTCATGACGCCGTTCTCGAAGCCGGACGGGGAGACCTCCTCCGGGCTGCCGAGCAGCTTGCCCTGGGTGGTGTCGCCGCTCTGGTCCTTCTCGGACTCGGTCTTCATCTTGGCGAACATCGCGTCCACGACGGCCCCGGGGTCGTCGATGGTGCCGTAGACGCCGTGGAACGAGAGGTTCTTGGCGCTGAGGCCGGAACCCTTCTGGTAGGTGGCGCCGACGTCCGTGGGGTTGTCCACCCCCCACTTCTCGAACTCCGACTTGTCGCTGTCGGTCATCGAGTCCGCGGCGCCCGCGCTCTCCGACTTCTTGTACTCGCCGTTCAGGACGTTCGCGGGCGTCTCCAGCTTGTGTGCGCCGTCGTCCGCCACGTCGGACGAGCCGCCGCCACCGCCCCCGCCCACAACGAAGTACGCGCCGACCGCGATCGCCGCCACCACCGCCACCGCGCCGATGATCAGGCCGGTCTTCTTGCCGCCGCCCGACGGCTGCGGGGGCTGGGGCATGCCGTACGGCTGCTGGCCGTAGGGGGGCTGCTGCGGGGGGACACCCTGGGGAGCCTGCTGCGGGTAGCCGTAGCCCGGCTGGGGCGGCGGCGTCTGCTGCGGGTAGCCGTAACCGGGCTGGGGTGCCTGCGGCTGCTGCTGGCCGTATGGACCCGGCTGACCGTACGGACCGGGCTGCTGGGGCTGCCCGCCGTACGGGCCCGGCTGGTTGTAGCTCATTTCTGGGTTCCCCTCCAGATGCTTATGTGTTCCTGACATCCTGGCGCAGACTCGTCGGTCCCACGGCATCGGGGTGCCCACCGTTACAGAACAAAGGCGTTTCGGGACACGCCCGCAACACCCCTAAACTGACCTCGTGACCGAGAACGCTCAGCAGCAGCCACCAGCGCCCGACACCGAACTGCCGACCCAGTACGCGCCGGCCGATGTAGAGGGGCCGCTGTACGAGCGCTGGGTAGAGCGCGGTTACTTCGAGGCGGACGAGAAGAGCGACAAGCCGCCCTACACGATCGTCATCCCCCCGCCGAACGTCACCGGCAGCCTGCACCTCGGGCACGCCTTCGAGCACACGCTCATCGACGCCCTGACCCGCCGCAAGCGCATGCAGGGCTTCGAGACGCTGTGGCAGCCCGGCATGGACCACGCCGGCATCGCCACGCAGAACGTCGTCGAGCGGGAGCTCGGCAAGGAGGGCAAGTCCCGCCACGACCTCGGCCGTGAGGCGTTCGTCGAGCGCGTCTGGCAGTGGAAGGGCGAGTCCGGCGGCCAGATCTCCGGCCAGATGCGCCGCCTCGGCGACGGCGTCGCCTGGTCCCGTGAGCGCTTCACCATGGACGAGGGCCTCTCCCAGGCCGTCCAGACCATCTTCAAGCGCCTCTACGACGACGAGCTGATCTACCGCGCCGAGCGCATCATCAACTGGTGCCCGCGCTGTCTGACCGCGATCTCGGACATCGAGGTCAACTACCAGGAGGACGACGGCGAGCTCGTCTCCATGAAGTACGGCGAGGGGGACGACACCATCGTCGTCGCCACGACCCGCGCCGAGACGATGCTCGGTGACACGGCGGTCGCCGTCCACCCCGACGACGAGCGCTACAAGCACCTGGTCGGCAGGCTCATCAAGCTGCCGCTGACCGACCGCTCGATCCCGGTCGTCGCCGACACCCACGTCGACCCCGAGTTCGGCACGGGTGCCGTCAAGGTCACCCCGGCCCACGACCCGAACGACTTCGAGATCGGCCAGCGTCACGACCTGCCGGCCATCACGATCATGGACGAGCACGCGGTCATCACCGCCCACGGCCCCTTCCAGGGCCTGGACCGCCTCGAGGCCCGCTCCGCCATCGTCGCCGCGCTGCGCGCCGAGGGCCGGATCGTCGCCGAGAAGCGCCCTTACGTCCACTCCGTCGGCCACTGCTCGCGGTGCAGCACCACCATCGAGCCGCGGCTGTCCATGCAGTGGTGGGTCAAGGTCGGCCCGCTCGCCAAGGCCGCCGGTGACGCGGTCCGCGACGGCAAGGTCAAGATCCATCCGCAGGAGATGGAGAAGCGGTACTTCGACTGGGTCGACAACCTCCACGACTGGTGCATCTCGCGGCAGTTGTGGTGGGGGCACCGCATCCCGGTCTGGTACGGGCCGAACGGCGAGGTCGTCTGCGTCGGCCCCGACGAGGAGCCGCCCACCGGTGAGGGCTGGCGTCAGGACACCGACGTCCTCGACACCTGGTTCTCCTCCGGCCTGTGGCCGTTCTCCACGCTCGGCTGGCCCGAACAGACCGAGTCGCTCGCGAAGTTCTACCCGAACTCCGTCCTGGTCACCGGCTACGACATCCTCTTCTTCTGGGTCGCCCGGATGATGATGTTCGGCCTGTACGCGATGGACGGCACCCCGCCGTTCCACACCATCGCCCTGCACGGCATGGTCCGCGACCAGTTCGGCAAGAAGATGTCGAAGTCCTTCGGCAACGCGGTCAACCCGCTGGACTGGATGGACAAGTACGGCTCCGACGCGCTCCGCTTCACCCTCGCGCGCGGCGCCAACCCGGGCGTCGACGTCCCGATCGGCGAGGACTGGGTCCAGGGCTCCCGGAACTTCGCCAACAAGATCTGGAACGCCACGCGCTTCGCGCTGATGAACGGCGCGACCGTCGAGGGCCCGCTGCCGGACGCGTCGAAGATGTCCTCCACGGACCGCTGGATCCTCTCCCGCCTCAACTCGGTCGTCGCCGAAGTCGACGCGTTCTACGACGACTTCCAGTTCGCCAAGCTGTCCGACGCCCTGTTCCACTTCGCGTGGGACGAGGTCTTCGACTGGTACGTCGAGCTGTCCAAGACGACGTTCCAGGCGGGCGGCGAGGCGGCCGAGGTCAGCAAGCGCGTCCTGGGCGAGGTCCTCGACGTCACGCTGCGGCTGCTGCACCCCGTGGTCCCGTTCGTCACCGAGACCCTGTGGACCACGCTGACCGGCGGCGAGTCCGTCGTCATCGCCGACTGGCCGGCCGACAGCGGCTTCCGCGACGAGGGCGCCGAGCGGGAGATCGAGTCCCTCCAGTCCGTCATCACCGAGGTCCGCCGCTTCCGCGCCGACCAGGGCCTCCAGCCCGGCCAGCGGGTCCCGGCCCGGCTGACCCTGGACGGCACATCCCTCGCCGCGCACGAGCCGGCCATCCGCCAGCTCCTGCGCCTCCAGCCGGAGGGCGACGCCTTCACGGCGACGGCGACGCTGCCGGTCGCGGGCGCGGAGGTCGCGCTCGACCTGTCCGGCGTGATCGACGTCGCGGCCGAGCGCAAGCGCCTGGCCAAGGACCTCGCCGCCGCCGAGAAGGAGAAGGCCCAGGCCACGGCCAAGCTCGGCAACGAGGCGTTCCTCGCGAAGGCCCCCGACCAGGTGGTCGACAAGATCCGCGGCCGCCTCGCGAAGGCGGACGAGGACATCGCCCGCATCACCGCCCAGCTGGAGCGCCTGCCGCAGGCGTAGGCGGTACGACGGCCAGGAGGCCCCCGGTGCCCTCGGGCACCGGGGGCCTTGCCGTACGCCGGGCCGCGGGCCTCCGTAGACTGGCCCCGTGAGCGACCAGAACGAGCCCGACCCCCTGGACCTCTTCGACGAGATCATCGCGGAGGAGACCGACCGCGACCCCGACCTCGCCGTCATCGAGGCCGGCAGCCGCACCCTGCGCACCCAGGGCGGCCCTCAGCAGGCGGACGTGCCCGCCCGCCCCGAGGACCCCGAGGTCGACAAGGCCCTGCGCGAGGTCGAGGCGGAGCTGGCGACCCGCTGGGGCGAGACCAAGCTGGAGCCCTCGGTCGCCCGGATCGCCGCGCTCATGGACGTCCTGGGCGAGCCCCAGCGGTCGTACCCGTCGATCCACATCACCGGGACCAACGGCAAGACGTCGACCGCCCGCATGATCGAGGCCCTGCTGGGCGCCTTCGAGCTGCGCACCGGCCGCTACACCTCGCCGCACGTCCAGTCGATCACCGAGCGGATCAGCCTGGACGGCGCCCCGATCTCCGCCGAGCGCTTCATCGAGACGTACCAGGACATCCGCCCGTACATCGAGATGGTCGACTCCTCGCAGGAGTACCGCCTGTCGTTCTTCGAGGTGCTCACGGGCATGGCGTACGCGGCCTTCGCGGACGCGCCCGTCGACGTCGCCGTCGTCGAGGTCGGCATGGGCGGCTCCTGGGACGCCACCAACGTCATCGACGCGGACGTCGCCGTCGTGACGCCGATCGACCTCGACCACACCGACCGGCTCGGCAGCACCCCAGGCGAGATCGCCGGGGAGAAGGCCGGGATCGTCAAGCAGGACGCCACCGTGATCATGGCCCAGCAGCCGGTGGACGCCGCCCAGGTGCTGCTGAAGAAGGCTGTCGAGGTCGACGCCACCGTGGCCCGTGAGGGACTGGAGTTCGGCGTCGTCGCCCGCCAGGTCGCCGTCGGCGGGCAGCTGGTCACCCTGCGCGGCCTGGGCGGCGAGTACCCCGAGGTCTACCTCCCGCTGCACGGCGCCCACCAGGCGCACAACGCCGCCGTCGCCCTCGCCGCCGTCGAGGCGTTCTTCGGGGTGGGCGCCGCCCGCGCCGAACCGCTGGACATCGACACCGTCCGCAAGGCGTTCGCCGCCGTCTCCTCCCCGGGCCGTATGGAGGTCGTCCGGCGCTCCCCGACCGTCGTGCTGGACGCCGCCCACAACCCGGCGGGCGCCCGCGTGACCGCCGAGGCGATCGGTGAGGCGTTCGACTTCAGCCGGCTGATCGGCGTGGTCGGCGCGAGCGGCGACAAGAACGTCCGGGGCCTGCTGGAGGCGTTCGAGCCGATCTTCGCGGAGATCGTCGTCACCCAGAACACCTCGCACCGCGCCATGGACGCCGACGCGCTCGCGGCCATCGCCGTCGAGGTGTTCGGCGACGAGCGCGTCCAGGTCGAGCCGCGGCTGCCGGACGCCCTGGAGGCCGCGATCACGCTGGCCGAGGAGGAGGGCGAGTTCACCGGCGGCGGTGTCCTCGTCACCGGCTCCGTCATCACGGTCGGCGAAGCCCGGCTGCTGCTCGGGAAGGGCTGAGTCCGCCATGCGTACGCTCTGTTCGTCGACGCTGATCGGCGAGTTCTTCGTCATCGGCTTCGCCGGTCTGGTCGCCATGAAGGACCCGGACCTGTCCATGGCGACCGTGTGGACGGTCAGCGGCGTCGCGATGTTCCTGTGCGTGCTGCTGTGCGGCCTGGTGACCCGCCCCGGCGGGGTGGCGCTCGGCTGGGCCCTGCAGATCGCGCTGATCGCGTCCGGCTTCATCGTGCCCATGATGTTCGTCCTGGGCGTGATCTTCGCGGCGCTGTGGTGGGCCTCCGTGCACTACGGCCGCAAGGTCGACGAGGCGAAGGCGAGATTCGCCGCGCAGGCGGACTCCTCCTCCACACCTGACGCTGCGTAACGGGCGCCTGGACACGCCCTGTAACCTCTTCCCACCGCACCCCGCAGTACGCAGTAAGAAGGAGCCCTCCCGTGACCCAGCGCACCCTCGTCCTGCTCAAGCCCGACGCCGTCCGGCGGGGCCTGACCGGCGAGATCATCAGCCGTATCGAGCGCAAGGCCGGCTGGCGGATCACGGCGCTGGAGCTGCGCACCCTGGACCAGGACACGCTGGAGCAGCACTACGGCGAGCACAAGGGCAAGCCCTTCTACGAGCCGCTGGTCGAGTTCATGGCGTCCGGTCCGGTCGTCGCCCTGATCGTCGAGGGCGAGCGGGTCATCGAGGGCGTGCGGGCGCTGGCCGGGCCGACCGACCCGATCGCCGCCGCGCCCGGTTCGATCCGCGGTGACTACGGCGTCATCGTGCGGGAGAACCTGATCCACGCCTCCGACTCAGAGGAGTCCGCCGAGCGCGAGGTGAAGATCTTCTTCCCCGGCCGAGCCTGATCCCTCCGGCCGCTCCCCAAGAGGGGCGGCCCCAGGTAATCTGCCGCCCGTGGCATATGCCGGGCGATCGGGGGAACGAGTGCCCCCGATGGCCCGTCTCCACAAGCGGGGCGCCTCGCCATCTGCTGACAATGGCGGAGACCCTCCCGCAGTGTTCGTGCAGGCGCGTCTACGATGGAAGCCTTCACGTCACAGCACCCACTTCGCCGACCTGAAATGCCGTCAAACGCTCCCAGGAAGGCCAGACGAATCCTGATGGGGAACTCAATGTCGTTCATCGGCCGTGACATGGCTGTCGACCTCGGGACCGCCAACACGCTGGTGTACGTCAGGGGTCGCGGGATCGTACTCAACGAGCCGTCCGTCGTCGCGATCAACACCAACACCGGTGGCATCCTCGCGGTCGGCGCCGAGGCGAAGAAGATGATCGGGCGCACGCCGGGCAACATCGTCGCCGTGCGGCCGCTGAAGGACGGCGTGATCGCCGACTTCGAGATCACCGAGCGGATGCTCCGCTACTTCATCCTGAAGATCCACAAGCGGCGGTATCTGGCTCGTCCGCGGGTCGTCGTCTGTGTGCCCTCGGGCATCACGGGCGTCGAGCGCCGCGCCGTCATCGAGGCGTCGTCCCAGGCCGGCGCCCGTCAGGTGCACATCATCGAGGAGCCCATGGCCGCGGCCATCGGCTCCGGCCTGCCGGTCCACGAGGCCACGGGCAACATGGTGGTGGACATCGGCGGCGGCACCACGGAGGTCGCGGTCATCTCCCTCGGCGGCATCGTCACCGCGCAGTCCATCCGGGTCGCGGGCGACGAGCTGGACAACGCGATCATTCAGCACATCAAGAAGGAGTACTCCCTTCTGCTGGGTGAGCGCACGGCCGAACAGATCAAGATCACGATCGGCTCGGCGTACGACCTCGACTCCGACGAGCACACCGAAATCCGCGGCCGGGACCTCGTCTCCGGGCTGCCGAAGACCGTCGTCATCTCCGCGGCCGAAGTGCGCAAGGCCATCGAGGAACCGGTCAACGCCATCGTGGACGCCGTCAAGACGACCCTCGACAAGTGCCCGCCGGAGCTGTCCGGCGACATCATGGACCGGGGAATCGTCCTGACCGGCGGCGGCGCCCTGCTGCGCGGCCTCGACGAGCGGCTGCGCCGCGAGACGGGCATGCCGATCCACATCGCCGAGGACCCGCTGGACAGCGTGGCGCTCGGCTCCGGCAAGTGCGTCGAGGAGTTCGAGGCGCTGCAGCAGGTGCTCGACGCCCAGCCGCGCAGATGACGTAACTCTTTCGTTCCGCCGTACGAGATGATCTCCTCTCGTGCGGCGGATCGTTGGTTCGCAGGCTTAAGCTCCCGCATATGCCTCCGCACAGCTGAACACCCCAACCCCCGCACATTCCAATGAGGAAGGGCACGGCCGCCGCACGTGAGGGACACACGAGAGAGCCGGCTGCTCCTGGTGCTGCTGGTCGCCATCGCGTTCGCACTGATCACGGTGGACATCCGCGGCGGTGAGGACTCCCCGGTCGACGGTGCCCGCCAGGCCGCCGCCGCGGTCTTCGGCCCGGTCGAGGACGGTGTGTCGGCCGCGGTGAACCCGGTCGGCAACGCCGTCTCCGCCATCCGGGACTCCGGTGAGCGTCACGACCGGCTCGCCCGGCTCGAGCAGGAGAACGCCGCCCTCAAGGCGAAGCTCGGCAGCGACGACCGCAGCCGCAGCCGCCTCAAGCAGCTCGACAAGATGCTGAAGGTCGCGGGCGAGGGCCAGTACGGCATCAAGGGCGCCCAGGTCATCGCGATAGGAGCGGCCCAGGGCTTCTCCTGGACCATCACCATCGACGCCGGCGCCAACGACGGCATCCAGCGCGACATGACCGTCCTGAACGGCGACGGGCTGGTCGGCCGCGTCACCACCGTCGGCCCGAACACCGCGACGGTCCTGCTCGCCAACGACCCCGACTTCACCGTCGGCACCCGCATGGAGGCCAGCGACGAGCTCGGCTTCGCCTCCGGCCAGGGCGACCGCCCGCTGCGGGTCGAACTCCTCAACGGCAAGGCCGAGGTGAAGAAGGGCGACCGGCTCGTCACCTTCGGCTCGCAGGCCGACAAGCCGTTCGTGCCCGGCGTCCCGGTCGGCGTCGTCTCCCGTGTCGACCCGTCCGGCGGCGGCCTGACCCGCACCCTGTACGTCACGCCCTACGTCGGCTTCTCCAAGCTCGACGTCGTCGGCGTCGTCGTCCAGGCGCCGAAGAAGGACCCGCGCGACACGGTGCTGCCCGCCAAGCCGAAGCCGAAGCCCACGCCGACCGTCACGGTGACCGTGACGCCGGGTGCCGACGGGCAGGACGGCGGCGGGCAACAGCAGCAGGGCGACGCCCAGGACCAGCCCCTCGCCGGGGGCCTGCGGCCCCGCGCCGACGACCTGTACCAGTACGAGCAAGACCAGTAGGAGCTGAGCCCTCATGCGCGTCAACCGGATCCTGCTCTCCACCTCCCTGGTCGTCGTCGCCCTGGTCGTCCAGGTCAGCGTCCTCGCCCGGCTCCATCTGCCCGGCGCCGTACCGGATCTGCTGCTCCTGACCGTCCTCGGCCTCGCCCTCGTCTACGGCCATGTCGGCGGCGCCCTCGTCGGCTTCGGCGCCGGTCTGCTCGCCGACCTCGCGCCGCCCGCCGACCACGCCGCCGGGCGCTACGCGCTGGTGCTGTGCGTCATCGGCTATCTCGCCGGCCTGTTCAAACCGGACAACGGCAAGCTCAGGTCGGCCACCGGGCCCATGGTCGTCGTGGTCGTCGCCGCGGTCGGCACGACGCTGCTGTACGCGGGCGTCGGCGCCCTCGTCGGCGACACCACGGCCCGCCATGTCGGGCTCGGCGGCCTGCTGTTCACGGCGGCCCTGTACGACCTGCTGCTCGCGCCGTTCGTCGTCCCCGGGATCATGGCGCTCGCCCGCCGCGCGGAGAACGACCCGCTCGCCGAGACCGGCGGCCAGACGAAGAAGACGGACATCTCCTCCGGCTGGCTCTCCGGCGGCACCGGTCTGCGGATCGGCGGCCAGCGGGGCGGCCTGAAGGTCAGGACGGTCCGGGCGCGTACGGCACGCGCCGGGCGCATCAAGGGGGTCAAGCGCCTGTGAGGCCAGCGGAGTTCACCCGGACGGGTGAGCCGGGAGGGAACCCGGGCTCGCCGGCGGGACGTTCCACACTCGTACACGCACAGCCGTGCGGACGATCCGCACAGACGTCCGTCCCTGGGTCCGTCGGGTTCCTTGAGCCCCGCGTCTCCTGGGACCGGCCCGCGTGCACCGGCACACACACCGAGAGGGGGAGGCAGCCGCAGTGAGCAACATTCCCGAGACCGGCCGGACGCCCCGCGTCCAGATCCGGCTCGTCGTCATCCAGATCCTCGTCCTCTCCCTCCTGGGCACCCTCGGCGGACGCCTGTGGTACCTCCAGATCCGTGAGGGAGAGGCCTACGCCAAGGAGGCGTCGGGCAACCACGTCCAGCAGGTCGTCCAGCCCGCCGTCCGCGGCTCCATCCTGGACGCCCGCGGCGTGCCCCTCGCCGACAACGAGACCCGCCTCGTGGTCTCCGCCTCCCGCACCGACCTGCTGAAGATGCCGGACGACGGCAAGGCCGTCCTCACCAAGCTGGCCGGTGTGCTGGGCATGAAGCCCGCCGAGGTCATGGAGAAGGTCCGGCTCTGCGACGCCAAGACCCCCCAGCCCTGCTGGAACGGCTCGCCCTACCAGCCCATCCCCATCACCGACGAGGCCACCCCGAAGCAGGCCCTCCAGATCCGGGAGCGCGCCGAGGACTTCCCCGGCATCACCGCCGAGCCGCAGGCACTGCGCCGGTACCCGAGCCCCGGCGGCGCCAACACCGCCCAGGTCCTCGGCTACCTCTCCCCGGTCACCGACGAGGAGCTCCAGCAGGCCCAGGACACCGACTCCCCGTATCTGCGCTCCGACCAGGTCGGCCGCTCCGGCCTGGAGCGCCAGTACGACAAGGCGCTGCGCGGCAAGGCCGGCGTCACCCGCTACGAGGTCGACAACCTCGGCCGGGTCATCGGCGAGGCCGAGGCCGACCCGGCGCAGCCCGGCGCCAACCTCGTCACCAGCATCGACGCCCGCGTCCAGCGGGTCGCCGAGTACGAGCTGAGCGAGGCGATGAAGGAAGCCCGCAAGGAGTGGGACCACAACACCAACGAGCCGTACAAGGCCGACTCCGGCGCGGTCGTCGTCATGGAGGCCAAGACCGGCCGCATCGTCGCGATGGCCTCCAACCCCACCTACGACCCCAACGCCTGGGTGGGCGGCATCTCCGCGAAGGACTACAAGAAGCTGACGGGCAAGTCCTCCAACTACCCGCTGCTCAACCGCGCGATCCAGGGCCAGTCGGCGCCCGGCTCCATCTTCAAGGTCATCCCGACGGCCGCCGCCGTCAACGCCGGCTACTCCTTCGACGGCCCCTACGAATGCTCCAGCTCGTACTCCATCGGCAACCAGGTCTTCAAGAACTTCGAGTCCCAGGGATACGGCGGCATCAGCCTCGGCCGGGCCCTGGAGGTCTCCTGCGACACCGTCTTCTACCGCCTCTCCCACGAGGAGTGGAAGCGCGACGGCGGCAACAAGCCCAAGAAGAACGCCAAGGACTGGTTCTACAAGACGGCCCACCAGTTCGGCCTGGGTTCCGAGACCGGTATCGACCTGCCCAACGAGGTCACCGGCCGTATCCCGGACCGCAAGTGGAAGCAGGACTACTGGAAGGCCAACAAGGACGCCTGGTGCAAGTACGGCAAGAAGGGCGGCTCCTACGCCGAGCAGATCGCCTACGAGAACTGCCTCGAAGGCAACCGGCTGCGCGCGGGTGACTCCGTCAACTACTCCATCGGCCAGGGCGACACCCTCGTCACCCCCATCCAGATGGCCACGATCTACGCGGCCATCTCCAACGGCGGCACGCTCTACGACCCGACCGTCGGCAAGGCTGTCGTCAGCCCCGACGGGAAGAGCGTCGAGGAGATCAAGCCCAAATCGCACGGCAAGCTGCCGATAAGCCGTCAGACCCTCGCCCGGATGGACGACGCCCTCGCCGGAGTCGCCACCCGCGGCACCGCCGCCTGGCGCTTCGCCGACGTCGGCTGGCCCCAGGACAAGATCCCCATGCACGCCAAGACCGGTACCGCCGAGGTCTACGGCAAGCAGACCACCTCGTGGTTCGCGACGTACACCAAGGACTACTCGGTCGTCATGACCATCTCCCAGGGTGGTACGGGTTCCGGCGCCTCCGGCCCGGCCGTGCGCAACATCTACGACGCCCTGTACGGCGTCTCCGACGACGGCACCATCAACAAGAAGAACGCGCTGCTGCCCACCCCGCAGAAGAAGCTGCCGAAGGTCCGCACCGACGGCACCATCACCTCGCCGAAGGTCTCCAAGGACCCGGCGAAGGAGCAGCGCGCCACCCAGAAGAACGAGGCCGACCCGGACCCGCAGCAGCTCGCCGGGACCGTGTCGACACAGTCCCCGGAGAACCGGGACACCCGGCGCCGCAGGCGCCGCAGCCGTAGGCGCGGAAGCCGGAGGATGCTCACATGACCGGCGCCAACAGCTTCCATGTCTCCGGGTACGGGCCGCGGCGGGCGGGCTGGTCCCGCCTGTTCGCCCGGGACTCGCTCGCCCGCCGGCTGGACTGGCCGATACTGCTCGCCGCTGTCGCCCTGTCGATGTTCGGTGCCGTGCTGGTCTACTCCGCGACCCGCAACCGCACCGAGCTCAACCAGGGCGACCAGTACTACTTCCTGATCCGGCACCTGCTGAACACGGGGATCGGGCTGGCCCTCATGGTCGGGACCGTCTGGCTGGGCCATCGCGCCCTGCGCACGGCCGTGCCCATCCTCTACGGCTTGTCCGTCTTCCTGATCCTGCTGGTGCTCACCCCGCTCGGCTCCACGATCAACGGCGCCCACTCCTGGATCAAGCTCCCCGGCGGGTTCTCGCTGCAGCCCTCGGAGTTCGTGAAGGTCACGATCATCCTGGGCATGGCGATGCTGCTGGCCGCGCGCGTCGACGCGGGCGACAAGCAGTACCCGGACCACCGGACGGTCGTGCAGGCCCTCGGCCTGGCCGGCGTGCCCATGCTGATCGTGATGCTCATGCCCGACCTCGGCTCGGTCATGGTCATGGTGGTGATCGTGCTCGGCGTGCTCCTGGCCTCCGGCGCCTCCAACCGCTGGGTGTTCGGGCTGATCGGCGCGGGCACCGCGGGCGCCATCGCCGTATGGCAGCTCGGCGTCCTGGACGACTACCAGATCGCCCGCTTCGCCGCCTTCGCCAACCCCGAGCTCGACCCGGCCGGCGTCGGCTACAACACCAACCAGGCGCGGATCGCGATCGGTTCCGGCGGGCTGACCGGCTCCGGGCTGTTCCACGGCTCGCAGACCACCGGCCAGTTCGTCCCGGAGCAGCAGACCGACTTCGTCTTCACGGTGGCGGGGGAGGAGCTCGGCTTCGTCGGCGGCGGGCTGATCATCCTGCTCCTCGGCATCATCCTGTGGCGGGCCTGCCGCATCGCCCGCGAGACCACCGAGCTGTACGGGACGATCGTCGCGGCCGGCATCGTGGCCTGGTTCGCCTTCCAGGCGTTCGAGAACGTCGGGATGACCCTGGGGATCATGCCGGTCACCGGTCTGCCACTGCCGTTCGTGTCCTACGGAGGATCGTCGATGTTCGCCGTCTGGGTGGCGGTGGGACTGCTCCAGTCCATCCGGGTGCAACGCCCGATGTCGGCCTGAGCCGCCCGCACACCGGGCGGTTCGGGCCAGGCAGAACCTGTCGCCGCCCTCGGAGTCCGATTACATTCGGTTCATGGCGGACACCAAGCGCGAGATCGAGCGGAAGTACGAGTCCGACGGCGGCGGCCTGCCCGACCTGACCGGCGCCGCCGGGGTCGCGGCCGTGATCGAGAAGGGTGTCGCGCATCTGGACGCCACCTACTACGACACCACCGACGAGCGCCTCGCCGGAGCGGCGGTCACCCTCCGTCGCAGAACCGGCGGCTCCGACGCCGGCTGGCATCTGAAGTTCCCCGTCGCCCCCGGCGTCCGGGACGAGATCCAGGCCCCGCTCTCCGACACCCTCCCCGCCGAACTGGCCGCCCTGGTCCGCTCCCGCGTCCGCCAGGCCGAACTGGTGCCGGTGATCCGGCTGCGCTCCGACCGCGACGCCCGCGACCTCGTGGACGCCGACGGGCGGGTCCTCGCCGAGGTCAGCGTGGACACCGTCCGGGCCGAGCGGCTCATCGGAGGAGGCGGCCGGACCGGGTGGACCGAGATCGAGGTCGAACTCGCGGACGACGTCGCCCCGGCCCTGCTCGACAAGATCGAGAAGCGGCTGCGCAAGGCGGGCGTACGGCCGTCGGCGTCCCCGTCGAAGCTCGCCCGCGCCCTCGCCGAGACCGCGCCGAAGCCGCTCGCCCCCGCCTCGGCGGAGCGGTCGAAGACGGCGGGCGACCATGTCCTCGCGTATCTGCGCACCCAGCGCGACACGATCGTCGCCCTCGACCCGGCGGTGCGCCAGGACGCCGAGGACTCCGTGCACAGCATGCGCGTCGCCACCCGCCGCACCCGCAGCGCCTTCAAGTCCTTCGGCAAGGTCCTGGACCGGACCGTCACCGACCCGATCGCCGACGAGCTGAAGTGGCTGGCCGGTGAGCTCGGCGTGGACCGCGACCGGGAGGTCCTCGACGAACGCCTCTCCGCCGCCCTCGCCGAGGTGCCCCCGGACCTCGTCGCCGGGCCCGTCGCCGAGCGGTTGCGCACCTGGGCAGGGGACCGGCCGGGCGGGGCGAGCGCCCGCCTCATCGGCGTCCTCGACTCCCGCCGCTATCTGACGCTGCTCGACACCCTCGACGGGGTGCTCGCCGATCCGCCGCTGCTGAAGGCCGCCGGGAAGAAACCGGCCAAGGTGCTCGCCAAGGCCGTACGCAAGGACTTCGGCAAGGTGGCCGCGCTCGTGCGGCAGGCGCGGGAACTGGAGCCCGGCACCGAGCGCGACGTCGCCATCCACGAGGCGCGCAAGAAGACCAAGCGCACCCGGTACGCGGCGGAGGCGGCCGTACCGGCTCTCGACGGCCCGGCCAAGGACCTGGTGAAGTCCATGAAGGCCCTCCAGAACCTGCTGGGCGAGCACCAGGACAGCGTCATGGCCCGCCGGACCCTGCGGGAGCTGGCCGCCCTCGCCCACGCCGCGGGCGACAGCGCCTTCACCTTCGGACTGCTGTACGGGCGGGAGGAGCGGCGAGCGGACGCCGTGGAGGCCGAGCTGCCCGCGTTCTGGGCCGGGATCGAGGGCGGGGCGGACGCCCTGTGACCCTCGGGGCGTGCTGGGGGCGTCCGGGGCCGCGTTAGGCTAGATGGTCACCCCTGTCAGTTCAGTCCAGCTCACGAAGGTTCGCGAGATGTCTGCCGAAACCGCTGCGGCCGCCGAGTCCGTGTTCCCGCAGCTCGAAGCTCTGCTCCCGCATGTGCAGAAGCCGATTCAGTACGTCGGCGGAGAACTCAACTCCACGGTCAAGCCGTGGGAGTCCTGCGACGTCCGTTGGGCGCTCATGTACCCCGACGCCTACGAGGTCGGGCTGCCCAACCAGGGCGTCATGATCCTCTACGAGGTCCTGAACGAGCAGGAGGGCGTCCTCGCCGAGCGCACGTACAGCGTGTGGCCGGACCTGGAGGCCCTGATGCGGGAGCACCACGTCCCGCAGTTCACGGTGGACAGCCACCGCCCGGTGAAGGCGTTCGACGTGTTCGGCCTGTCCTTCTCCACCGAGCTCGGCTACACGAACATGCTGGCCGCCCTGGACCTCGCGGGCATCCCGCTGGAGTCCAAGGACCGCACGATCGACGACCCGATCGTCCTGGCCGGCGGGCACGCCGCGTTCAACCCCGAGCCGATCGCCGACTTCATCGACGCCGCCGTCATCGGCGACGGCGAGCAGGCCGTGCTGGACATGACCCGGATCATCCGGGAATGGAAGGCGGAGGGCCGGCCCGGTGGCCGCGAGGAGGTCCTGTTCCGCCTCGCCAAGACCGGCGGGGTCTACATCCCGGCGTTCTACGACGTCGAGTACCTGCCCGACGGCCGGATCGCCCGCGTGGTCCCGAACCGGTCGGGCGTCCCGTGGCGTGTGTCCAAGCACACGGTCATGGACCTCGACGAGTGGCCCTACCCGAAGCAGCCCCTCGTGCCGCTCGCCGAGACGGTCCACGAGCGCATGTCCGTGGAGATCTTCCGCGGCTGCACCCGCGGCTGCCGCTTCTGCCAGGCCGGCATGATCACCCGCCCGGTCCGCGAGCGGTCGATCACCGGCATCGGCGACATGGTCGAGAAGGGCCTGAAGGCAACCGGCTTCGAGGAGGTGGGCCTGCTGTCCTTGTCGTCGGCCGACCACTCGGAGATCGGCGACATCGCGAAGGGCCTGGCGGACCGGTACGAGGAAGACAAGATCGGCCTCTCCCTCCCCTCCACCCGTGTGGACGCCTTCAACGTCGACCTGGCCAACGAGCTGACCCGCAACGGCCGCCGCTCCGGTCTCACCTTCGCCCCCGAGGGCGGCTCCGAGCGCATGCGCAAGGTCATCAACAAGATGGTCTCGGAGGACGACCTCATCCGCACGGTCGCCACCGCGTACGGCAACGGCTGGCGCCAGGTGAAGCTGTACTTCATGTGCGGCCTGCCCACGGAGACGGACGAGGACGTCCTGCAGATCGCGGACATGGCGACCAAGGTGATCGCGAAGGGCCGGGAGGTCTCGCGCTCCAACGACATCCGCTGCACGGTCTCGATCGGCGGCTTCGTCCCCAAGCCCCACACACCGTTCCAGTGGGCGCCGCAGCTCTCGGCTGAGGAGACGGACGCTCGCCTGGAGAAGCTCCGGGACAAGATCCGCGGCGACAAGAAGTACGGCCGCTCCATCGGCTTCCGCTACCACGACGGCAAGCCCGGTATCGTCGAGGGCCTGCTCTCCCGCGGCGACCGCCGCATCGGCGCCGTCATCCGCGCGGTCTACGACGACGGCGGCCGCTTCGACGGCTGGCGCGAGCACTTCTCCTACGACCGCTGGATGGCCTGCGCCGACAAGGCGCTGGCCCCGTACGGCGTGGACGTCGACTGGTACACGACGCGCGAGCGCACGTACGAGGAGGTCCTGCCGTGGGACCACCTGGACTCGGGCCTCGACAAGGACTGGCTCTGGGAGGACTGGCAGGACGCCCTCGACGAGACGGAGGTCGAGGACTGCCGCTGGACCCCGTGCTTCGATTGCGGCGTGTGTCCTCAGATGGACACCCACATCCAGATCGGCCCGACGGGCAAGAAGCTGCTGCCCCTGACGGTCAAGAACGCGGCGCCGGCGCCGAGCGGTCACTCGCACTGACCGCACACCCGTACGCCACCTCGAGCCCTCTCCCGGACGGGAGGGGGCTCGAGGCTGTTCGGGGGCGCTGAGCTGGTGTGATGTCGGGGGAGGTTGCCTTTGGCAAGTTGATGTGCGGGATGCCGATCGCTGGATAAAGTCGGATTGTTACTGCCGGTTGTGGGGGGCGACCGGTTCTTCTGGTCGGCGGTGCCGACGTCCCTGGGGAGGGCAGGTAGCGCATGAGTCGTCGCTCTGCTGGTCTTGTCGGTGTCTGGGCCGAGATGCAGCGTCAGCAGCAACGCCAGAGGGAGGCCGAGGCGCGGCAGCAGCGGGAGGCGGCCAGGCAGGCGCGGAGCCACCAGCGGCGTGCGGCGCAGGAGTATCGCGAGTACCGGCAGGCCGAGGCCAGGCGGCGGACGGAGGAGATCGAGGCGCGGGTCGCGACTCTGCGGGGGCTGCTGGGCGCCGGTTGCCAGGCCCCGGCGTTCCGGGCGGACTCGCTCCTGCGCGCGGAGGTGATTCCCCCGTTCGACCCCGGGGCGCTCGCCTGGCCCGTGCGGATGCCGGAGCAGAGCCAGTACCAGGCGCAGGGCGGCTGGACCGCGAGCCGGCGGGCCCAGGCCGAGGCGGAGGCGCGGGCTCGGTTCGAGCAGGCCTGGTACGCGGCCCAGGCGGCCGAGGCGGAGCGGCTGCGGCGGCTGGCGGCGGCGCAGCAGGAGTACGAGCGGAATACGGAGGCCCAGCGGTCGGAGGTCCGCCGGCACAACGCCGGTGTCTCCGAGGTGGTCGCCGGGGTGAGGCGCGGTGAGCCGGACGCCGTGGTCGAGTACTTCTCGGCGGCGCTGTACTCGTCGACGGCCTGGCCCGAAGGGTTCCCGCGGCAGGTCTCCGCGGCCTTCGACCCGGCGGCGCGGCAACTCGTCCTGGACTGGGAGATGCCCGCGTACGACGTCGTGCCCGAGGCGAGGTCGGTACGGTACGTGCCGGCCCAGGACCAGGACAAGGAGACGGCCCGGCCCGTGACGCAGCGGCGGGCGCTGTACCGGGAGGTGCTGGCGCAGAGCGTGCTGCTGGTGCTGCGGCAGCTGTTCGCCGCCGACGAGCACGGCATCCTCGACTCGGTCGCCCTGAACGGCTTCGTGGACGCGCCCGACCCCGCGACGGGACGGCAGTCCCACATCTTCCTGGCCACCGTCATGGCCGCGCGGTCGGACTTCACCGGGCTCCATCTGGAGCAGGTGGACCCCGTCAGCTGTCTGACCGATGCCCTGCGCGGGCAGATCGCGACGCGTCCCGACCAGCTCACCGCCGTACGGCCGAGCCGCCGGCCCCAGGATGTCGGCGATCGCGTCGTCACGCACGGCGGCGACGAGGAGCCCGATCTGTTCGAGATGGACCCGATCGCGTTCGAGTCGCTGGTCGCCGATCTGTTCCGGGCGATGGGCATGGAGGCGGTGACGACACAGCGGTCGAACGACGGGGGTGTCGACGTCGACGCCACGGATCCGACGCCCATCCGGGGCGGCAAGATCGTCGTCCAGGTGAAGCGCTACCGGAACACGGTCCCGCCCACCGCCGTGCGTGACCTGTACGGCACGGTCCAGGACCGGGGCGCCAACAAGGGCGTTCTCGTGACCACCTCGGCGTTCGGACCCAGCGCGCACACCTTTGCCCGGGGCAAGCCGCTGGAGCTCATCTCCGGTGGCGAGCTGGTCGATCTGCTGCACCGGCACGGGCTGCGCGGGCGCCTGGGGGAGGGAGGCCGGCCGGCTCCCACCCGGACGGCCCCGTCCGGGCCGGCGGACCCGGCCGGCGACGACCACAACATCCTGGGCATGACGTGGTCCGGGAGTGTCGCGCTGGACGTCTGCGCACTCGTCTGCCGGGGCAGCCGGGTGCTGAGCGAGGAGCACTTCGTGTTCTTCAACAACCCGCGGACCCCGGACGGCTCGGTGTGCGCCGTGCCCGCGCAGGCGCCGGACAAGGCGGCGATCCGGGTCTCCTTCGACGCGCTGCCGCGGGAGGCCGACCGGTTCGTGCTGGTGGCCGCCATCGATCCCGAGGTGAACCCGGACGCCGACCTGTCGGGTTTCACCGACGCCTGCATCCGGCTGCTGGACCCGGCGAGGACGGAGCTCGGCCGGCTCGAGGTCTCGGACGGCCGCTCCGGGGAGACGGCTCTGGTGCTGGGCTCCTTCCGGCACCGCGCGAACGGCGACTGGGACTTCGTCCTCGGCGGAAAGGGCTACGCGCGAGGTCTGGAGGAGCTTCTGCGGGACTACGGGGTCGAGGTGGAGTAGCGCCGCGAGCGGGGGAGTCCGTGCTCTGGATCTTCGGGGTGCGGGCTGTTTGGATGCGGGTGTGTCGGGTGTCCTGCCGTTCGTGATGTGTGCCCTCTTCGGGGCCTTGGTGGCCGGCTTGTATCTCAACGAGCGGCAGGGGCGGCTCGCCGCCCGGTTTCTCGATGGGCGGCGCGTCGCGATTCCCTGCCGGATCAGTCCGGCGGGATCCGATCGGTGGGTGCGTGGGACCTTCGTGATCGCGTCGGGGGGCTGGTCCTGGGAGCGGCCTCCGTCGCACGCCCATGGGCCGGGACTGCCGTCCGATGCGCGGATCGTGCGGGTGCGCAGGCCCGAGGGGCGGGAGCGGAACCGGCTGCACCACCGGGCGCTGGTGGTGGAGTGCGCTTCCGGTGAGGGGGAGTTCCGGTTGGCTCTGGTGCCGGGGCAGGTGGAGCACGTGGTGATGGTGCTCGCTCCGGCCGGGTGAGGGGTCAGGCGGTCGTCGGCCCGGGGAAGCCCAGGGTGTCCAGCAGGGTGCTGAACAGGTCCTCGGCGAAGGGCTCTTGGGAGCGCAGGACCTTCTCGATGGCGGCGCGTTCGGCCGGGGGGTGGGCGCCGGCTGCTGCGGCCCAGGCGAGGGCTCCCTCGGCGTCCTCCGGGACGGCCTCGTCGAGTTCGGCGCGCTTGCGGCGCACTGCCTCGTGGAACGCGGGGGTGTAGAGCCAGGTGATCTGGTCCTCCACGTCGTCGGGTTCCTCCACGAGCAGCCGGGCCACCGCGTCCAGGTTCAGCCACGCCTGCCAGCGCCGGCCCGTGGTGTCGAGCCCGGTGACCAGGGCCAGGTCGCTGTCGGAGACGTCCGCCACACAGGCGGGGTGGCCGGTCCGGTCGACGAGGGCCGGGAGCCGTTCCACGTTCCAGGCGCCCTGCCGGAGCTGGACCGTCCGCCAGCCGCCGGGCCGCCGCTCCTCCGGGCCGACGGCGTCCTCGGCGCCCTCGAACACCGGGCTCTCCCGCAGCGGACGGCTGCTCCGTGCGAAGACCAGATGCCCCGAAAATCCCATGGGTCCCCCTCCCACTCGTTGCGCGCACCCTACCGACCGGCACTGACAGCGCGGCCCTGCCGTCGCCTGAGTGGCCGCGCTCCGTTCGCCGGGCCGATCGCGGCTCCCTAGCTTGGCGTCAGATGTCGAGGAGGTGGTGGACATGTCGGCGAACCAGCCGCCCACGGGTGGTCCTCAGTGGGGTCCGCGCGGCAGTGAACGACCGCCCGGCGCGGGGTGGCCGCCGCCCCCCGGACCGCCGCAGAAGAAGCGCCGTGGCCGGGGCTGTCTGTGGGGGTGTGCGGGTGTCCTGGTCGTGGCCGTCGCCATCGGGGTCGCCGTGGCGGTGACCGCGGGGGACGACGGGGACGACTCCACGACGTCGGCGCCCTCCACGTCCTCGGCGCCCAGCGCCACGACCCCTCAGGGGCAGACCCGGAAGGCCGCTGGTGAGCGGGACGATCTCACCAGTTTCCAGATCGACGACCGGTCGTCGGCCGGGATCACCGACATCTGGCTCACCTGGACGATCAAGAACAACAGCGGCCAGAAGTCCGACTACTCCTGGGAATGGGAGGCCGTCGACGCCGACGGCACCCGGCTCGCCAACGGGACCGAGTTCGAGACCGCGGTCCAGCCGGGCCAGATCGCCAAGGGCGAGACGCCGACCACCCTGAAGACCGCGCAGGGCGTCAAGCTCAACATCACCGACTTCGAGCGGAACCGCGCGTACTGAGGCAGATCTTTCCCGCTCGGTGCATCCGTCCAGGCCGGTGCCGCGTCTACGCCGGTATGGATCTGGAGAAAGCGCCGCCGCGCCGGGAGCCCGAAGGGTGTCTGGTGGTCGCGATCCGCATACCCGTGCGCATCGTCGTGCTGTTGCTCGTCGTGCCGGTGCGGATGGTGTGGGACGCGCTCGTCGTCGGCGGGCGGTTCCTGCGGGACGTCGTGCTGCGTCCGCTGGGGCGGGCGCTGTTCGTGTGGCCGTTCGTCGCGCTGTGGCGGTACGTCCTGGTGCCCCTCGGCCGGGCGCTCGCCTGGCTGGGGAACGTGCTGTTCGTCGTCCCCCTCGTATGGCTGTACCGGTACGTGCTCACTCCGCTCGGCCACGGGATCGCGACCGCCCTGACGTGGCTCTACGCGCGCGTGCTCGCGCCGGTCGGGCGGGCGGTCATGTGGGTGCTGCGGGGGATCGGCGCGGTCCTCGCGGCGGCCGGGCTCGGCGTCCTCGCGGCGCTCACCTGGCTGGGGCGGTACCTCCTCGTCGTGCCCGCCGTGTGGCTGTACACCTGGATCCTCGCGCCCGTGGGACGCGCGATCGCCTGGATCGTGCAGATGGTCGCCACCGGCATCGGGCTCGGCATCCACTGGACCCTCCGGGTGCTGTTCGTGCTGCCCGCCGTGGGGCTGTACCGCTGGGTGCTGGCCCCCGTCGGACGGGTTCTCGCCGTCATCGGCAGGGAGGTCGGGGAGGCGATCGGGCACGCCTGGCGGGTCGCGGGGCACATCTCGCGCGCCGTCGGGCGCTTCCTCGGGACCCTCTTGCGGTGGATCCTCGTGGAGCCGGTGCGCTGGGTGTACCGGACCGTCCTCACCCCGGTCGGGCACGTCGTACGGGACCTGGTGCTGCGGCCCGCCACCCAGGCCGCGCGCGCTGTCGGGCGGGCGACCCGGCAGGCCCTGGCGTCCGTCCGGGAGTCCGCGCGGCAGACGCGCGCCGACATCCGCCGGATGCTGTTCGGAGAGCCCGAACAGCGCGAGAAGGTGGCCCGGCGGGAACCTCAGGCCCGCGAGACACGTACTCTTGGTAGCAGTACGACCGCTCTCACGAAGGACTGAACGACACTGGGCAAGCGACAGCCCGAAGGCCCGCCGCCCGCACCCGCGGTGCAGCGCATCCGACTGCGTTACACCAAGCGCGGCCGCCTCCGGTTCACCAGCCACCGTGACTTCCAGCGCGCCTTCGAGCGTGCGCTGCGCCGCGCCGACGTACCCATGGCGTACTCGGCGGGGTTCACGCCGCATCCGAAGGTGTCGTACGCCAATGCCGCACCCACCGGCACGGGCAGTGAGGCGGAGTACCTGGAGATCGCGCTCACCGAGGCGCGGGATCCGCAGCAGCTCAGGGCGCTGCTCGACGAGTCGCTGCCCGCCGGGCTCGATGTCGTCGACGCGGTCGAGGCCCGGACCTCCGGGCTCGCCGACCGTCTCACGGCGTCCGTCTGGGAGCTGCGTCTCGACGGGGTGGAGCCGGCCGACGCCGCGCGAGCGGTCGCCGCGTTCCAGGCCGCCGAGGCCGTCGAGGTCCAGCGCATGACCAAGAACGGCGTACGCACTTTCGACGCCCGTCCCGCGGTCGCCCACCTCGAGAGCGTCCAGAATCCGGAAACACACAGTTCGCAGGCTGATAGGCCGACGGACCGGCCCTGTGCGATACTGCGGCTGGTTGTTCGGCACGTGACGCCTGCCGTACGACCCGACGACGTCCTGTCCGGTCTCCGCGCCGTGGCCGACCTGGCGCCGCCGGTCCCCGCAGCGGTGACCAGGCTGGCGCAGGGGCTGCTCGATGAAGAGACCGGCACGGTGACCGACCCGCTCGCGCCCGACCGCGAGGCAGCGACGGCCCCAACCGAGGCCGGGACCGCTGCCGCCGCGACGGCGCCGGCGTAAGGAAGTTCCGCGTAGGGACGGACGTCGAAGCGCCGCCCTCGTACTCGGGAGCCACCTGGGTCGGGCAGCGCACCGACCACAAGACTTTCGCCAGGCCGTGCGCATGAGGCGTACGGAACCGGCGAGACAGGACACAGAGAGCTCCCGTGCGGCGCCCGCGCCCCGGACGGCGGCAGTCGCGCATCGCGCGAGCCGCGGACGTCACCGGCACACCGCCGGACCAGGCGCGGCGCCCGGGAGCCTGACGGGAGAAACGCCCGCATGCTCGAACCGACCGAACCCACAGAGTCCGCCACGGACTCCGAACTGAACACTCCGAGCGACACCCTGCCGCCGCGCCGCCGGCGCCGTGCCGCCTCCCGCCCGGCGGGACCGCCCGCCGGTGCCGTCGAGACGCAGCCCGCGGAGGTGGTCGAGCCGGCCATACCGGCCGCCGAGGTCGACCAGATCGACCAGGTCGACGAGGTCGACGAGGTCGACGAGGAGAAGGACGACGTCGAGGCCGTCGAGGCCGACGTCACCCCCGAGCCCGCGCCCCCGGCCCGTACGCGCCGGCGCGCGGTGCGTCGTGCGTCCGCGCCCGTCGGTTCGCCGGCGGCCGAGGCCGCCGCCGAGACCGTGGTGCCCGCGACGGCCGCCGAGCCGGCCGTCGAGGAACCCGCCCCGGCCGCCGAGGTCTCCGAGGAGCCCGTCCCGCCGCGCACGCGCCGCCGGGCCACCCGCCGGGTGACCGCGCCCGCCGCGGCCCCCGCTCCCACACAGGAGGCGGAGGACGTCGAGGCCGGCGAGAAGGCCGCCGAGACCGCCGGTGCCGCCGCCGTCGAGGAGGCCCCCGAGGCCGCCCCGCGCCGTACACGCCGCCGTGCCACCCGTGGCTCCGCCGCGCCGGAAGCCGCCCCGGCCGCCCAGACCGCTCCGGCCGACGAGGCGCCGGTGACCGCGCAGGAGCCCGCCGACACGTCCGCCGACTCCGGCAAGAGCACCGAGAGCACCGAGAGCACCGAGGTCGCCTCGTCCGAGGACGACGCCGCCCCGCGCCGCACGCGCCGCCGTGCCACCCGCCGTACGGCCGCCCCGGCCGCCGAGGGGGTCTCCGAGAAAAGCTCCGAGAAGGGCTCCGAGGAGACCGCCGCGGGGACGCCGGTGACCGCCGAGGCCCCGGTGACGCCGGGTGTCGAGGCCGAGAGCCCCGCCGCGACCGGTGCCGCCGCCGAGGACGACGCCGCGCCGCGCCGCCGTCGCCGCGCCGTCCGCCGTGCCGCCACCGGCTTCGCCGAGCCCGCGCGGTCCGCCGCCGGTGAGGCGTCCGAGGAGGCGCCGCGTCCGTCGCGGCCCGCCGTGGCCGTCTTCCAGGCGCCCGTGTTCACCGAGCCGCAGTTCCAGACGCCGCAGCGCGCCGCAGCCGAGGCCGCCGCCGAGGCGGAGCCCGAGGACGACGATGAGCTCCGCGAGGAGCAGCCCGCCGCTCCGCGCCGCCGTCGCCGCCGCCGTGGCGAGGACGCCGAGCCGCAGACGGCCGTCGAGCCCGCCGCCGAGGAGGAGGCCGACGACACCGAGGACGGCGTCGAGGACTCCGCCGACGGCGACGAGTCCGAGGAGACCGGTTCGCGCCGTCGCCGCCGCCGCGGTGGCCGTCGCCGCCGTCGCGGTGAGTCCGGCGAGCCGGACGCCGACGGCAGCGACAGCGACGACACCGCCGGCGACGACACCGCCGCCGAGCAGGCCGAGCAGGACGCCGAGGACACCGCCGAGCAGGAGGAGGAGGACGCCGAGGACGCGCACGACGACTCCGCGGGCTCCGGCTCCAGCAGCAGCAGCAGCCGCCGGCGCCGCCGCAGGCGCCGTCGCGCCGGTGACTCCTCCGTGGACGCCGAGCCGGGCGACGGCGACCCCGAGCGCACCGTCGTCAAGGTCCGCGAGCCCCGGCCGAAGTCCGAGCCGTCCGACGAGGTGCAGTCCATCAAGGGCTCCACGCGTCTGGAGGCGAAGAAGCAGCGCCGCCGCGAGGGCCGCGAGCAGGGCCGCCGCCGCGTCCCGATCATCACCGAGGCCGAGTTCCTGGCCCGCCGCGAGGCCGTCGAGCGCGTGATGGTCGTCCGCCAGCACGGCGACCGCACCCAGATCGGCGTCCTCGAGGACAACGTGCTCGTCGAGCACTACGTCAACAAGGAGCAGTCGACGTCCTACGTCGGCAACGTCTACCTGGGCAAGGTCCAGAACGTGCTGCCGTCGATGGAGGCCGCCTTCATCGACATCGGCAAGGGCCGCAACGCCGTGCTCTACGCCGGTGAGGTCAACTTCGAGGCGCTCGGCATGGCCAACGGGCCGCGCCGCATCGAGTCCGCCCTGAAGTCCGGCCAGTCGGTCCTCGTCCAGGTGACGAAGGACCCGATCGGGCACAAGGGCGCCCGGCTGACCAGCCAGGTCTCCCTGCCGGGCCGCTACCTCGTGTACGTGCCCGAGGGCTCGATGACCGGCATCAGCCGCAAGCTGCCCGACACCGAGCGGGCCCGGCTGAAGACCATCCTCAAGAAGATCGTCCCCGAGGACGCGGGCGTCATCGTGCGCACCGCCGCCGAGGGCGCGAGCGAGGACGAGCTGCGCCGTGACGTCGAACGCCTCCAGCAGCAGTGGGAGGAGATCCAGAAGAAGGCCAAGAGCGGCAACGCCCCGACGCTGCTCTACGGCGAGCCGGACATGACCGTCCGGGTCGTCCGGGACATCTTCAACGAGGACTTCTCCAAGGTCGTCGTCAGCGGTGACGAGGCGTGGGAGACCATCCACGGCTATGTCTCGCACGTGGCGCCCGACCTGGTCGAGCGGCTGCAGAAGTGGACCAGCGAGGTCGACGTCTTCGCCACGTACCGGATCGACGAGCAGCTCGCCAAGGCGCTGGACCGCAAGGTCTGGCTGCCCAGCGGCGGCTCGCTGGTGATCGACCGGACCGAGGCGATGGTCGTGGTCGACGTCAACACCGGCAAGTTCACCGGCCAGGGCGGCAACCTCGAGGAGACCGTCACCCGGAACAACCTGGAGGCGGCCGAGGAGATCGTGCGCCAGCTGCGGCTGCGCGACCTCGGCGGCATCATTGTCATCGACTTCATCGACATGGTGCTGGAGTCCAACCGGGACCTGGTGCTGCGGCGCCTGCTGGAGTGCCTGGGCCGGGACCGTACGAAGCACCAGGTGGCGGAGGTGACCTCGCTCGGCCTGGTCCAGATGACCCGCAAGCGGGTCGGCCAGGGCCTGCTGGAGTCCTTCTCCGAGACCTGCGTCCACTGCAACGGCCGCGGTGTCATCGTGCACATGGAGCAGCCCACGTCCGCCGGTGGCGGCGGTGGGGGCAAGCGCAAGAAGCGCGCGCGGGCCGGTGCCGGTCCCGAGCACGTGCACGAGGCGTCCGTCGCCACCGAGCCGGCCGAGACGGCCGAGGAGGAGGCGGAGACGGAGGCCGAGGTCGCCGCCGAGGTCGCCGAGCCGGCCGCGCTCGCGGAGCCCGCGTTCGCGCCCGACGAGGAGCTGTACAGCAGCGTCGCCGAGGCGGAGGCCGCCGCGCGCGGCGGCCGCTCCCGGCGCCGCGGGGGCCGGCGCGCGTCGGCCCCGGCCGGTGCGCCGCGGAAGGCCGAGGCGGGTCCCACCGCCCAGGACGTGACCGTCGCCGAGGAGATCGCCCGTCCGGTCCAGCCGGAGCCGGCCGCCGAGGCGACCGCCGAGCCGGCGGCCGTGGAGGACGCGGTCGTGCCGGCCGCGCCCGCCACCGAGGCGCCCGCAGAGGAGGCCGCGCCCAAGGGACGGACGCGCCGCCGCGCCACCCGCAAGGTGTCCGCGCCCGCCGGGTCCCCCGCGGGGGCCGAGGCCGCCGTGGTGACGGTCGCCGAGACGGCGCCCGAGCCCGTCGCGGAGCCGGTCGCCGAGGCCGCCCCGGCCGAGCGGGCCGAGGCGCCCGCCGAGCCGGTCGCGGAGAGCGCCGCCCCGGCCCGCCCGCGCCGCCGCGCGGTGCGCAAGGCCACCGCGCCGACCGCGTCGGAGGAGGCGGCCGTCGTGGTCGTCCCCGCCGCCGACGAGGCACCGGTGGCCGGCGAGGCACCCGCCGCCGATGAGGCGCCGGCTGCCGAGGACGGTATCGAGGAGGCCGCTCCGGCCAAGAAGACGGCCCGGAAGACCGCCAAGAAGGCCACCGCGAAGAAGGCCGCCACCAAGAAGACGACGGCCAAGAAGACGGTCGCGAAGAAGGCGACGGCCAAGAAGGCGGCCAAGACCGCCAAGACGGCCGCGGCCAAGTCGACGGCGAAGAAGACCACGGTCACCGCGAGCACCGACGAGTGACGCGTCCCGTGTGACAGCGCGTGCGGCCGGTCCCTGTGACCGGCCGCACGTGTGCGGGGCCGGGCCCGGTTTGACCCCCTCGGCAGCGGCCCCGTAACCTTGACCCTCGGTGTGTCCGTGGATATAGGACGCGCCACATCCCCGTAAACCTCGTCCTCCGACGCACCGGGTGCTTCGGAGAGGCCGTCCGCGTGCCGGGCGGCTGGACTGCGGGGGTGCCGTTCCCGAGCGAGAGAGTGAGATCCGCGTGTACGCCATCGTGCGCAGCGGTGGTCGCCAGCACAAGGTTGCTGTCGGCGACATCGTTGAGGTTGACAAGATTTCCACCGCCAAGGTTGGCGACACGGTCGAGCTCTCGACCCTGCTCGTTGTCGACGGCGACGCTGTGACCAGCGACCCGTGGGTGCTGGCCGGCATCAAGGTCCAGGCCGAGGTCGTGGACCACCACAAGGGGCAGAAGATCGACATTCTGCGCTACAAGAACAAGACCGGCTACCGCCGTCGTCAGGGCCACCGCCAGCAGTACACGGCGATCAAGGTCACTGAGATCCCCGCGGCTGCGAAGTAAGGGACTGAGGAGACATGGCACACAAGAAGGGCGCATCGTCCACCCGGAACGGTCGCGACTCGAACGCCCAGCGGCTCGGCGTGAAGCGCTTCGGCGGTCAGGTCGTCAACGCGGGTGAGATCCTGGTCCGCCAGCGTGGCACCCACTTCCACCCCGGTGCGGGCGTCGGCCGTGGCGGCGACGACACGCTGTTCGCGCTGCAGGCCGGTGCGGTGGAGTTCGGCTCCAGCCGTGGCCGCAAGGTCGTCAACATCGTCCCGGTCGCCTGAGTCCCTGACTCACCGCCCTGTGCGCAGGGCTTCGACCGAACGATTCGCGAGGCGGACCTCACTTCCCGGTCGGGAAGGCGGGTCCGCCTTTCGCGTGTTAACGAAGAACCACCCCGTACTTTCTGGAGGCACTGACCATGACCACCTTCGTGGACCGCGTCGAACTGCATGTCGCCGCGGGTAACGGAGGCCACGGCTGTGCCTCCGTCCACCGTGAGAAGTTCAAGCCGCTCGGCGGGCCCGACGGCGGCAACGGCGGGCGCGGCGGCGACGTGATCCTCACCGTCGACCAGTCGGTCACCACGCTGCTGGAGTACCACCACTCCCCGCACCGCAAGGCCACCAACGGCAAGCCCGGTGAGGGCGGCAACCGCTCCGGCAAGGACGGCCAGGACCTGGTCCTGCCGGTGCCGGACGGCACGGTGGTGCTGGACAAGGCGGGCAACGTCCTCGCCGACCTGGTCGGGCACGGCACGTCCTTCGTCGCCGCGCAGGGCGGCCGGGGCGGCCTCGGCAACGCCGCGCTGGCCTCGGCCCGCCGCAAGGCGCCCGGCTTCGCGCTGCTCGGCGAGCCCGGCGACCTCCAGGACATCGTGCTGGAGCTGAAGACCGTCGCCGACGTGGCGCTGGTCGGCTACCCGAGCGCGGGCAAGTCCTCGCTGATCTCGGTGCTGAGCGCCGCCAAGCCGAAGATCGCCGACTACCCGTTCACCACGCTGGTGCCCAACCTCGGTGTGGTGACGGCCGGTTCGACCGTCTACACCATCGCCGACGTCCCCGGTCTGATCCCGGGCGCCAGCCAGGGCAAGGGCCTGGGCCTGGAGTTCCTGCGTCACGTCGAGCGGTGCAGCGTGCTCGTGCACGTCCTGGACACCGCGACGCTGGAGTCCGACCGCGACCCCGTCTCCGACCTGGACATCATCGAGGCCGAGCTGCGGGAGTACGGCGGCCTCGGCAACCGTCCGCGGCTCGTCGTCCTGAACAAGATCGACGTACCGGACGGCAAGGACCTCGCCGAGATGGTGCGGCCGGACCTGGAGGCCCGCGGCTACCAGGTCTTCGAGGTGTCCGCCGTCGCCCACACCGGGCTGAAGGAGCTGTCGTTCGCGCTCGCCGACCTGGTCGCCAGGGCGCGGGCCGCGAAGCCGAAGGAGGAGGCGACGCGGATCGTCATCCGGCCCAAGGCCGTGGATGACGCGGGCTTCACCGTGGTCCGCGAGGACGACGGCCTGTACCGGGTGCGCGGTGAGAAGCCGGAGCGCTGGGTGCGGCAGACCGACTTCAACAACGACGAGGCCGTGGGCTACCTCGCGGACCGCCTCAACCGCCTCGGTGTGGAAGAGGAACTGATGAAGGCCGGCGCCCGCTCCGGCGACGGCGTCGCCATCGGCCCCGAGGACAACGCGGTCGTCTTCGACTGGGAGCCGACGGTGATGGCCGGCGCGGAGATGCTGGGCCGCCGTGGCGAGGACCACCGCCTGGAGGAGCCCCGTCCCGCCGCGCAGCGCCGGCGCGACCGGCAGGCCGAGCGGGACGAGGCGGCGCGGGAGTTCGACGACTTCGAGCCGTTCTAACAGACACGGATACGTCCGGTGTGAGCGACGCCGGGGCCACCACGGGTGGTCCCGGCGTCGTCGTGTCCGCGCCCGGCGGCCGGACGCGGTGGCCGGATCGGTGAACCGTGGGGAAACCCGTGGGGCTGCCGAGGGCAACCCCCGGGCGGCCGGGTGAGTCGTACTGGGCGGCGCGCAGGAAGATCTTGAACCTCGCCGCGCCTCAGCCGCCGTTCGACTCGACGGAGTTGCCGTGCCCTCGCGTTCCCACCGCCGTACCCCGCTCGAGCGCCGCAGACGTCTGGGGCTCGCCACCGGTGCCGTGCTCGTCGCCGGGGCGATCGCCGTCCCCGCCGTGAACGCCGCCACCGAGTCCGCGGTCACCGCCAAGGCGAGCGCGAAGCGGCTGCACGACGACTTCAACGGCGACGGGTACGCCGACCTGGCCATCGGGGCGCCGGGCACCACCGTGAACACCCAGGCCCGCGCCGGCTCGGTGAGCGTGCTCTACGGCTCGGCGAGCGGGCTGTCGACCTCCCGCAAGCAGGTGCTCAAAGGCCCCGGCGTCGAGAGCCCGGAGGGCTGGCGGGGCCTGTACGGCAGTCACCTGGAGAGCGCCGACCTCGACGGGGACGGCTACGCCGATCTGGTCTCGGTGATCCAGGACTACAAGGTCGACCTCGAGGACGGCTACACGGTCCAGGTCGACTGGGGCGGCCCGAGCGGGCTGTCGTCCCAGCCGACGACCCTCATGTGGACGCCTCTCGTGCCCGCCGCGACCGGGCTGTTCACGGTGGCGGACGTCGACGGCGACCAGCACCCGGATCTGGTGACGCTCAGCAACGACGACTGGCAGAGCTGGGACCCGGAGAAGAGCAACGGCGACGGCACCGTGTTCCACGGCCCGTTCGACCGTGAGGGGCACCCCGCGAAGAAGGACTACTTCACCATCGCCGGGAAGACCCAGAGCTACCAGTCGCTGACCGCCGGGGACGTCGACGGCGACGGCACGGCCGACCTCGCCGTGCGGACCACGAAGGCCGACGGGACTCGCGGGGTCGAACTGCTCCTCGGCGGCACGGGCGGCTTCACCCGCAAGGGCCTCCTCAAGGACGCGCAGGGCCGGACCGTCCCCGGCGAGGACGCCGCGATCGGCGACCTGAACAAGGACGGCTACGGCGACATCGTCGTCGGCCACTCCTCGGAGAGCACGACCGGGCTGCCCACCAAGGGCGGCGCCGTCGCCGTCGTGTACGGCGGCCCGCAGGGCGTGTCCACCACCCGCAAGCCCGTCTGGATCAACCAGGACACCACCGGGGTGCCGGGCGCGGCCGAGAAGGGTGACGGCATGGGCACCGGGCTGTCCCTCGGCGACACCGACGGCGACGGCTACCTCGACGTGGCGACCGGCCTGCCCGGCGAGGACCTCGACGGCATCACCGACGCCGGCGCCGTGCTCGTGCTGCGGGGCGGCGCGTCCGGTCTGACCGGCACCGGCAGCAAGGCGTTCACGCAGAACACCGCCAACGTGCCCGGCACCGCCGAGAAGGGCGACCGGTTCGGGGCGGACACCGCGCTGGTCGACGCGGACGGCGACAAGCGCAGCGGGCTCGTCGTCGGGGACCCGGACGAGAACGCGACCGACGGCTCCGTGTGGGTCTTCTCCACGACAGCCACCGGCATCACCGCGACCGGCTCCGTCTCGTTCGGCCCCACCACCATGGGCTTCACCGCGAGCAAGGCCCGCTTCGGCGCCGCCGTCACCGGCTGACCGCCGACTCACCTCCCCCCACACAGAACTGGAGACCGAGATGCGCACTCATGGACCGGCCTGGCGGATGGCCCTCGCGGTCGTGGCGGCCGCCACGGGCGTCGCCGTCCTGCCCGCGGCCCAGGCGGCCGGTGCCGCCCCGTCGGGCACCGCCGGGATCAGGACCGACTTCAACGGCGACGGCTACGAGGACCTCGCGGTGGCCGCACCCGACGCGACCGTCGACGGGAAGACGGGCGCCGGGTACGTCGCCGTCGTGTACGGCTCGGCGACCGGGCTGAAGCCGTCGTCGAAGCAGGTCATCAGCCAGAACACGCCCGGCGTCCCCGACTCCGCCGAGACCGCCGACCACTTCGGCAGCGCGGTGAGCAGCGCCGACCTCGACGGCGACGGATACACCGACCTCGTCGTCGGCGTCACCGGGGAGGACTCGGTCGAGGGCGGCGCCGAGACCGGGCTCGTCCAGGTCGTGTGGGGCGGGGCGACCGGGCTGTCCGGCGGGGCGGCGCTGGCGTACGGGAAGGACACGTACGACCGGCTCAGCGGTCGCGGGAAGCTGGCCGTCGGCGACGTGAACGGCGACGGGAAGGCCGACCTGGTCGTCGTGCAGGGCAACGCCGATCTGCGGGTGATCCGGGGGCCGTTCGGCCGGGACGGGGCCGCGCGGGGCGGCGAGGAGATCGTGCGGGACGACTCCGACTCCCGGTTCCTGGACCTGGCGACGGGCGATGTGAACGGCGACGGCGTGGACGACGTCGTCGGCACCCTGAACCAGGGCGACGAGTACGACGCCCGGCACATCGTCTACTGGCGGGGCACGCGCGACGGTCTCGCCGAGGGCACGATCCCGCACGACGCCCGGGGATGGCAGTTGCAGGGCGGCGAGTTCGTCGACGTCGGCGACGTGAACGGCGACGGGTTCGAGGACATCGTCGTGGGCCGTTCCGTCGACGGCTACGACAGCGACCTCGACACCCCGATCCCGCTGGGCGGCCGGGTGGCGTTCGTCCCCGGCTCGGCGAACGGCCCGGTCGGCACCCAGGCCATGTACGTCAACCAGGACAGCGCCGGGGTGCCGGGCGCCGCCGAGCGGGGTGACGGCTTCGGCACCGACGTGACGGTGGCCGACGTGAACGGCGACGGCTACGCGGACGTCTCCGTGGGCGTGCCCGGCGAGGACTTCGACGGGCTGAGCAACGCCGGGGGGACCGTGCTCCTGCGCGGCTCCCGGGGTGGTCTGACCGGCACCGGGGCGCAGGGCGTCAACCAGGACACCGCCTCGGTGCCGGGCGTGGCGGAGACGAACGACGCGTTCGGCGGCGCCACGCACCTCGTCGACGGCAACGGCGACGGACGGGCCGAACTCGTCGTCGGGGCGCCCGGCGAGAACGAGAACGCTGGATCGGTGTGGGTGTTCCCCTCGTCGTCCGCCGGGATCAGCGCGACGGGCTCGTCCACCTTCGGCGCGGGCACCCTCGGCACGGTCGCGGCGAAGGCGAGGCTGGCGGCCAACTTCGACGACTGACCCGACCGCACACCGCACCACGCGCACCCGCACATCGCATCACCGGACCCCGTCGCGGCGCTCCCGCACCGGCGCACCCCACACCCACAGACGCGCCGGAGCGCACCGCCGTGCCGTGACGGGCCCTCCGATGTCTCCCCATTTGTCATGCACGCGAAGCTCGCCGTTCAGCGCCGGGTCCACCCGGCGGCGCGAGCATCCGAAGTGTCCACGAGGCAAGCGAGACAGGGGAGTTCACCGATGACCGGGGTATCCGGATCCATGTCGCCCGACCGGCGCCGAGTGCTCACCGCGGGCGCCGCGATGCTCGGCGCGGCGGCCTCCGCGCAGCTGTGGCTGCCGGCGGCCGCCCGTGCCACCGAGAAGCCGCTGCCGGACGGGGTGTTCGGCCTCGGCGTCGCCTCGGGCGACCCGCTGCCCGACGGCGTCGTGCTGTGGACGCGGCTGGCGCCCGACCCGCTGAACGGCGGCGGCATGCCCGACCGGCCCGTCGCCGTCGACTGGGAGATCGCCGGCGACGAGCGGTTCCGCAAGGCCGTGCGCCGGGGCACCGCCCAGGCCCGGCCCGAACTCGGCCACAGCGTCCACGTCGACGTGCGCGGGCTGCGCCCCGGCCGGACGTACTGGTACCGCTTCCGCGCCGGCGGGCAGCTCTCGCCCACCGGGCGCACCCGCACCGCGCCGCACCCCGCGAGCTCCGGCGGCCCGCTGCGGCTGGCCCTGGCCTCCTGCCAGAACTGGCAGCACGGCTACTTCACGCCGTACGCCGACATGCTGGCCCAGGACCCCGACGCCGTCCTGTTCGTGGGCGACTACATCTACGAGTCGACGCCGTCGTCGACCGGTGTGCGGCGGCACGAGGGGAGCGGTGAGCCGTACACCCTCGAGCAGTACCGCAACCGGTACGCCCAGTACCGCACCAACCCCGACCTCGCCGCGATGCACGCGGCAGCGCCCTGGATCGTCACCTTCGACGACCACGAGATCGACAACGACTTCGCCGGCGAGATCCCGCAGGACCCGGACAAGCAGCCGCACGACGCGTTCGTGGCCCGGCTGACGGCGGGCTACCAGGCGTACTACGAGCACATGCCCGTCCGCGCGAGCGCCGTCCCCGACGGCCCGCACATCCGGATGCACCGCCGCCTGGAGTTCGGCCGGCTCGCACGGCTCAGCGTGCTGGACACCCGCCAGTACCGCAGCGACCAGGCCACCACGCAGGAGGGCGCCCAGGACCCGGCGCGCACCATGCTCGGCGCGGAGCAGAAGCGGTGGCTGCTCGACGGGCTGCGCCGCTCGCCGGCGCGCTGGAACCTGATCGGCTCGCAGATCATGATGGCGGAGACCGATCTGCGGGTCGGCGAGGGCAAGCTCTGGTACTACGACGCCTGGGACGGCTACCAGGCCGAGCGCGACGCGCTGATGGAGGAGCTGCGGCACGTCCGCAACCCCGTCGTGCTGAGCGGGGACCGGCACTTCACGATGGTCAGCGATCTGAAGCGGGACTTCGCCGACCCCGGGTCGGAGGTCGTGGGCGCGGAGTTCGTCGGCACGTCCGTCTCCAGCAACGGCGACCAGGACCAGGACGCCTTCCACCGCGAGTGGGACCCGAGGGTGCCGGACAACCCGCACTGGAAGCTGATCGACGCCCACCGCGGCTACCACCTCCTCGACATCCGCCCCGACGGCATCGACGCGCGCGTGCGGATCGTGGACACGGTCCGCACCCCGACGGCGACCGCGAGCACGCTGGCCCGGTTGCGGGTCGAGGCCGGCAGGCCCGGCGTCGAGGTGGTGTGACCCAGGTAACACGCCTTCGTGGCCCGGAGTCAGGCCACAGCGGGGTCACAGTGAAGACACACACCCCTCGTGTGGCGGCCGCGCGGTACATCGCGGCCGCCACGTCGCGTACGGTTCGGGGGACATCGTCCAGGGATCCCGTGGGAACGCCCGGACACCATGGCCCGAAGCCCCCGCGCCACGGCCGCGGTGAGCCTGTGCCGTTACTCACAGCAATTCCAGGGACCTTCGAAGGGCCTCTCGGCAAGGACCATGGGTACGAGGTGAATGACAGGTTGCGCGCACATTTGCGGCCGAGGACGCTCACCTTGCATCGCGGTAACCCCAAGTGGGACCATTTCGAAGTTCCCAGTCGCCACAAGGTAGGTCACCTGTGTCCCAGCACATAGCCAAGCCCCGTACCACCGCAGTGATCCTGGCCGGTGGAACCGGTCAGCGCGTGGGTCTGTCGATCCCCAAGCAGCTGCTGAAGATCGCCGGCAAGGCAGTCATCGAGCACACCCTGACCACCTTCGAGAAGGCCGACTCGATCGACGACGTCATCGTGCTGATGGCACCCGGGTACGTCCCGGACATCGAGAAGATCGTCGCCAAGGCCGGGTTCACGAAGGTCAAGAAGATCATCGAGGGCGGCGCGACCCGCAACGAGACCACCGAGCGCGCCATCGAGGCCCTCGGCGAGGGCCTGGCCGAGGGCGAGGACCTCAACGTCCTCTTCCACGACGCCGTGCGCCCCCTGCTCTCGCAGCGCGTCATCGACGACTGCGTCGTCGCGCTGGAGCGCTTCCAGGCCGTCGACGTCGCCATCCCGTCCGCGGACACCATCATCGTCACGCGCACCCACGGTGAGGACGGCGAGTTCATCACCGAGATCCCGGACCGCTCCCGCCTGCGCCGCGGCCAGACCCCGCAGGCCTTCAAGCTGTCCACGATCAAGCGCGCCTACGAGGTGGCCTCCGGCGACCCCAACTTCCAGGCCACGGACGACTGCTCCGTCGTGCTCAAGTACCTGCCGGACGTGCCGATCCACGTCGTCGCGGGTGACGAGTACAACATGAAGGTCACGCAGCCCGTCGACGTCTTCATCGCCGACAAGCTCTTCCAGCTCGCCTCCACCGCCGCTCCCGAGCAGGTGAGCGAGGAGGCCTACCGCGACCTGCTCACCGGCAAGACGATCGTCGTCTTCGGCGGCTCCTACGGCATCGGCAAGGACATCGCCGAGCTCGCCGGGTCCTACGGCGCGAACGTCTACGCGCTCGGCCGCTCCACCACCGGCACCCACGTGGAGAACCCGGAGGAGGTCGACGACGCGCTGTCCAAGGCGTACGGCGAGACCGGCCGGATCGACTACGTCGTCAACACCGCCGGTGTGCTGCGCATAGGCAAGCTCGCCGAGACCGACAACGCCACCATCGAGGAGGCGCTGAAGGTCAACTACCTGGCCCCCGTGCAGATCGCGCGCTCCTCGTACAAGTACCTGTCCGAGACCAAGGGCCAGCTGCTCCTCTACACCTCCAGCAGCTACACCCGCGGCCGCGCCGAGTACAGCCTCTACTCCTCGACCAAGGCCGCCATGGTGAACCTCACCCAGGCGCTGAGTGACGAGTGGGCCGGCGACGGCATCCGCGTGAACTGCATCAACCCCGAGCGGACCGCCACCCCGATGCGCACCAAGGCCTTCGGCCAGGAGCCCGCGGGTTCGCTGCTCTCCTCCGAGGCCGTCGCCCGCACCTCGCTCGACGTCCTGCTCTCCGAGCTGACCGGACACGTCATCGACGTCCGCCAGCAGGACCCGACCGCGGCGGCGGGCAAGGCGTCCGGCTTCGAGCAGGCACTGGCCAGTGTGCTGGACCGCCAGGACGGCGTGGCATAATCAGCCATCAATAGCCTTATGGAATTCAGGCCTCTGCGATTCTTTGTTCACGAAGAATTCACAGGGGCCTGAGTCCTTCCCTCTTCAGACCGGCCCCTCTCCCTTGAGCAGGTTCTCCGTGATATCCACCGCTATTCGCGTCGCCCGGGTGGGCAGTGCGGCCGAGCTGGCCGCCGCGGTCCTCATGATGCTGGGATTCCCGGCACTCATGCTGGCCGCGCTCGTCCCGAGCATTCCCGCCTTCGCGGCGGCGGCCGCCGTGACGTACCTGGCGGACCACTATCTGCACCGCAAGGGCAGCTACCTGGTCAACCGCCTCAGCAAGGTCCGGGCCGGTCTGTCGATCCGTTTCCTGATCAGGGAGCTGCTGCTGCTCCTGCTGCTCGCCCGGCTCAGCCTGGCGGACAACCTGGTCTACTACGGCGCGGTCGCCTGCTTCATCGCCTTCTACGGCCTCCAGGCCCCGCACGGCGCCCTGGTCACCCTGATCCGCAACCGGCGCCGGATGCCGGTCGCCACCCGCAACGTCGACCTCGCCTCGCGCATCCGCATCCCCGACGCCCCGCCGCGCGGGCTGCTGCACCGCTCCGCCGAGAAGATGCTGCACCTGGACCTCGCGGCCGTCGCCGGCATCCTCGCCTCCGCCTGGCTGGAGCACTCCGCCATCGGCTTCGTCGGCATCGGTATCACGGTCGGCCTCGGCCTGCTCTACGTCCTCGCGCTCGTGCCGTACGTGCGCGGCCGGAAGATCCCGCCGAAGGCCGAGCTCGTCCTGGCCGCCGTGGACGACTGGCTGCGCGCCTACCGGCCCGAGACGGTGCTGTACTTCTCCGGCTCCAAGGACTCCGCGTACCAGGTCAACATGTGGCTGGAGACCATGGAGCAGCTGGACTCCAAGCCGCTGATCATCCTGCGCGAGCGCGCCATCCTGGCGAACCTCGCGCCCACCACGGTCCCCGTCGTCTGCGTGCCCGGCGGTGTGCACCTGATGAACCTGGACCTGAGCACCGTGCGCGTCGCCCTGTACGCCGCGAACGTCGGCAAGAACATCCACCTGCTGCGCGTGCCCACCATGAAGCACGTCTTCATCGGCCACGGCGACAGCGACAAGCTGGCCAGCGTCAACCCGTTCAGCAAGGCGTACGACGAGGTGTGGACCGCCGGCCGCGCGGGCCGCGACCGCTACGCCATAGCCGACGTGGGCGTCCGCGACGAGGACATAGTGGAGGTCGGCCGCCCGCAGCTCGCCCCCATCCAGACCTGGCAGGGCGTCCCCGAGGGCCGTGTCCCGACCGTGCTGTACGCCCCCACCTGGGAGGGCTGGGACGGCAACCCCGGCAACACCTCGATCGTGCTCGCCGGCGAGACCATCGTCCGCAAGCTCGTCGCCGCCGACCCGCCGGTCCGCGTGCTGTACAAGCCGCACCCCTTCACCGGCACCGTCAGCAAGGAGGCCGGCGCCGCGCACCAGCGGATCACCGCCCTGGTCGAGAAGGCCGCCGCCGAGCGCGCCGCCGACCCGCGCTTCCCCGCCGACACGGCCGCGCAGGCCGCCGCCAAGGCCGAGCTGACCCGCATCGAGGCGCGGCTGGCCGAGCTGTCCGGCAAGGCCGGCGTCAGCGGCGACGAGGCCGAGGCCACCCGCGACGGGCTGCTCGACCCGGCCCGCCACGAAGAGGTCGCCCGGCTGCGCGCCGAGTGGAACGACGCCTACTGGCGCTCCTTCCCGGCCCACGAGCACCGCGTCATCACGGGCGCCGAGCCGCGCCTGTACGACTGCTTCAACGTCTCCGACGCGATGGTCTCCGACATCTCCAGCGTCGTCTCCGACTTCATCGCCAGCGGCAAGCCGTACGCCGTCACGGACTCCGCCGAGCTGGGCGTGGAGGAGTTCAAGCGCCAGAACACGGCCGTGCGCGCCGCGACGATCCTGTCGAACCGCGCGGAGCCGCTGGGCGAACTGCTGGACGCGGTCCGCGACCCGTCCGCCGACCCGCTGGCCGCCGACCGCACCGAGCTGAAGCAGTACCTGCTCGGCCCGGACGAGCCGACCTCGATCGAGCAGTTCAACGCGGCCGTGGCGGACCTCGCCATCAAGGCCGAGACCCGCAACGTCGGCCAGGAGTCGCGCGCGGCGGCCGTACCCGCACAGCGGGTCGCGACGGCCGGGGACGACGTGACGACGGCCTGATCCAGGCCCGGAAAACCGGCGCGGCCCCCGAGGAACTCTTTCCTCGGGGGCCGCGCCTTCTTCTTTCCGAGCTCTTACTTTTCCCGCCGGGTGAATTCCCTTATCGCCCTTCGCTTTGTGATCTGACTCACCAAAACCTGCCTCACAGGCAACCCCCCGTCACGACCGGCCGTCTAGTAGGTAGCTAATGAGGCGATACGGGGGAAATATGCCATTGACGAGGGGGAAACGTGACGCAGCCTGATGTGTCAGTGATCATCGGGGCGTACGAAGCGATGCCGTATCTGGTCGAGTGTCTCGCGTCGGTCGAGGCACAGACCATCGACCCGGAGCGCATCGAGGTCATCACCGTCGACGACGGTTCCACGGACGGCACGGGCGAGTACCTGGAGGAGTTCGCGGCCCGGGCGACCATGCCGGTGACCGTGATCAGACAGGAGAACTCGGGAGGCCCGAGCGGCCCGCGCAACGTCGGCCTGGGGAAGGCCACGGGACGCTATGTGTTCTTCCTGGACGCCGACGACCGGCTCGGTCCCGAGGCGCTGGAACGCATGGTCGCGATGGCCGACCGCAACGGCACCGATGTGGTGCTCGGCCGGATCGAGGGCGTCAACCGCGGTGCGCCCAAGTCGATGTGGGGCCGGACGCTGGACCGTACCGACGTCTTCTCGTCCAACATCCGGTACACGCTGAGCGCCCAGAAGCTGTTCCGCCGTGAGCTGCTGACCCGGCACGGCATGCGCTTCGACGAGTCGCTGTGGACCGGCGAGGACGCGCTGTTCACCATGGAGGCGTATCTGCGGGCCGAGGGGGTCTCCGTCATCGCCGACTACACCTGCTACTACCTGGTGGGCCGCGACGACGGCAAGCATGTGACGAAGAGCGGCGGTTACGAGCTGCGCTTCGACTCCGCGCGGGCCCTGATGCACCTGATAGCCGAGCACATACCGGCGGGCGAGCGCCGGGACCTGCTCATGACCCGGCCCTTGGTGGTCACCCTGCTCCCGCAGTTCGGGCCCCGGTTCGCCAAGGACAGCGAGAAGGTCCGCCGGCGCAAGCTCGAACTGGCCAAGCCCCTCATGGACGCCTACTGGACGCCCGGCGTCGCCCGCCGGCTCAAGGTCGAGGAACGGCTGCGGCTGCACCTCGTGGCCGAGCAGCGGCCCGAACTCCTGGTGTCGGTAGCCCGGTTCCTCAAGGACAAGAAGCAGCCGGCGGCCCTTCTGGAGCGCGGCGGACGCCGTCTCTACCTCGCCTACCCGCACTTCCGCGACGCCGCGGCCGGCGTCCCGGACTCCGTGTACCTCGCGGAACCGCGCGAGGCCCGCGCCTACCCCGGATACCGGGAGGGCGGCACGGGCTCGCTGCTGCGGAGAGCGGCGCGCAAGGCGCGGCGGATACTGAGATCCGCCGCCGCTACGGATGGGCGCGCTGCGGCGGCGTAGCGGACCGCCGCTGGTCGGGGATCTCGGTGGGGGTCTCCGACGCCATCCGCTCCGTCATCCGCGCCCGGTGCGCCAGGGCCGCCGAACACAGCTCCTGGACCGCCCGGTTGAAGCGCTCCTGCGCCGACGGCTCGTCCGGGCCCAGCAGGTGCCGCTTCAACTCGGCGCGCTCCTGGACCAGTTCGTCCTTCTCGGGGTGGCGCACCGCGTCGAGCAGGGCGGGCACCCCGGCCGCGTCCGGGCCCAGCACTGTCGCCGCCCGCACGGTCGGGAACGCCTTGCGGAACACGTCCTCCGCGAGACCGCTGGTGTTGGCCACCGCGTACGGCTTGCCGCTCACCAGGAACTCGCTGATCACACTCGACACATCGCTGATCAGCAGGTCCGCCTGGTTGAAGCAGGAGTACAGGGTGGGCCGGACGTCGACGACGATCTGGTGCTCACCCTCGGGCAGCGACGCCCAGTACGCCTCCTCCCAGGCGGCCGTCGCCCGCGCCACCGCCTGCGCCCGCCCGGGCTCCGGCGCCGACTGCACGAGCATCCGCTCGACCTGGTCGGCGCCGGGCCGCCCGGCGAGCGTCGTCAGCCGGTCCAGCTCCCGGGTCAGCGCGGCGAGGCCGCCGGTGTCCCGGGGGCGCGGCACGGCCCGCTCCCGGTTCGCCGCCCGGATCAGCTCCCGGATGCGCTCGTCGGCCGCCCCGGCCCGCGGGTCCACCGAACCGGTCAGCGGATGCGGCTTGTACAGCACCCGCACCCCGGGGTCGGCGAGCAGCGCCCGCACCACGTTCTCGCCGGCCTCGATCACCGACGTGTTGCCCGGGTTGCCGTCCCAGCCCTCCCAGGTCGGCGCGTACAGCACCGTCGTCCAGGGACCGGCGGGCGGCCCCTGGTACGGCAGGACACCGTCCAGTTGGGGGCGGCCGATCTCCACGACGTCCTTGTCCTCGACGCCGACCTCGGCGTACGCGTACCGCTCCCGCGCCGCGGGACCCGCCACCCACACCTCGTCGTACGCCTTCGCGTACGGGTTGCACGACGACAGCTTGTCGCTCTCCCCGTGGTTGACGAAGGTGTGCTTCAGCGTGGGGATGCGCAGGACCTGCGAGGTCTTCCCGGAGTTCGACGGGTGGATGAGGATCTGGAGCGACGACTCCTCCAGGCGCATCAGCGTGGACACCTTCGGCAGGCACAGGATCGGCACATCGGTCGACGCGATCTTCTGCACCATGAACCGCTCGCGCAGCACGATCAGGGGCCGGCCCTCCAGCTCGGCGAGCGGCTCCAGCCACATGTTCGCCTGGTACGCCGAGGACGCGCCGCCGGAGAAGTACAGCCCGGCCGTCGGCCGGTACTCCGCCAGCCAGGCGTCCAGCCACTCCAGCGCCGCCCGCTCACCGACCGGGCGGCGGCCCGGCAGCAGCCGCAGCAGCAGATCGGCCAGACCCAGGACGGCCAGCCCCAGGGACAGGGCCACACCGAGGGCCGCGCACCGGGGGTCGCCGGTGGCCGCCGTGACGAGCAGACCCAGGGTGGCCGGCAGTCCGAACAGCAGCAGCCGTGGGCCGGGGCGGCGCAGCAGCAGCGGAGGCGCGGGGGACAGGCGCAGGGCCGAGGCGTCGATGTTGCGGGTGACGACCGGGAGCGTGCGCGTGCGGCGGACCAGGACCGAGACGGCCTGGATCGCGCAGTGCAGGGCGTAGAAGGCGAGCAGGCCGCCGACGAGCGGGGAGTACAGCGGCTCCTGCTGCTCGCCGAGCCGCAGCAGGGCGACGACGAGCAGCAGGTCCCGCAGGACATGCCGCACGGTGATGTCCGCGTGCGACTTGGCGAACGCCGTCAGCACGACGCGCTGCCAGCGCAGCAGCACGCCCTCGACGGCGAGGGACACCACCGTCGCGGCGAGCAGCAGCGGGACGTGTGGGCGCAGCGCCGCGCCGGCCTGGACGCAGAAGGCGGCGGCCAGCAGGGCCGAGACGAGTGCTCCCGCCGGGATGCGGGACAGGGGTGCGGGCAACGCGGTCACTCCAAGGTCGGCGCGGGACGTCGTGCGTCCGGTTCAACGCTCGGTGGCCCGGAGACGACACGCCCGTGTCGCCGGGCGCCTGGAGTGACCGTGGTGCCGCGGGGCGCCTAGGGGTGTCCCCTACCGCCCGGACTGCAGCGCCCGGCGGATGGGGGCGCCGACCACCCGCCGCGCCCGCCGGTAGACCGACTTGGGGAGCGTGCCGCCGCCGGGGGCGGACCTGGCCAGGTCGCGCCGCAACCGCTCGTTGTCCTTGGCGAGTTCACCGACCCGGCGCTGCAGGAAGGCGAACCGGCCGGCCATCGACGCGAGGTCGAACTCGTTCCAGGGGCGGATGCCCGCCGGGAAGGTCAGCGCCCGCATCCGCTCGTCGAAGGCGGCGCCGCCGTCGCCGTGCGTGAACGTGTTCTCCAGGCCGTTGCGGTCCAGGAACGCCGTGAACCGCTCGAAGCGCTCCTGGTGCCCGCTCATCAGCGGGCCGAAGTCGGCCTCCTCGTACAGCGACGCCGGGTCCAGGTCCTCGGGCAGCTTGTCGATCCGGCGGTGCGGGATGCCGAAGTACCGGCACAGCTCCAGCGTCCGCGAGTCCCCGCACAGCACGGTCGCCGGGGTGCCGGCGAGCAGCGCGGCGATATTGCCGTGGATGCGGGAGCCGAAGGAGAAGTCGAAGCCGCGCAGATCGTCGATCCAGGTGACCGGGTCGATGTAGACACGGACCTTGTCCTCCCGGTACATCGGGTGCTCGGGATGCGTCGGCATCGCCGTGACCAGGCCGTTCGGGTCGGACAGATCGCGCCAGTACAGCTGCCGGGCGTCGCTGAGGTTCTGCCCGATGAAGCGCAGGTGCGGATAGCGGGCGTGCGCCTGCCTCAGCACCTTGTCCAGGCCCTGCGACTTCACGGCGCTGTGCGAGCCGTTGACCGCGATCATGGAGTCGGGGCCGAGGGCCGGCTCCTTCTTCGTGATCGTGAGTTCCTTGCCGTACAGGAACAGCGACGGGCAGCCGATCACCTCGACGTCCCGGTAGCCGAGGTCGTTGAGGTACTTCTCGGTGAACTCGCCGCGCACACCGATCGAGGCGCTGCGGTCCAGCACGGCGGAGACGAACGCGCGCACGGCGGGCTCCATGCCCTTGAGTCGTGCCGCGTTGTAGCCGAGGCCGGCCTGCGCGCCGACGCCGACCACGATCACCGGGATGCGCAGCTTCTCGATCAGCCGGGTGAGCCGCTTGAGCTGCGGCTCGAACGACGGCCGGAACGCGTTCGCCAGCGGGATGACGAAGGCGTCGAACTCCTCGTTGATCCGGCCCGCCGCCGAGACGTCGGTACGGATGCCGTTGGAGACGACCTCCGTGCGCGGGGTCTCGAGGATCTTGTGGGTGGCGTCGCTGAAGATCAGGTTGCCGGAGTTGGTGGCGATGACGTCCTCTTCGAGCGCCTCCTCGACGGAGACGACGTCGTAGGGACTCTTGCCCGAACGAAGGAGAAGACGCCGTGTGCTGCGGTGATCCTGGAGAGCTTGTGACACGACGTCACTCTAGATTTACCGAGACTTTGATTTCCAGAGGCAACCAACGCAACCTTTTCACCGTACGCGTGTCGTGAGCAAGCGGTTACCGCCCGCCCTGTCCGGGAGCTGGAATGCCCGCGCGCCGGACGATCCCCTTCGCGTAGATTGCCGGAAGGGGAAACGGCGGACACGAGGGAAAAGAGCAGAGGTGGCAGGGGCAAGGCAGGCCGTGCACGAGGCCCGCAGGATCGTCGTCAAGGTGGGCTCGTCGTCGCTGACCACCGCCTCCGGCGGCCTGGACGCCGACCGGGTGGACGCGCTGGTCGACGTCCTCGCCAAGAGCCGCAGCGGCGGGGAGCGGGAGATCGTCCTCGTCTCCTCCGGCGCCATCGCCGCCGGGCTCGCCCCGCTGGGGCTGCGCCGCCGCCCCCGGGACCTCGCCCGCCAGCAGGCCGCCGCCAGCGTCGGCCAGGGCCTGCTCGTCGCCCGCTACACCGCCTCGTTCGCGCGCTACGGCGTCCGCGTCGGGCAGGTGCTGCTCACCAGCGACGACATGAGCCGCCGCGCCCACCACCGCAACGCCTCGCGCACCCTCGACAAGCTGCTGGCGATGGGCGCCTTCCCGATCGTCAACGAGAACGACACCGTCGCCACGGACGAGATCCGCTTCGGCGACAACGACCGGCTGGCCGCCCTCGTCGCCCACCTCGTCCACGCCGACCTGCTGGTCCTCCTGTCCGACGTGGACGGCGTGTACGACGGCGACCCCAGCAAGCCGGGGACCTCGCGGATAGCGGAGGTGCACGGCCCGCAGGACCTCGCCGACGTCGAGATCGGCAGCGCGGGCAAGGCCGGCGTCGGCACCGGCGGCATGGTCACCAAGGTCGAGGCGGCCCGCATCGCCGCCGCCGCCGGCATCCCCGTGGTCCTCACCAGCGCGGTCCACGCCGCCGAGGCGCTCTCCGGCGGCGACACCGGCACGTACTTCCACGCCACCGGCAAGCGCTCCGCCGACCGTCTGCTCTGGCTCCAGCACGCCTCCACCCCGCAGGGCTCGCTCACCCTGGACGACGGCGCGGTCCGCGCGGTCGTCGAGCGCCGCAAGTCGCTGCTGCCGGCCGGGATCGCCGCCGTGGAGGGCGAGTTCAGCGCGGGCGACCCGGTCGAGCTGCGCGACGGCACCGGCCGCGCGGTCGCCCGCGGCCTCGTCAACTTCGACGCCAAGGAGATCCCCCAGCTCCTCGGCCGCTCGACCCGCGAACTGGCCCGGGAACTGGGCGCGGAGTACGAACGGGAGGTCGTCCACCGCGACGACCTGGTGCTGCTGACGTCCTAGAAGGGCCTCCTGCCGGCTCTCCGTGCACGCGGGAGAAGCCGAAAACAGGGGGAACACCCCGTTGTGAACGTCGTCGTGAGGTGGACGTTCCGCAAAACCGCCCCGCGAGCCCTTGCGGCCTGCTCAACTTTGTCTCACGGACACATTCCGCCGACCGTCCGGTCGGTCACTGCGTGAAGGAGGCCGTCGTGAGACGAGTGCGCCCTGGGACGGCGCCCCGCAGTGCCGGTGGGGGCTCGTCCCGCGCGGCCGGTGAGGAGCGCGCCTTGACGAGCGTCGCGGCCGGCGACCGGTTCGAGCGGCCCGAGGAACTGCCCCGCCTGTGGCACGTCACCCTCAGCGTCTCCGGCAGGGAGGCGCCGCTGAAGGACGTCCGCCGCTCGCTCGAACAACTGGCCCACGACCACCCCTTTCTGCTGACCAGCCGGTACGCGAACGACCACGCCGAGATCCGCTACTGGGAGGAGGCCCGCGACCTGCACGACGCGGCCGCCGTGGCGCTGCGCCTGTGGGGCGAGCACCGCCAGACGGCGGGCCTGCCGCCGTGGGAGATCGTGGGCCTCGAGGTCATCGACCGGGAGACCTACCACCAGCGCGTCGCGGAGGGGTACGGGCCGCTGCCGGCCACCCCGGTCGGCGTCCACCCGTTCTGACCGCGGGCCGGGCCGGGGAGGTGTCCCGCGGCCCGTCTCGCGGTGCGGAACACGCACGGGAACCGTGCGGCGGGCGCACTACCCTTCCTTGTATGACCTCGCTCTCCCCGTACGACGCCATGACCCCGGTCACCCAGGCCGCCTACCGCGCCAAGGCCGCCGCGGCCGACCTGGCCCCCCTGCCGCGGGCCGAGAAGGACGACGCGCTGCTGGCCATCGCGGACGCCCTGGAGGTCCGCACCAGCGAGATCGTCGAGGCGAACGCCAAGGACATCGCCAAGGCCCGCGAGGCCGGCACCAGCGAGGCGATCGTCGACCGGCTCACCCTCACCCCGGAGCGGGTGCGGGCCATCGCCTCCGACGTGCGGGACGTCGTCGCGCTGCCCGACCCCGTCGGTGAGGTCGTGCGCGGCTCGACCCTGCCCAACGGCATCGACCTGCGCCAGGTCCGGGTGCCGCTGGGCGTCGTCGGCATCATCTACGAGGCCCGCCCGAACGTCACCGTGGACGCCGCCGCCCTCTGCCTGAAGTCGGGCAACGCCGTGCTGCTGCGCGGCTCGGCCTCCGCGTACGAGTCGAACTCCGCGTTGGTCCGGGTGATCCGGGACGCCGTCGGCGGTGCCGGGCTGCCCGCCGACGCCGTGCAGCTGGTGCCGGGCGAGAGCCGGGAGAGCGTGCGCGAGCTGATGCGGGCCCGCGGTCTGGTCGACGTGCTGATCCCGCGCGGCGGCGCCTCGCTGATCCAGACGGTCGTCGCCGAGTCCACCGTCCCGGTGATCGAGACCGGCACCGGCAACTGCCACGTCTACGTCGACGCCCACGCCGACCTCGACATGGCCGTCGACATCCTGATCAACTCCAAGGCCCAGCGCGTCAGCGTCTGCAACGCCGCCGAGACCCTCCTCGTCCACCAGGACATCGCGCCGGAGTTCCTGCCGCGCGCCCTGGACGCCCTCGCGGAGGCCGGTGTGACCGTGCACGCCGACGACAGGGTGATGGCGTACGCCAAGGACTCCAAGGCCACCGTCGTCGAGGCGACCGCCGAGGACTGGGAGACCGAGTACCTCTCGTACGACATCGCCGCCGCGGTCGTGGACTCGCTGGAGCGGGCCGTCGAGCACATCCGCCTGTGGACCTCCGGTCACACCGAGGCCATCGTCACCACCTCGCAGCAGGCCGCCCGCCGCTTCACCCAACTGGTGGACTCCACCACGGTCGCCGTGAACGCCTCCACCCGGTTCACGGACGGCGGTCAGTTCGGCTTCGGGGCGGAGATCGGCATCTCCACGCAGAAGCTGCACGCGCGCGGCCCGATGGGACTGCCCGAGCTGACCAGCACGAAGTACATCGTCACTGGTGACGGGCACATCCGGCGCTGATCCGGGCCCCTCTGCGCCCCGGCCGTCGGGCGCCCCCGAGAACCTTCGGGGGCGCCCGGCGCACGCCCGGGGCATATGCGTGCGACACGCGCCCCCGCCCACGTCCGTGCCACGGGAAGGGCGTCTCGGCAGGCGGATGAATTTCCATACCGTCTGCCCAAAATGACCCCCCAGGTCTACTCTGGATCCGTGCCGGAGGACGTGGGGGGCACGCCGTTCCCTGACGGCTGGGAGCCCGACGACGACCACGACCACGGGGTGTCGGACGAAGAGTTCGCCTCCGTGGTCTTCGACGAGGCCTTCGTACAGGCGGCCGTGGTGCACGAGCCGACCGCCGTCGAGCGCCTCCTGGCCGCCGCGCAGGCGAGAGCCGAGGCCTCCGAGGTGGAGGCCCGCCGGGCCCTGGGCCGCGGCGACCGCTTCGACGAGGCCTACGGCGAACTCACCGGCTTCGGCCGCGACCCCGGCTACGACGACCTGGACGACCGCCACCTCCTGGAGGACGGCTACGGCGGCTCCGGGGCGTTCGGCAAGCAGGTCCGCTGGCATCGCCCGGTCGCCTGGGTCCTCGCCGTCGTGATGGGCGTCGGCATGGTCGCGCTGGCCTTCGCCGCCGTCTACCGGGGCGCCTCCTCCAGCAGCGGCGACCAGGCGCCGGTCCCGGCCACCACCGGGCTGGAGCAGGGCGGCGGACCGCTGCCCTCGGCCTCCGCGGACTACTCCCGGCCGACCGTCTCGGCGATCCCGCGCACGCCCTGACGGAAGGGGCACCGCCCCCTGACGGAGGGGGGTACCGCACCCTTTCGGCCGACCGGCCGAATCCGGTGAGGACCTGTCAGAAGTTGTCCTGGGCACGGGCGTTTACCCGGGCTCCGCGAGACCTACCCTGAAGATATGGGAGGGTCAGGAGACCCACCTGAGGGGACACCCGAAGGCGGCCCCGGAGGTGGCGAGGACGAGTACCGGTCCGTCGTCTTCGACGAATCGTTCGTGCGGGCTGCCCGCCTCCAGGAGTTCTCCGCCCAGGAGCGCATCACCGACCACGCCCCCGCCGTCCGCCGCCTCCCCCCACTGCGCAGAGGGCTGTCCCGGCAGGCCCTGATCCTCGTCCTGCTGATGGCCGTCGCCTTCGGCACCGCGATCTACATGGGCGTACGCCATCCCTACCAGGCCCCCGACGGCTCCGGGCCGCCCGGCGCACCGCGCACTTCTCGGACGGCCAGGTCACGGACGCGCTGCTGATCGCCAAGGACTACATCGTGCGGTCCGCGCTCTACCCCGAGGTGCTGACCGGCGACCAGACCCGCCCCGTGCGGATGCTCCTCGACCCCGACCAGCTCGACCAGTTCGACCGCAGCTTCAGCCACCCCGCCCCCGACGGACGGCACGCGCCGACCGGCTGGCTGGTGCGCTTCGACCCCTCCCAGGCGGAGCTGGCGGATCGCGGCATCCGGGTGCAGGGCACCCTCCAGGCGGCCGAGACCGACGCCGCCACGCTGGAGGTCACCGCCGACCACACCTTCGTCTACGCCCTGCGCCCCGTGCGTGAGGCCGCCGGCGGACGGAAGGCCGACGCGTCGCTGTTCACCCTGCGGCGCGAGCTGCACTTCCGGTTCGACCGGGAGGACCTGCGGCTGCACCAGGCCCAGCTGGTCGTCTCCTACGTCCAGGCCGGACCGCTGTCCTGCGCCGAGGACTCCGTGAACCGGCTGCACCCGCTGCTGGCCGGCCAGACCGCCAAGGAGGGCGGACCGGCCGGCACCGACCCCTACGCCACCGGCGGGGCGACGGCCCTGTGCGGCTCGCTCGCGCCCGGGTCCCAGCCGAAGGTCTGAGCCGTACGCCTCAGGCGGTGCCGCCCGCGGTGCCGTCCCCGTCGCCGTCCTCGCGCGCGGGCCCGTCCTTCGAAGCCGAGCCCGAGCCCGTGAAGCCGCCGAAGCCCCTGCGGACCCGGCCGCCCAGGTCGCCCGCGCCGCCGGCGATGTCCGAGACCAGCTTCATCAGCGGGTCCTTGGACGCCTTCACATGGTCGGCGTAGTGGGACGCCGACTCACGGAAGGAGTCGGTCACCGAGGTGTCCTTGTCCTCGGTGCGGCGCGGGTAGTGGCCGTCCATGATCCGCTGGAAGTCGCGGGACTCCGCCCACCGCTTCAGCTCGGCCGCGCGGACCGTGGTGAAGGGGTGCGAGCGGGGGAGGACGTTCAGGATCTTCAGGACCGAGTCGCGCAGGTCGCCGCCCGCCTCGTACTCCTCGGCCTGCTTCAGGAAGGCGTCCACGTTCATCTCGTGCAGATGGTGGCCGCCCGCCAGCTTCATCAGGCCGCGCATCGACGCCTGCAGGTCCTGGCCGACGAGCAGGCCCGCCCGGTCCGCGGACAGCTCCGACTTGCGGAACCACTCCCGCAGGGCCGTCACGATCGCCATGATCGCCAGATTGCCCAGCGGGATCCAGGCGACCCGGACCGCGAGGCTGGTCAGGAACAGCAGGATCGTGCGGTACACCGAGTGACCGGAGAGCGCGTGGCCCACCTCATGGCCCACGACGGCCCGCATCTCCTCCTCGTCGAGCAGCTCCAGCAGCCCGGTCGTCACCACGATGATCGGCTCGTCCAGGCCGATGCACATCGCGTTGGGCACCGGGTCCTGGTTGACGTACATCGGGGGGACCTTCTCCAGGTCCAGGATGTAGCAGGCGTCCCGCAGCATGTCGTTCAGGTGCGCGAACTGCTCGTCGGAGACCCGGACCGAGTCCGACAGGAACAGCAGCCGCAGACTGCGCTCGGGCAGCAGGCCGCTGAGCGCCTTGAAGACCGTGTCGAAGCCGGTGAGCTTGCGCAGGGCCACCAGGGCGGAGCGGTCCGCGGGGTGCTCGTACGCGCGCGAGGAGATGCCCGGGAAACGTGTGCGCCGCCTGCTCGGCACCTGCTCCCGCCCGCTGTGCTCGTGGCCGTCGGACATGTCTTCCCCCATGTGCGTGAGTGTGGCCCTTTGCGGACCCTTGTGCGGCCCTTTGCGTCCCCGAGGCTGGGCCCAGCCTAGGCGGAGTTACCGTGGACGGGCACTACAGCGAAGGAGTTCGGCGTCATGGAGCACACCACCGCGGCCGCCTGGGTCACCGAGGCCGCACGCGCGGCCGAGCAGCCGGGGTCGGGCAATCTGCTCCGGATCGTGCTGATCGTGATGGTCGTGGGCTGTGTGCTGACCGCGTGGTTCCTGCTGCGGGGCTACAGGCAGAAGGACGACTGAGCCGCGGGGAAGGTTCCCCGGGCGGGCCGGAGCGCCACCAACGGTGGAGTCGGCGTGATCGCCGTCATGGTGGCCGCATACGATGAGCCGACGTCTTTATCCCGCCCACACCGATAGGTCACGCCGAAGATGAGCTTCCACAGCGCAGCTGCCCAGTTGGTCACTCTCGCCGCCGAGGGCGAGGAGCACGGCGGCAACCACGACAGCATCAGCCCGCTGCTCACCGGCGGCGGCGCCTTCGTCATCCTCCTGCTGCTGCTGTGGATCACCACGCGCTTCAACCGCGACCGCTGATCCCGGCCGGCCTCCAGGCTCCGCCCGCGCGACCGCCGGCCGGGGCTCTCGGGCGGGGCCGGTAGGGTCTGCACGCATGGGAGAGCAGGACATGCCTACCGGCCCCGGCAACGGACCGACGAACCCCGGCAAGCGCCGTCTCGGCGTCATGGGCGGGACGTTCGACCCGATCCACCACGGCCACCTCGTCGCGGCCAGCGAGGTCGCCGCGCAGTTCCACCTGGACGAGGTCGTGTTCGTGCCGACCGGCCAGCCGTGGCAGAAGAGTCACCGGCACGTCTCCCCGGCCGAGGACCGCTATCTGATGACGGTCATCGCCACCGCGGAGAACCCGCAGTTCTCCGTCAGCCGCATCGACATCGACCGGGGCGGCCCGACCTACACCGTGGACACGCTGCGCGACCTGCGCGCGCTGAACCCCGACACGGACCTCTTCTTCATCACCGGGGCCGACGCCCTCGGCCAGATCCTGACCTGGCGCGACTCCGAGGAGCTGTTCTCCCTCGCGCACTTCGTCGGGGTCACCCGCCCCGGCCACCAGCTCGACGACGCCGGCCTGCCCGAGGGCGGCGTCTCCCTGGTCGAGGTCCCCGCGCTGGCCATCTCGTCCACCGATTGCCGTGCGAGAGTCGCCAGGAAGGACCCCATCTGGTATCTGGTGCCGGACGGTGTCGTGCGCTACATCGACAAGCGCGAGCTGTACCGCGGCGAGTGAGGCGAGCGAGCCGAGAGGGGCTACGGTGAACGACCGATACGACGCGGGCTACGGGGACGTCCCGTACGAACTGGTCGGCTACGACGAGTACGGCCGGCCGGTGTACCGGCAGGTCCCGTCGCAGCAGCAGCCCCAGCAGCACTACGACCCCTACGCTCAGCAAGGCTACGGATACGACCCGTACGCCACCGGCGCCCAGCAGCAGCCCCCGCCGTACGACCCCTACGGCGACACCGGTCCGCAGGCGCCCGCCCCCGCCTACGACCCGTACGACACCGGCACGCAGGCGCCCTACGACCCCTACGGGCAGACCGCCGCCGGGGGCGGCCGGCCCCGGGTCGCCGAGCAGACCGCCTACATCCCGCAGCAGGCCGGCCCGGCCGAGGAGCCGGACACCGGCACCGGGGAGCGCGTCGACCGGGACTACCGCACCGAGCAGTTCGCCTTCGTCGAGGAGCCCGACCAGGACTCCGAGGACGTCATCGACTGGCTGAAGTTCACCGAGAACCGCACCGAGCGGCGCGAGGAGGCCAAGCGGCGGGCACGGTCGCGCGTGATCGCGCTCGTCGTCGTCCTCGCCCTCGTCGCGGCCGGCGGCGTCGGCTACCTCTGGTACGCCGGGAAGCTCCCCGGCCTCGGCGGCTCGGACGGGAAGACGAACAGCGCGACGCCCGCCGGCGCGCAGAAACGCGACGTGATCGTCGTCCATCTGCACAACACCGCCAAGGGCGGCACCTCCACGGCCCTGCTCGTCGACAACACCACCACGAAGCAGGGCACCACCGTCCTGCTGCCGAACTCCCTCGCCCTCGGCTCCGACGACGGCAGCACGACCACGCTGGCCAAGTCCGTCGACGACGACGGCTCCTCCGGCACCCGCGACGCCATCGACACCGTTCTCGGCACCGAGATCCAGGGCACCTGGCGGCTGGACACCCCCTATCTGCAGAACCTCGTCGACCTGATCGGCAACATCGAGGTCGACACCGACACGAACGTCCCCGACCCTTCGGCCAAGTCCAAGGGCGCCGCCCCCCTCGTCCGCAAGGGCAAGGCGCAGACCCTCAGCGGCAAGACGGCCGTCGCCTACGCCACCTACCAGGGCTCCGGCGAGGCCCAGAACGCGCAGCTGCAGCGGTTCGGGCAGGTCATGCAGGCCGTGCTGCGCAAGCTGACCTCGGACACCGGCGGCGCCACCACCACCGTGCAGACCCTCGGCATGATCATCGAGCCGCCGCTGACCGAGAAGGACCTCGGCGCGTTCCTCGCCCGGCTCGCCGACCTCGCCAAGGGCGGCGACTACAAGACGGCCCTGCTGCCCGTGCAGGAGGACGGAACGCTCAGCGAGGAGGCCAGCGCGAGCGTCGTGAAGGACGTCCTGGGCGGCACCGCGAAGAGCCCCGACAAGGACGCCGCCGTCCGCGTGTCCGTCCGCAACGCCACCGGCGTCGAGGGCAACTCCGGCAAGGCGCGCGTGGTGCTGCTCAACGGCGGCTTCACCTTCCTGGAGGGCGGCACCGCGTCCGCCGCGGCGACCAGCCAGGTCGTCTACGCCGACGCCGCCGACAAGGCCGACGCCACCGAGGTCGCCAAGACCCTGGGCCTGCCCGCCGGCGCGGTCCGCAAGGGCGAGGTCTCCGCGAACGCGGACGTGACGGTGATCCTCGGACAGGACTACCGCCCGTCCTCGTGAGCACCCGGCACCCCACGTGCGCCCGTATTCACGTGGGGTGCTGTCACCGGTCCGTGAGACCCTTGGAGACAAGTGTCCACCGACCGAAAGCCTTGTAGTGACCGCTACCGACCGTTCGACCGAGCTCGTCCGCACCGCCGCGCAGGCCGCCGCCGACAAGCTCGCGCACGACATCATCGCCTACGACGTGAGCGACGTCCTGTCGATCACCGACGCCTTCCTGCTCGCCTCCGCGCCCAACGACCGCCAGGTCAAGTCGATCGTCGACGAGATCGAGGAGCGGCTGAACAAGGAGCTCGGCGCCAAGCCGGTCCGCCGTGAGGGCGACCGCGAGGCCCGCTGGGTCCTGCTGGACTACGTCGACATCGTCGTCCACGTCCAGCACAGCGAGGAGCGCGTCTTCTACGCCCTGGAGCGGCTGTGGAAGGACTGCCCCGAGCTCGACCTGCCCGAGGACGCCAAGGCCACCCGCGGCAAGGCCGCCGAGCACGCCAAGCTCCAGGCCGCGGAGGAGGCCGCCGAGCTGGACGGTGAGTGGCGGTGAGCGCCACCGGTGAGGTGACCGCCGGCCGCCCCGGCCGGGGCCGCCGGCTCATCCTGTGGCGGCACGGCCAGACCTCGTGGAACGTGGAGCGCCGCTTCCAGGGCTCCACGGACGTCGACCTGACCGAGGTGGGCGTCTCCCAGGCCCGCCGCGCCGCCCGGCTGCTCGCCGGTCTCAAGCCGGACGCGATCATCGCCTCCGACCTCCGGCGCGCCGCCCGGACCGCCGCCGAGCTGGCGGAGCTCACCGGTCTGGAGGTGACGCACGACGAGGCCCTGCGGGAGACCTACGCGGGCGTCTGGCAGGGCCTGACGCACGAGGAGATCATCGCCCGGTACGGCGAGGAGTACGCCGCGTGGAAGCGCGGTGAGCCGGTCCGCCGCGGCGGCGGCGAGCTGGAGACCGAGGTCGCCGACCGCGCCGCCCCGGTGGTGCTGCGGCACGCCGAGAAGCTCCCCGCGGACGGCACGCTCGTCGTCGTCAGCCACGGCGGCACCCTCCGTACGACGATCGGCCGTCTGCTGGGCCTGGAGCCGCAGCACTGGGAGAGCCTGGGCGGCCTGTCGAACTGCTGCTGGTCCGTCCTCGGCGAGGGCGCCCGCGGCTGGCGGCTGCTGGAGCACAACGCCGGCACCCTGCCGGAGCCGGTGCTCGGCGACGACGACTGACGCCGACGGTCCCGGCCGGGGCGGCCCGGGACCCGGATTTCACTTTCCGGCAGGTCGCAGGCTAAAGTTCTTCTTGTTCGCCCCGCTGAGCGGGAAGAACAGCGACAAGGGGCTATAGCTCAGTTGGTAGAGCGCCTGCATGGCATGCAGGAGGTCAGGAGTTCAATTCTCCTTAGCTCCACAGCGAGACAACAAGATCCCGCCGATCGATCCGATCGGCGGGATCTTTGGTATCCGGCACGGTGCCCTGACCAACGTCCTCAGGCGCGGCGGCGGTTCGCACGGGACACGTCCCACGCGAACTGTTCCGCTGCGGCTTGAGTGACTTGGGCCCCGCGGGCGTATACCTCTCCAGGAGGCGTCCAGGCGCGGTGGACGCGCGGTCCCGTACGTCGCGGGCCCGCCGTGTCCGGACTGGTACTGAGGCGTCGCTGACCGTATTGGCCCGGCCGTGGCAGAATCAAACGGCCGGAAGGGGGCGCGTCCCGACGGGAGGGAGCAGTGATGCCTGCGAGCATCCTCGGAGAGGCCGGTCGCCTCTTCGAGACGGCATTGGCACGGGACACGATCACTCGCCTCAGCTGCCCTTCCTGCGGTTCCGCCCATGTCGCCCAGCTTCTCGGGGACAACGGCGGAATCTCCTACGTGTGCACGGCCTGCGGCCACAGCTGGAGCTGATCGATGGGTGCACACAGGCGAAAGTGCGACTGGTGCGGCAGCGGAACGCCGATCGTCCGTGACATGGAACCGGTGAACCCCGACTACCAGTACTGGTGCGAGGAATGCGCGCGGGCGCTGATCATAAAAGGCGACCCCATCGAGACCTACCGGGAACTCGAGGGGGAGCCGATCTACGGGCGGCTGCTCGAGGAGCACTGCACGCTCAAGCGCTTCTATTCCTTCGTCACGGCGTGACGGTTCCCACGGGTTCCGTAGGTTCCTCAACTGTCATGAAATCCGACATTGGTGGACATAGTGGGCGCGGGTGTAATGGATTTGGTGCTCCACCCCCTGGCCCGGTAATGTTGGCGTCGCCGCCGGGGAGACCGGGCGGACGAAGCAAGGGGCTATAGCTCAGTTGGTAGAGCGCCTGCATGGCATGCAGGAGGTCAGGAGTTCAATTCTCCTTAGCTCCACAGTGAGATCCCCCGGGTCGATGAGACCCGGGGGATCTTTTTCATGTGCGCGTTCATCTGCGCGCTGCCGGGCCCCGTTGCCCGGGTGCCGGTGCCGGTGCCGGTGCCGGTGCCGGTGCCGTCACGCCGGGGACGCACGAAGGGGCCGCCCGATCGGACGGCCCCTCCCACGCGCGTGTACGGCCCCTCAGCGGCCCAGCGCCCGCCGGCCCCGGCCCTCGCGGCCCTGGGACAGCACCGGCAGGTTGGAGCGGGACGGGGCCTGCCCCCGGGTGTCCTCCTCGATGCGCAGGGCGAGCGCCGGGCAACGCCGCACCGCCCGCAGCGCCTTGGCCTCCGCGTAGCGCGGCACCATGGCCTGGGCGACGGTCGGGAAGCCGTCGGCGCCGAGCTGGAACACCTCCGGGAGGATGTCCGCGCACAGGCCGTGGCCCCGGCACAGCGTCCAGTCGACGAAGATCTTCTGCCGGCTGGGACCGTCCTCCTCGGCCTCTCCGCCACCCGGGATGCCCGTCGGGGCCCTGCCGCCCTCGAACAGCGGCAGAACGCCCTCCACGGGCCGTCCGCAGCCGTTGCCGAGGACATGGGCGGCGAGGTCGTCCGTGAACGCCTTGATGGTCGACTCGAGGAACATCGCCGAGCCGTCCGGGTGCGAACAGGCGCCGCGCCGCTTCACGTTCTTGGCGACCTGCTTCAGCGCCTCCAGGGCGGCCGGGCCGCCCCCGTTGATGATGTCCTCCATGCCGCGCGCCGCGGCCGGCAGACCGAGGTAGCAGGGCCCGCACTGACCGGCGCTCTCCTCGGCCAGCCACTGCGCCACCCGCAGCGACTCGCCCAGCGGGCAGGTCTCCTGACTGATCGGCAGGATCGCGCCGGCGCCCAGCGAACCGCCCACCGCGTCCAGCGAGTTGCGGGAGACGATCGCCTCGTTCACCGTCGCCGCGTCGATCCACTTGCCGTGGTAGCCGCCGGTCAGCACACCCTGCGGGATCGGCGGGGCCCCGGCGAGCTGGAGCACGTAGCGCAGCGGCACGCCCGTGGGGACCTCGATGACCATGGGGCGCGCCACCGCGCCGGAGACCGTGAGCATCACGGTGCCCGGCTCGTCGTACAGGCCGGTGTTGCCGTAGCGCTCGGGGCCGATGCGGGCGGCGATGGCCAGCTGGGCGAACGTCTCGGCGTTCGACAGCAGGGTCGGCGCGCCGCCGACGCCGTTCTGCGAGGCGCTGACCTTGCGGCCGGGCGGGATCGCCGGGCCGCCGTCGATGGAGCGGATCAGGGACGCGGCCGCGCCGGTCACCATGCGCACCGGGTTGCGCTGCACGAACGCGCGCAGCGCCGAGCGGCGGCTGTTGCTCAGGCCGCGCTCGGCGAGCGCGGCTTCCATGGACCGCTGGGTGGACTCCCGGGTGACCCCCACCACGAGCTGGCGGGCTCCCAGGGCCTCGGCGACCAGCAGCGCGCCGTCCAGGATCAGGTGCGGGGCACGGTTGATCATCACCGTGTCCTTGCGGCAGGCCGGTTCGTCCTCACTGCCGTTGACGACGACGACCGGCCGCACCCCGCGCTTGATCGCGGACTCGGCGACCGAGCGCAGCTTCTTGTGGAAGGGGAAGCCCGCGCCGCCGCGCCCCTTGAGGTTGATGTTCTCGGCGAGCTTCGCGAGCTGCTCGCCGCCCATCGGTTCCAGCGGCCCGTGCACCTTGAGGTGCATGGGCAGGTCGAGCCGTTCCACAAGGTCGAAGCCCGACGTGAGCTGGGGAAGACCGACCACGCGGACTTCGGGAACGTCGGGCAGGGCCTCGTTCACTTAAAGCCTCCGGAAGGCGTGTTCCAAGGTTCGCCCGGACCCGGTGCGTCGAAGTCGTAGGGGGCACCGGGCATCGTTTGGGTGGCGGGACCGCTGTTGTTGTACGTGTCGTTCTGGTTGTACGTACCGAAGACGGCGTTTGTCTCGGAGGTGTCGTACACATCACTCGACCCGTAGCCCGCGGCGCCGCCCGCGTAGGAGGCGGCGCCCTGGGTGCCGTAGGCGGGGATGTTGTTGAACCCGGTGTCGTTGAGCGGGTCGTAGGCCGAGGGGGGTGCCTCGCCGACCGGCGGCGGGGAGGGGATCGGCCAGCTGCCCGTGCCGCCGTCGGCGCGCGGGGTGGCCTGGGTGGGCTGGGCGCCGTACGGCTCCTGGCGGCCGTCGGAGCGCGGGGAGACGGCCCGGTAGGCGGCGGCGAAGCCTCCCGTGGTCTCGGCGGCCGACGCGGGTTGCGCCGGCATGCCGGGCAGGGGGCTGCCGCGGTCGCCACGGCCGCCGCGGTCGTCGCGCGAGGAGCGCCGCTCGCCGCGCGGGCTGTCGGGGCCCGCTGCCGCCGGTCCGGAGGCCGCCCGCGCGCGGCTCTCCTCCAGGCCCTCGCGGACGCCCGGCTCGTTGCCGATGATCTGGGCGATCCGGTCGGCGACCTTGCGCTTGACCGGGCGCGGGGCGGCGCGCAGCGCGAGGGCGGCGGCGACGCCGACCACGCACAGCTCGTAGCTGACCATGAAGAAGGTCTTCGCCGGGCGCCCGGCGAACAGGCCGTGGATCAGGGCGGCGCACCAGGCGGGGTAGGCCAGCATGTGCATCGCGCGCCAGCGGGCGGCGACCGGCGCGGGGGAGGCGAACTGGTTGCGCAGGGCGCCGGTGACGCCGACGAAGATCATGAGCAGCGCGGCCATCGAGCCCAGGCCGATCAGGAAGGCGCTGCCCGGGATCTCGTCGCCGCCGAAGAAGACCAGGCTGAACGGGATGACCGCGGCCATGAAGCCGGCGTGGTTCAGGGCCAGCTTGACGCCGATGTGCACCAGCAGGAACGCGATCGAGGCCACGGCGGTGACCCGGTGGACGCCCTGGGCGATGATCCGCTGGCGGGTGTCGAGGATCATCCGGTCCTGGGCGACCAGGCCCCAGATGACCGAGCAGGTGAGACACACGAGCGACAGGACGCCGGCACCGAAGTTGAGGAATTCCTGGAGCCAGGCGCCGCCGAGCAGGACGACCAGGGGGATGAGCAGCAGAACGGCGGCCGTCGCCACCCCGTAGGCCGACCGGCCCGGTTTGGGGAGCGAACTGTTACTACGACGAGGGTTCATGGGGGCAACTCCGAGCGGTTCGGGAAGGCGGTCCCGGTGCCGCACTCTAAGTGGCTCCATACCGGGGGGTACGGCGTTTGAGTTATTGCGTTGTTATCTACGGGCCGCGAGGGGCGTCCGATGTCCCTTAGCGTCTGTTACGCCAGGTAACAATTGAACATCGTTCAGCTTTTCCATGTCTTCACAACTCTCAGGTACGCAGACGGGGGCACGGATGTTCACGCGCGCGCCCGCCGGAACTCCGTCGCTCCCCGCTCCGGCGCTGCGGTACCCTGACGCCATGCGTGCCGTACGCCTTCTGCTTAGCGAGCCGCGCTGATCACTCCCGACCACCGGGCGATTCGGATGGTCGGCATCGGCGCGGCGTCCCCTCCTGTGCGAGGGGATTTTTCGTTTCACGACAATCGCAGCCGCGGGCAGAGACGATCGATGGAGCTTTGAGGATCATGAGCGAGACGAACCCCGCTGCCGCCGCCGAGGTGGCCGCGCCGCACCGCTACACGGCTGCCCTGGCGGCCGAGATCGAGGCACGCTGGCAGGACTTCTGGGACGCCGAGGGCACGTACGCGGCTCCCAACCCCAAGGGCGACCTGGCGGGCGACCCCGAGCTGGCCGCCAAGCCCAAGAAGTTCATCATGGACATGTTCCCCTACCCGTCCGGAGCCGGCCTGCACGTCGGCCACCCGCTGGGGTACATCGCCACCGACGTCTTCGCCCGCTTCCAGCGCATGACCGGACACAACGTCCTGCACACCCTGGGCTTCGACGCCTTCGGCCTGCCCGCCGAGCAGTACGCGGTGCAGACGGGCACGCACCCGCGTGTCTCCACCGAGGCCAACATCAAGAACATGCAGGTCCAGCTGCGCCGGCTGGGCCTGGGCCACGACAAGCGCCGCTCGTTCGCCACGATCGACCCGGACTACTACAAGTGGACCCAGTGGATCTTCCTGCAGATCTTCAACTCCTGGTACGACGACAAGGCGGACAAGGCCCGGCCGATCTCCGAGCTGGTCGCCGAGTTCGAGTCCGGTGAGCGGGCCGTCCCCGGCCACACGCGCGCGTGGAGCGAGCTGAGCGCCGCCGAGCGCGCCGACGTCCTGGGCGAGTACCGGCTGGCCTACGCCTCGGACGCGCCCGTCAACTGGTGTCCCGGGCTGGGCACCGTGCTGGCCAACGAGGAGGTCACCGCCGACGGGCGCTCCGAGCGCGGCAACTTCCCGGTCTTCAAGGCCAAGCTGCGCCAGTGGAACATGCGCATCACCGCATACGCCGACCGGCTGCTGGACGACCTGGACGCCCTGGACTGGCCCGAGGCCATCAAGCTGCAGCAGCGCAACTGGATCGGCCGCTCCGAGGGCGCCCGCGTCGACTTCCCGATCGACGGCGAGAACATCACCGTCTTCACGACGCGACCCGACACCCTGTTCGGCGCCACCTACATGGTGCTGGCGCCCGAGCACCCGCTGGTCGAGAAGTTCACCCCGGACGCCTGGCCCGAGGGCACCCACGAGGTGTGGACCGGCGGCCACGCCACGCCCGCCGAGGCGGTCGCCGCCTACCGGGCGCAGGCCGCCTCCAAGTCCGACGTCGAGCGCCAGGCCGAGGCCAAGGACAAGACCGGCGTCTTCACCGGCTCGTACGCGACCAACCCGGTCAACGGCGAGAAGGTCCCCGTCTTCATCGCCGACTACGTCCTGATGGGCTACGGCACCGGCGCGATCATGGCCGTCCCGGCCCACGACTCGCGTGACTTCGCGTTCGCCCGCGCCTTCGAGCTGCCCGTCGTCTGCGTGGTCGAGCCCACCGACGGCCGCGGCACCGACCCGGCGACCTGGGACGACGCCTTCGTCTCCTACGACGCGAAGATCGTCAACTCCTCCGGAGAGCACGTCTCCCTGGACGGCCTGGGCGTCGTCGAGGCCAAGGCGCGCATCACCGAGTGGCTGGAGTCCGAGGGCCACGGCGAGGGCACCGTCAACTTCCGGCTGCGCGACTGGCTGTTCAGCCGCCAGCGCTACTGGGGCGAGCCCTTCCCGATCGTCTACGACGAGGACGGCATCGCGCACCCGCTGCCCGAGTCGATGCTGCCGCTGGAGCTGCCCGAGGTCGACGACTACAGCCCGCGCACCTTCGACCCGGACGACGCCGACACCCAGCCCGAGACGCCGCTGTCCCGCAACGAGGACTGGGTCAACGTCACCCTGGATCTGGGCGACGGCCCCAAGCGCTACCGGCGCGAGACCAACACCATGCCCAACTGGGCCGGCTCCTGCTGGTACGAGCTGCGCTACCTGGACCCGCACAACGACGAGCGGCTGGTCGACCCCGAGATCGAGCAGTACTGGATGGGCCCGCGCGAGGGTATGCCGCACGGCGGTGTCGACCTGTACGTCGGCGGCGCCGAGCACGCCGTGCTGCACCTGCTGTACGCCCGCTTCTGGTCCAAGGTCCTGTACGACCTGGGGCACGTCTCCTCCGCGGAGCCGTTCCACAAGCTGTTCAACCAGGGCATGATCCAGGCCTACGTCTACCGGGACGCGCGCGGGATCGCCGTACCGGCCGCCGAGGTCGAGGAGCGCGACGGCGCCTACTGGTACCAGGGCGAGAAGGTCTCCCGGCTGCTGGGCAAGATGGGCAAGTCCCTGAAGAACGCCGTCACTCCGGACGAGATCTGCGCCGAGTACGGCGCCGACACCCTGCGCCTGTACGAGATGGCCATGGGGCCGCTGGACGTGTCCCGGCCGTGGGACACGCGCGCGGTGGTCGGCCAGTTCCGGCTGCTGCAGCGGCTGTGGCGCAACGTCGTCGACGAGACCACCGGCGAGGTGACCGTCGTCGACACCGAGCCCGACGAGGAGACGCTGCGCGCCCTGCACAAGGCGATCGACGGCGTGCGCGGCGACCTGGAGAACATGCGGTTCAACACCGCCATCGCCAAGGTCACCGAGCTGAACAACCACCTGACGAAGGCGGGCGGCCCCGTCTCCCGCTCCGTCGCGGACGCCCTGGTGCTGATGGTGGCTCCGCTGGCCCCGCACATCGCCGAGGAGCTGTGGCGCAAGCTGGGTCACGAGGACTCCGTCGTCCACCACGACTTCCCGGTCGCCGACCCGGCGTACCTGGTGGACGACACCGTCACCTGCGTCGTCCAGATCAAGGGCAAGGTCAAGGCCCGCCTGGAGGTCTCCCCGTCGATCTCCGACGAGGACCTGGAGAAGGCCGCGCTGGCCGACGAGAAGGTCGTCGCCGCGCTCGGCGGGGCCGGCATCCGCAAGGTCATCGTCCGCGCGCCGAAGCTGGTGAACATCGTCCCGGCGTAGACGCCGCCGCGACGTGTCGGGGTGATCCCCTACGGGCAGGTTCGGGGTTCCGGTGGAACTCCGGACCTGCCGCTTGCGTTTACCGTGGAGAAGGACGTGCCGCATGTCGTGGCAGGCGTGTCCGGCAGGTAGGTCCGGCAGGCGTGTCCCCGGCAGGCAGGAGGAGGAGCCCGTGGAAGCAGTGATCGCAGTCATCGCCCTGCTCTTCGTGCTCTTCGTCGCCCTCGGCGTGTTCGCCACCGTCAAGGTCGTGGGTGCCGCCAAGCGCAGCGCCGACCGGCACATCACGCAGGCCCGCCGCACCGTCGAGGACCACACCCTCAAGGCCAAGGCGTTCGGCCGCCCCGGCCCCGCGGGCGAGGTCGCCCAGCTCCGCCTCGACCTGCGCACCTCCATGCGGGCCACGCAGGAGGCGCTGGAGGCCCTCGCCGGCGAGGACGACTCCGTGAAGGAATCCCTCGCCCTCTTCCAGCGGCTCAGCTCCCACGGCCACGAACTGGACGGCGAGCTGCGCCGCCTGGAGTCCGAGCCGGACCGCGCCACCCTCGCCGCCCGTCTGCCCGACCTGCGTGAACGCACCGAGCGCATCACGCACTCCGCCGACGCGCTGCGCTGGGCGGCCCGCGACCGCGCCCGCCGCTTCGCCGACGACGACCTGGACTCCCTCAGCGCGCAGATCGACATGGAGGCCGGTGCCCTGCGGCACTGGCAGACCGACGCGGCCGCGCCCTCGGCGGAGGGTGCCACCGAGCGTCCCGCGCCGCCCCCGTGGCCGGAGGCCCCCGCCACGGACTCCGCGGCGGCACCCGAGCAGACGTGGCCGGACACCCCCCGGACCCGGCAGGCCGAGGAGCCGACGAGGCCCGCCATCACGCCGCCGGCGGCCCGCCCGACGTATCCGTGGCAGAAGAAACCCCGCCCGGAGAGCACGACTTGAGCCCGCGGCACGATCCGTTCCGGTCACGACGGCACCGGCTGAGCGGGGTCGGGCTGCCGCCCGGGCACCACGCCAGGTAACCTCCGACTCATGTCCCGCCATGTCGCGATCGTCACCGATTCAACGGCCTACCTGCCGCCCCGGACGATGCAGCGGCACGGCATCACCGCGGTCCCCCTGACCGTGGTCCTCGGCGACCAGGCGCTCCTCGAGGGCACCGAGATCTCGACGCGTTCCCTCGCCCAGGCGTTGCAGAAGCGACGCCCCGTCACCACCTCGCGCCCCAGCCCCCAGGTCTTCGCCGAGCACTACCGCGAGGTCGCCGAGTCCGGCGCCACGGCGATCGTCTCCCTGCACCTGTCCGCCGAACTCTCCGGCACCTACGACGCCGCCGTCCTCGCGGCGCGCGAGGCGCCCGTGCCGGTACGGGTGGTGGACACCGGGATGGTCGCCATGGCCCTCGGCTTCAGCGCGCTCGCCGCCGCCGAGACGGCGGAGGCCGGCGGCACCGTGGACGAGGCCGTCACCGCCGCCGAGAAACGCGCCGGGGGCACCGCCGCCTACTTCTACGTCGACACCCTCGAATACCTGCGCCGCGGCGGCCGGATCGGCGCCGCACAGGCACTGCTGGGCTCCGCGCTCGCGGTGAAGCCCCTGCTCCAGCTGGACGGCGGCCGGATCGACCTGCTGGAGAAGGTGCGGACGGCGTCCAAGGCCATCGCCCGGCTGGAGGAGATCGCCGCCGAACGGGCGGGCGGCGCGCAGGTCGACATCGCGGTGCACCATCTCGCCGCCCACGAACGGGCGTCGGCCCTCGCCGACCGGCTCCGCACCCGGGTGCCGGGACTGGCCGACCTGCATGTCAGCGAGGTCGGCGCGGTGATCGGGGCGCACACCGGGCCCGGGTTGCTGGGGGTCGTGGTCTCGCCGCGTTGACGGCGGTGGCGGTGGTGACGGCGGTGACGGCGGTGACGGGTGCGCGGTCGCCGGGGTGCGGGGCACCCGCCGGGGTGCGGGTCACCGGGGCGTGGGTCATCGGGGCCTGGGCCGCCGGGGCGTGGGTCACCCGTCGGGGTGGTGGGGTTATCCACAACCGGCTGTCGATCCACGGAAATTGAGCAAGATCATCGCGAATGCGACGAGTGCCGGATGCTCGTCGCATGGCACTTCGATCACGCACTTCGACGGGTACATCTCCGCGGGTCCGCTCCGCGAGGGTCACCAGTGGGCCCGGACGCGGGCCCGCTTCCGACGGCCGCGTCCGGCATCGGCGCGGTGCGCACGACGGCGGCCGGAGCCGGGCGGGGCAACGCCGGGCTTCGGAGCAGGAACTGCGCCGCCGCGCCGAGCTGATCTTCGCCGAACGGGGCGGGGACTGGCGGGAGTCGGGGACGGGGCCGCCGGGGGCGGGGGACGTGGTGGACGTGGTGGACCCTTCTGGCCCCGGTGACCCCGGTGCACGGGGGCTGCGGGGGAGGCTAGGGCCGGCGCTGCGGGAGCGGATGCCGGTGTGGGTGCAGGCGCGGTGCGGTCTGGAGCGGCGCAGTGTCATCGCGCTCGTCGCCCTGCTGGCCCTCGCCGCCGCCCTGGCCGTGCATCACTTCTGGGCCGGCCGGGTGCAGCCCGTGCGGGCACCCGAGGTGGTGCGCGCGGCGGCCTCCCACGGTGACGCGACGCGGGACGGGGCGGCGGCCGAGTCCGGCGCGACGGTGTCCGCCGGGCCGGGTGCCGCGGGCTCGCCCGGCGCCGAGATCGTGGTGGACGTCGGCGGCAAGGTCCGTGACCCGGGCGTGCACCGGCTGCCGGCGGGCTCGCGCGTCGCCGACGCTCTGCGGGCGGCCGGCGGGGTGCGGCCCGGCACGGACATGGACGGGCTGAATCAGGCCCGCTTCCTGGTGGACGGCGAGCAGGTGATCGTCGGCGCTCCGCCGGGTGCCGCCGGAGCCGCCCCGGCCGCGGAGACGGGCGGCGCCACCGGTCCCGGGGGCGCGCCGACAGCGCCGGTGTCGCTCAACACGGCCACGCTGGAACAGCTCGACACGCTGCCGGGGGTCGGGCCGGTGCTGGCCCAGCACATCATCGACCACCGCACCCGGCACGGTGGCTTCCGCTCGGTGGACGAACTGCGGGACGTGAACGGCATCGGCGACCGCCGCTTCGCCGACCTGCGGAATCTCGTACGGCCATGAGGGGGGAGGAGGCCGGCGGGCGGGCCGGGAGGAAGCGCGCGGCGGGCGAACCGAGGAGGAGAAGCGGGGCACTCGTGCCGCCGTGCACGCGGCGGCCGGGAGCCGGCTCGGGGCGGCCCATCCGCGGCAGGAGGGGCCGACGGATCTGCGGCTGGTGCCGCCGGCACTGGCCGCCTGGGCCACGTCGGCGTTGCTGCTGGACGCCTCGCCGGTGTGGGTGACCGGCACTGCGGTCGGGTGCCTGCTCGCCGCCGGGGTCCTGCTGACGCTGCGGCGGGGGAGGGCCGCGCGGGGCCGCCGGGCGCGGGGCCGCCGGGCGCGGGGCCGGGCGCAGGCCAGGGTGGCGGGCCGGTCCGGTTGGCAGGGCGTCACGGTCGCCGCCGTCCTGCTCTGTGTCGCCGCGGCCGCCGCCTCGGCCGGGCTGCACGGAGCCGATCTGCGGCGCGGGCCACTGCCCGGGCTCGCCGAGCGGTACGCCACCGTCGTCGCCGAGGCGGAGATCACCTCGGACCCACGGCTGTACCGGCCCAAGGTGCGAGGCCCGGCACCGGGACCTGGCGCCGTCCTGTTCGACGCGGACGTACGGCGTGTGGAGACGCGGGACGGCGCGGCCGTGGTGACCCGGACCCCGGTCCTGATGGTGGTCGATGTCGAGCGGCGGACCTCTTCCCCCACTTCCTCCCCGTCCCCCACGTCCGCCACGTCCCCCACAGGCTCGCCGCCGCGGGGAACCGGGACCGCCGAGGACCGGCCGTCCCCCTGGCTGGCCCTGCTGCCCTCCACGCGGGTGCGGGTGACGGCCCGGGTCGTGCCGCCGTCGGAGAGCGGTGACATCGCGGCCGTGCTGCGGGTGCGGGAACCCGCGGTGCCGGAGGTCGTGGGGGAGCCGTCGGCGGCCCAGCGGCTGGCGGGGCGCTTGCGGGCCGGGCTGCGGGAGGCGACCGACGGGCTGCCCGCCGACGCCCGGGCGCTGCTGCCGGGGCTCGTCGTGGGGGACACCGCGCGGATCACCCCGGAGCTGGACCAGGCGTTCAAGGAGACCGACCTGGCGCACACGCTGGCGGTGTCGGGGAGCAACCTCACGATCATCCTCGTCCTGCTCGTCGGCCCGCCCGGACTCGCCCAGCGCGCCGAGCGCCGGGGGCTCGCACCCCGCCTCGGCCTACCCCTGCGGACGACGGCGCTGCTCGGCGGGGCGCTCACTCTCGGGTTCGTCGTCGTGTGCCGGCCCGATCCGAGTGTCCTGCGGGCCGCGGCCTGCGGGGCGGTGACCCTGCTCGCCCTGGCCACCGGGCGGCGCCGGTCGCTGATCCCGGCGCTCGCGACCGCCGTGCTGCTGCTGGTGCTGTACGACCCTTGGCTGTCCCGCAGTTACGGCTTCCTGCTCTCCGTCCTGGCCACCGGCGCCTTGCTCACCCTCGCGCCCCGCTGGAGCGCGGCGCTGCGCCGGCGCCGGGTCCCGCCACGGCTCGCGGAGGCACTGGCCGCCGCTGCCGCCGCGCAGGCGCTGTGCGCCCCGGTCGTCGTGGTGCTGTCGGCCCGGGTGAGCCTGGTGGCGGTCCCCTGCAACCTGCTCGCGGAGTTCGCGATCGCCCCGGCGACGGTGCTGGGATTCGCCGCGCTGGCGATGGCCCCATGGGCGATGCCGGTGGCGAAGGCGCTGGCCTGGTGCGCGGGGTGGCCGGCCGGGTGGATCGCCGACGTCGCCCGGACCGGTGCCGCGTTGCCCGGCGCCGGCGTGGACTGGCCGGGCAGCTGGACCGGGGCGGCGCTGCTCGCCCTCGCCACGGCGGCCCTGCTGCTGGCGGGGCGCCGGCTGATACGGCACCCGTGGTGGTGCGGGGCGTTCGGGGTGCTGCTCGTGCTGGCCGTGGTGCAGCCGCCGCCGCTGACCCGGGTGGTCACGGGGTGGCCGCCGCCGGGGTGGCGGTTCGCGATGTGCGACGTCGGGCAGGGCGACGCGACGGTGCTCGCGGCGGGCGCGGGGACGGGGGTCGTGGTGGACGCGGGACCCGACCCGGTGCTGGCCGACCGGTGCCTGCGCACCCTCGGCATCACACGGATCCCGCTGGTCGTCCTGACGCACTTCCACGCCGACCATGTGGCGGGCCTGCCCGGCGTCCTGCGCGACCGGGAGGTCGGGGCGATCGAGACGACGGGCCACCAGGAACCGGCGGACCAGGCGGAGTTCGTCCGGCGTGAGGCGGCGGCGCGGGGAGTCCCGGTGACGCGGGCCACCGCAGGCGAGGAGCGCCGCACCGGCGACCTGAGCTGGCGCGTGGTGTGGCCGCCACCGGGCCCGGCGACGGTCCCGGAAGGACCGAACGACGCGAGCGTCACCCTGCTCGTCCGGTCGGCGGGACTGCGGCTGCTGCTCCTCGGCGACCTCGAACCCCCGGCGCAGCGCGCCCTGTTGAGATCGCCGGCCGGGGCCCTGCTGGGCGGGGTGGACGTGCTGAAGGTCGCGCACCACGGTTCCGCGTACCAGGATCCGGGACTCCTGCGCCGGGTGGCGCCCCGGCTCGCGCTCATCTCCGCGGGCGCGGACAACCCGTACGGGCATCCCGCCCCCGGCACGGTCGCGGCGCTGCGGGCCCAGGGCGCGGTGGTGCTGAGCACGGACCGGGACGGGGCGCTGGCGGTGACCGGGGCGGGTGCCGAGTTGGCCGTCGCGGGAGACTGAGGGCATGGATTCCGTGGAGATCGATGCCTATCTGAGCCGTCTGGGGGCCGAGCGTCCGGCCCGGCCCACCTCCGAGGCCCTGCGCGAGCTGCATCTGCGGCATCTGCGCGCCGTGCCCTTCGAGAACCTGTCGATCCATCTCGGCGAGGAGATCGTCCTGGAGGAGAAGCGGCTGCTGGACAAGGTGGTGGGGACCGGGCGCGGCGGGTTCTGCTACGAACTCAACGGCGCCTTCGGGGCGTTGCTCGGCGCGCTCGGCTTCGAGGTGACGCTGCTCGCGGCGCGCGTGCACGGCAAGGAGGGGAAGCTCGGCATCCCGTACGACCACATGGCGCTGAAGGTCGGGACGGCGGACGGGGGCACCTGGCTGGCGGACGTGGGCTTCGGGGCGCACAGCCACCATCCGCTGGCGCTCTACGCACGCGACGAGCAGGTGGACCCGGCGGGGGTGTTCCGGATCACCGAGGCCGGGCCGGACGCCGCGGGGGCGCGCGGCGGGGACGCGACGGCGGGGGGAAGCGAGGCGGTCGACCTGGAGGTCGTCATGGACGGCAGGCCCGAGTACCGGCTGGAGCTGCGGCCGCGGGTGCTGGCGGACTTCGTGTCCGGCGCGTGGTGGCACAGCACCTCGCCCCAGTCGCACTTCACGCAGTCGCTGGTGTGCTCGCGGGTCACGGAGGACGGAGGGCGGATCACGCTCAGCGGCCGCACGTTCAAGGAGACGGCGGCTGGCGGGAGCCGCGAGGAGCGGGAGCTGGACACGGACGAGGAGGTGCTGGGGGTCTACCGGGAGCGGTTCGGCATCACGCTGGACCGGGTGCCGGCGGTCCGCGCGCCCGGTGGGCACGGGTGAGCGCACGCCACGGTCACGCGCCCGGCGGCCACGAGTGACGGCACCCACGGTCACGAGCCCACGATCACGAGCGCAGGCTCACCAGCCCAGGCTCACCAGCCCAGCCTCACCAGCCCAGGGGCCCCGCCCCCGGTCCTCCCCGGTGCCGGAGAATTGGTCCGTGAGCGATGTGAGACATGTGCTGGTGCTGCCCGACCGCGACGCGGCCGAGGAGGCCGCCGAGGCGTTGCGGGAGCGGTTCGGCATCGAGGAGGAGCCGCATCTCGTGCGGGACGCCCTGGCCGGCGAGGACGACGCCGAGGACGCGCAGTGGCTGCTGGTGCTGCGCGACGAGCGGGAGCACCTCGACCCCGCGGAGCTGGACGCGTTCGCGGGGGAGTGGGAGGGCTGGCGCGAGGAGCCGTAGGCCCGGGGGTGCGCCGGCCGGCGTTGTCGTACCCGCGTGCCATGCTGTACGCGATGGCCAGGAAGAGTGCGAACGACGATCCCCTCGCCCCCGTGACCCTCGCCGTGGGTCAGGAGGAGCTGCTGCTCGACCGTGCCGTGCGGGAGGTGGTGGTCGCCGCGCGGGCCGCCGACGCCGACACGGACGTACGGGACCTCACGGCGGACCAGGTGCAGCCCGGCACGCTCGCCGAGCTGACCAGCCCGTCACTGTTCGCGGAGCGCAAGGTCGTCGTCGTGCGGAACGCGCAGGACCTGTCGGCGGACACCGTCAAGGACGTCACGTCGTATCTGGGGTCTCCCGCCGAGGAGATCACGCTGGTGCTGCTGCACGCCGGTGGGGCCAAGGGCAAGAAGCTGCTCGACGCCGCCCGCAAGGCGGGGGCGCGCGAGGTGGCCTGCCCGAAGATGACCAAGCCGGCGGACCGGCTGGCGTTCGTCCGGCAGGAGTTCCGGGCCACCGGCAGGTCCGCGACGCCCGAGGCGTGCCAGGCCCTGGTCGACTCCATCGGCAGTGATCTGCGGGAGCTGGCGTCGGCGGTGAGCCAGCTGGTCGCGGACGTCGAGGGCACCATCGACGAGGCCGTCGTCGGGCGCTACTACACAGGGCGCGCCGAGGCGTCGAGCTTCACCGTCGCCGACCGGGCCGTGGAGGGCCGGGCGGCGGAGGCGCTGGAGGCGCTGCGCTGGTCGCTGTCGACCGGGGTCGCGCCCGTACTGATCACCAGTGCGCTCGCGCAGGGCGTGCGGGCCATCGGCAAGCTGTCGTCCGCCCGTGGTGGCCGGCCCGCCGATCTCGCCCGTGAGCTGGGCATGCCGCCCTGGAAGATCGACCGGGTGCGTCAGCAGATGCGCGGGTGGACACCCGACGGTGTCGCGGTCGCGCTGCGGGCGGTCGCCGAGGCCGACGCCGGTGTGAAGGGCGGCGGGGACGACCCGGAGTACGCCCTGGAGAAGGCGGTCGTGACGATCGCCCGCGCCGCCCGCTCCCGGGGCCGCGCCTGAGACCCCACCCGCTCGCCCCCCGCTCCGGGGGACGCCCTGATCGGAACGACAGGTGTCACCGGGGCGAGGAGAATCGGACGTATCAGCTGGTGTCGCCGGACGGTGAAAGGTGGCGATCACGATGGCTGAGCATCCACACGCGGCTCTCGTCCGCGAGGGGTACGCGGCGTTCCAGCGCGGGGACATGGAGACCCTGCGCGGCATGATGACCGGGGACTGCACCCACCATGTGCCCGGTTCGCATCCGCTCTCCGGGGACCACAAGGGGTTCGACGCGGTCTTCGACTACTACGGCCGGCTGGGCTCGGAGACCGGCGGATCGTTCCGGGTGGAGCTGCGGGACGTGTTCGTCGACGGGCGCGGGCACGCCGTGGCCGCGCACCACTTCACCGCCGACCGGGGCGGCAAGCACATCGACCAGACCGGATGCATCGTCTTCCGGATCGTCGGGGACAAGATCACCGACCTCGACGAGTGCGTCGCGGACATCGACACGGCCGACGACTTCTGGAGCTGACCTGCTCCGAGAGGCAACCGGGGGAGCCGCGGAAGCCGAGCGGGCATGCCGAAGGCCCCGCCGCCCGCCCTGGGGAAGGTGGGCGCCGGGGCCTTCGGATCGAGCTGCTGGATCCGCACCCGCGTGGCGAACGCAGGCCGCGTGCGGATCCGGGGGTGCCGGACGGGAGCGGATGAGAGAGGGCCCGCTCGATTCCCTCCGGCGGTCAGATCAGGAAGATGTCAGCCCTTGAGGGACGCGACCTTCGAAGCAAGCGCCGACTTCTTGTTGGCGGCCTGGTTCTTGTGGATGACGCCCTTGGAGACGGCCTTGTCGAGCTGACGCGCGGCAGCGCGCTGGTACTCGGTGGCCTTCTCGACGTCACCCGCGGCAGCGGCCTCGCGGGCCTTGCGGATCGCGGTCTTCAGGGAGGACTTGACGGCCTTGTTGCGCAGCCGGGCCTTCTCGTTGGTCTTGATCCGCTTGATCTGGGACTTGATGTTCGCCACGAATGAGCCTTTTCAGGTTCAGGCACGGGCCAGGAGCCTCCCGAAGCGGAGACCGGTCCCGTACCAGGTGATTTCTTGAAGGTGTGTCTCGCGCTGAGAGGGCATGAGACACAGCCACCCAGACTAGCAGTGGGCCGAAGAATGGCCCAAACCCGCTCCAGGTCGCCGCCCATGGGACCATGGAACCTACGTATCGATCCGACCCGAGGCATAAGGCGCCTCAAGAGACAGGACCCTGCGTGCCCGCGACCCCTAACAATGTGCCCGAGCCGAGCCGTACCGACCCGGCTCTGATCCGCAATTTCTGCATCATCGCGCACATCGACCACGGCAAGTCCACGCTCGCCGACCGGATGCTCCAGCTGACCGGTGTGGTCGAGCAGCGGCAGATGCGTGCTCAGTACCTCGACCGCATGGACATCGAGCGCGAGCGCGGTATCACGATCAAGTCCCAGGCGGTGCGTCTGCCGTGGGCTCCCACCCACGAACCCGGCAACACGCACATCCTCAACATGATCGACACCCCGGGGCACGTCGACTTCACCTACGAGGTCTCGCGGTCGCTCGCCGCCTGCGAGGGGACCATCCTCCTCGTCGACGCAGCCCAGGGCATCGAGGCGCAGACCCTCGCCAACCTCTACCTGGCGATGGAGAACGACCTCACGATCATCCCCGTGCTGAACAAGATCGACCTGCCGGCGGCGCAGCCCGAGAAGTTCGCCGAGGAGCTCGCCAACCTGGTCGGCTGCGACCCCGACGACGTGCTCCGGGTCTCCGCCAAGACCGGCGTCGGCGTCGACGCGCTGCTCGACAAGGTCGTCCGGGACATCCCGGCGCCGGTCGGCGTCGCGGACGCCCCGGCCCGCGCGATGATCTTCGACTCGGTCTACGACTCCTACCGCGGTGTCGTGACGTACGTCCGTGTCATCGACGGGCAGCTCAACAAGCGCGAGCGCATCAAGATGATGTCGACCGGCGCCACCCACGAGCTGCTGGAGATCGGGACGAACTCGCCCGAGATGCTCGGCGCCGACGGCCTGGGCGTCGGTGAGGTGGGCTACCTCATCACCGGTGTGAAGGACGTCCGCCAGTCCAAGGTCGGTGACACCGTCACCAGCCAGCAGAAGGGGGCCACGGAGGCGCTCGGGGGCTACAAGGACCCCAAGCCCATGGTCTTCTCGGGCCTGTACCCGCTGGACGGATCGGACTACCCGGAGCTGCGCGAGGCCCTGGACAAGCTGCAGCTCAACGACGCCGCCCTGGTCTACGAGCCGGAGACCTCCGCCGCCCTCGGCTTCGGTTTCCGTGTCGGCTTCCTCGGGCTGCTGCACCTGGACGTGATCCGGGAGCGGCTGGAGCGCGAGTTCGGCCTCGACCTGATCGCCACCGCCCCGAACGTGGTCTACCGGGTGGTGATGGAGGACGGCACCGAGCACACCGTCACCAACCCGAGCGAGTTCCCCGAGGGCAAGATCAACGAGGTGTACGAGCCGGTCGTGCGCGCCACGATCCTCGCGCCGACCGAGTTCATCGGCTCGATCATGGAGCTGTGCCAGACCCGGCGCGGCACCCTGCTCGGCATGGACTACCTCTCCGAGGACCGGGTGGAGATCCGCTACACCCTGCCGCTCGCGGAGATCGTCTTCGACTTCTTCGACCAGCTGAAGTCCAAGACGCGCGGCTACGCCTCGCTGGACTACGAGCCCACCGGCGAGCAGACCTCCAGCCTGGTCAAGGTCGACATCCTGCTGCACGGCGACAAGGTGGACGCCTTCTCGGCGATCACCCACAAGGACGCCGCGTACGCGTACGGGGTGCGGCTCGTCGCCAAGCTGCGCGAGCTGATCCCGCGGCAGGCCTTCGAGGTGCCGATCCAGGCGGCCATCGGCTCCCGGGTGATCGCCCGCGAGACCATCCGCGCTATCCGCAAGGACGTCCTCGCCAAGTGCTACGGCGGTGACATCTCCCGGAAGCGCAAGCTGCTGGAGAAGCAGAAGGAAGGCAAGAAGCGGATGAAGATGGTGGGTTCCGTGGAGGTTCCCCAGGAAGCCTTCATCGCGGTGCTGAGCAGCGATGACAGCGCGGGGTCGGGCAAGGGCAAGAAGTGACCACGGGTAACCCCGTGTGACCCGGCAAATCGCCGCATCAGGGGGTCCGTCGTGCGAAAGCGCGACGGACCCTTCTGTGTGCGCGTCGTGACCATTCGGAGGAAGTGACAGGGCGCAGGCTCTTACGCGGGGGGCTGTCGACCTTTAACCTGATGCCTGCTCGATAGTTACTCGCGAGTTAAACAAGCGTGAGTGGAACGTGGAACCAGCCGCACCGTCGCGGGGCCCCCGGAGGATGTCGTGAGCGACACACAGACACTGATCGAGAACCGTCCGCCGAGCGTGGCGACCCTCTTTCTGGAGCGCGTGGCCGCCACGCCGGACGCCGAGGCGTACCGCTATCCGACACCGCCCGCGTCCGGGGAGGGCCCGGACGACTGGAAGTCGCTGAGCTGGGCGCAGGCCGCCGAGCGCGTGCACTCCATCGCGGCCGGCCTCATCGAGCTGGGGGTGCAGCCCGAGGAGCGGGTGGCGCTCGCGTCCTCCACCCGGATCGAGTGGATCCTCGCCGACCTGGGCATCATGTGCGCCGGCGCGGCCACCACCACCGTGTACCCGCAGACCAACGCCGAGGAGTCGGCGTTCATCCTCGCCGACTCCGAGAGCCGGGTGCTGATCGCCGAGGACGCGGCGCAGGTCGCCAAGGCCCGCGAGAAGCGCGCCGAGCTGCCGCAGCTGCTCCAGGTCGTCGTGATCGACGCGGCCGGTGTGGAGACCGACGACTGGGTCATCGGCCTCGCCGAGCTGGAGGCCCGCGGCGCGGCCCGGCTGGAGAAGGAGCCGGGCCTGATCAAGCAACGGGTCGGCGCGATCACCAAGGACCAGCTCGCCACCCTGATCTACACCTCCGGCACCACCGGCCGCCCCAAGGGCGTGCGCCTGCCGCACGACAACTGGGCGTACATGGCGAAGGCGATCGCCGCGACCGGCCTGGTCAGCGGGGACGACGTGCAGTACCTGTGGCTGCCGCTCGCGCACGTCTTCGGCAAGGTGCTCACCTCCGGCCAGATCGAGGTCGGGCACGTCACCGCCGTCGACGGCCGTGTCGACAAGATCATCGAGAACCTGCCGGTCGTGAAGCCGACCTACATGGCCGCCGTGCCGCGCATCTTCGAGAAGGTCTACAACGGGGTCGCCGCCAAGGCCCGCGCGGGCGGCGGCGCCAAGTACAAGATCTTCCAGTGGGCGGCCGGCGTCGCCCGCGAGTACGCCAAGGTCACCCAGGACAACTTCCGGCGCACCGGCACCCACTCCGCGCCGTTCGGCCTGGCCACCAAGCACAAGGTCGCCGACGCGCTCGTGTACGCCAAGATCCGTGAGGCCTTCGGCGGCAACCTGCGCGCCTGCGTCTCCGGCAGCGCGGCGCTCGCCCCGGAGATCGGCTACTTCTTCGCGGGCGCCGGCATCCACATCCTGGAGGGCTACGGCCTCACCGAGTCCTCCGCCGCGTCCTTCGTGAACCCCGGCGAGGCGTACCGCACCGGCACGGTCGGCAAGCCGCTGCCCGGCACCGAGGTCCGTATCGCCGACGACGGCGAGATCCTGCTGCGCGGCCCCGGCATCATGCAGGGCTACCACGGGCTGCCGGAGAAGACCGCCGAGGTCCTGGAGGCCGACGGCTGGTTCCACACCGGTGACATCGGCGAGCTGTCCCCGGACGGCTACCTGCGGATCACCGACCGCAAGAAGGACCTCATCAAGACGTCCGGCGGCAAGTACATCGCGCCCGCCGAGGTGGAGGGCCAGTTCAAGGCGGTCTGCCCGTACGTCTCGAACATCCTCGTGCACGGCGCCGACCGGAACTTCTGCACGGCGCTGATCGCCCTCGACGAGATCGCCCTGCAGGCGTGGGCCGAGGAGAACGGGCTCGGGGGCAAGCCGTACGCCGAGATCGTGGCCGCGCCGGAGACGGTCGCCATGGTCGACGCCTATGTGCAGCAGCTCAACGCCGGGCTGCAGAAGTGGCAGACGATCAAGAAGTTCCGGCTGCTGCCGCGCGACCTCGACGTGGAGCACGGCGAGATCACGCCCAGCCTGAAGCTGAAGCGCCCCGTCGTGGAGCGCGAGTACAAGGACCTCATCGAGGAGATGTACGCGGGGACGCGGGAGGCCTGACCCCTCCGGCCCCTTCCCGTGGTGGACCGCGCGGCGTGCCGCGCGGTCCACACGTCTGCCGGGGTCAGGAGCCGTGCGGCCCGTCCGCCAGCTCCCGCAGCTCCCGGACCCGGTCGCGCAGCGTCGCGGTGTCCGGGGGGTCCTCCCGGTCCAGGTCCCGGGCCAGGGCGTCCAGGCGCAGAAGGAACTCCGCGCCACGCGGCGGCCTGCGCGCCAGCAGCCGGGCCAGCTGCTGGTTCTTGCGGTGCAGCTCCAGGAACACACGGACCTTGGCCCGCAGCACCCACGGGTCGAACGGCTTCGTCAGATAGTCGGCGGCCCCCGTGGCATAGCCGCGGAACGCGAAGCCGGGCTCGTCGTCGGCGCCGGTCAGGAAGATGATCGGGACGTCCTTGGCCTCGTCGAGCCGTTTGATGTTCGCGGCGGTCTCGAACCCGTCCATGCCCGGCATCCGCACGTCGAGCAGCACCAGGGCGAACCGCTGCCGCAGCAGCGCCTCCATCGCCTCCTCACCCGACCGCGCCCGGACGAGAGGCTCGTCGAGGGAGGCCAGCACGGCCTCCAGGGCGATCAGGTTGTCCTCCATGTCATCGACCAGAAGGATGCCGGCACGCTCGTCGGCCGTTGCCTCATCGGTCATGGGAAAGCCTCATTCGGGGATGCCGCCGCGTCGAGCGGGAGGCGGCTCAGCCGCTCGAATTCGGTCGTCATCCGGTCCGTCTTCGAGCACGGGCGTAGCACGGTTCTCACTCATGGCGGCCCACTTCGGTAACTCGGTGCTTATGGGCGCGGCCAGTCTGTCACTGTGGCGGCGTCGGCTGAGGCGTATTCGTTCGAACTGCTCGGGGAGCTGTCCATGGGGGCCATTCCGGTGCAACGGGAGACCGTCACCCGTGCCTCTGATGCGCCCGCGCACCCGGGGGACGCGCCCCCGCGCGCCCAGGACGCGCCCGCGCACCCCCTGAGTGCGCCCGCGCACGCGAGTCCGCGCGGCCCTGCGCCCGCGCAGCACACGGACACGCCCGCGCACCTACCTGACGCTCCCGCGCACACCGGACCGCCCGGCGCGCAACCGGGTACGCCCGGCGCGCACACCGATCCGCCCGGCGTACACCCCGGTCCGCCCCCGGAGACCCGTGCTCTCCTCCCCGGCAGCTCCCTCTCCCCGGCCACCGCCCGGACCCTCGTCCGCTCCGCTCTGTCGGAGTGGGCGGCCTCCGGTCTCCCCGGCGCCGACCGTATCCAGGAGCGCCAGATCCAGGACGCCGTACTGGCCGTCAGCGAGCTCGTCACCAACGCCGTCGTGCACGCCGGCACGGACGTCCGGCTGACCTGCCGGCTGGAGCCGGACACCGGTGCCCTGGTCGTGGAGGTGCTGGACCACCACCCCTCGCGCGCCCCGCGCGACACGGAGGCGGAGGGCCCGTACGACTCCCCCGAGCACGGGCGCGGACTGCGCCTGGTGGCCCGGCTCGCCGAGTCCTGGGGCGTCACCTACCGCACCGGCTCCAAGACCGTGTGGGCCCGGCTGCCCCCCGAGGACCAGGCGGGAGAGGCGGACGGCCCGCGCCCCCACGGCGGGGAGCACGCGCCGGACGGCGGGTTGCGCGTCGCCGAGATCCTCGCGCCGGAGCCGCCCCCGCCCGACACGGCGCCGGAGCCGCCCGCCCCGTCCGGCACGGCGCCGGAGCCGCCCCCGTCCGCCCCGCCCGATACGGCGGGGGAGCACCCCCATCGCGGGGAGCGGGAGCGGGACTGGCTCAACCGGGGCGCCCTCTCCTTCCTCGCCGAGGCGTCCGACCTGCTCGCCGGGCAGCTCGACGAGAACCTGGTCGCCGCGCTCGCCGGCCAGCTGATCGTGCCGCGCCTCGCCGACTGGTGCGCGGTGTGGCTGGAGGACGAGGTCGCCGGGCGCTGGGGACACGGCGGCCCCGGCGAGAGCGGCCCGGTCGACGGCACCGGCCCCCGCCTGGCCCGCGTCTGGCACGCCTCGGAGAACCACATCGAGGACCTGCGCCGCGTCCTGGACAAGGAGCCCCCGCGCCCGGCGGACGCCCACCGCACCGGGCCCGTCACCCACCCCTGGCCCGGCGAGGCGCTCGGCGCGCGCGGCGCGCGGGGCACCGCGCTCGCGTACCGCCTGGTCGCCGGGGGCCGCCCGCTGGGCACGCTGGTCATCGGGCGGGCCGGCGTGACGAGCCTCCCCGACGAGATCACCGGGCTCGTCGAGGACCTCGCCCGGAGAGTGGCCCTCGCCATCGGCGCGGCCCGCCAGTACGCGCGGCAGGCCACCATCAGCCGGGTGCTCCAGCGCGGACTGCTGCCCGGCGCCGTCGCGGAGATCCCCGGCGTGGCCAGCGCGCTGGTGTACGAGCCGTGCGACAAGGGCGGCCCGAGCGGCGACTTCTACGACCTCTTCCCGGCCGGCGACGGCCGCTGGTGCTTCGCCATCGGCGACGTCCAGGGCAAGGGGCCCGAGGCGGCCGTGGTGATCGGCATCGCCCGCCCCTGGCTGCGGCTCCTCGCCCGCGAGGGCTACCGCGTCGCCGACGTCCTCGACCGCCTCAACCAGCTCCTCCTCGACGACGCCACCGAGGCCGCCGACGCCGCCGCCCGCGCCCTCGTCGGACCCGTCGTCCCCGGCGACGGCCCGCAGACCCGGTTCCTGTCCCTCCTGTACGGCGAGCTGACCCCGTTCGACGGCGGCGTGCGCTGCACGCTCGGCTCCGCCGGGCACCCGCTGCCCCTCCTGCTCGGCGCGGACGGCGAGGTCCACACCGCCGCCCAGCCGCAGACCCTGCTCGGGGTGTTCGAGGACGCCACCTACACCAGCGAGACCTTCGAGCTGCGCTCCGGCGAGACCCTGCTCTGTGTGACGGACGGGGTGACCGAGCGGCGCAGCGGCTCCCGCCAGTTCGACGACGGAGACGGCCTCGCGGCCGCGCTGGCCGGCTGCGCGGGCCTGAACGCCGACCTCATCGCGCAACGCATCCGCACGCTGGTGCACGAGTTCGGCGGGCGCCCGCCGGAGGACGATCTCGCGCTGCTGGTGCTCCAGGCCGAGTAGCCCGCGCGGTGCGGGACAATGGAGCCCATGCCCTCCGCACTCCCCGACGGCGAGCCCGTCCCCGCCGACGGCGCGCTGCCCCCGCAGGCGCTCACCGGCGCGGCCGACCGCCCCCTCGGCTTCTATCTGCACGTCCCGTACTGCGCGACCCGCTGCGGCTACTGCGACTTCAACACCTACACGGCGACCGAGCTGCGCGGCAGCGGCGGCGTCCTGGCGTCCCGCGACAACTACGCCGAGACCCTCGTCGACGAGATCCGCCTGGCCCGCAAGGTGCTGGGCGACGACCCGCGCGAGGTCCGCACGGTCTTCGTCGGCGGCGGTACGCCCACCCTGCTGGACGCCGGCGACCTCGTGCGGATGCTCGGGGCGATCCGCGACGAGTTCGGGCTCGCGGCGGGCGCCGAGATCACCACGGAGGCCAACCCGGAGTCGGTCGACCCGGGCTATCTGGCCACGCTCCGCGAGGGCGGCTTCAACCGGATCTCGTTCGGCATGCAGAGCGCGCGGCAGCACGTCCTGAAGGTCCTGGACCGCACCCACACCCCCGGCCGTCCCGAGGCGTGCGTGGCCGAGGCCCGCGCGGCCGGCTTCGACCATGTGAACCTCGACCTGATCTACGGCACCCCGGGGGAGTCCGACGACGACTGGCGGGCGTCCCTTCAGGCCGCGATCGGCGCCGGGCCCGACCATGTGTCGGCGTACGCGCTGATCGTCGAGGAGGGGACCCAGCTGGCCCGGCGCATCCGCCGCGGCGAGGTCCCGATGACCGACGACGACGTCCACGCCGACCGCTACCTGATCGCCGAGTCCGTCCTGTCCGAGGCGGGCTACGACTGGTACGAGGTGTCCAACTGGGCCACCACCGAGGCGGGCCGCTGCCTGCACAACGAGCTGTACTGGCGCGGCGCCGACTGGTGGGGCGCGGGCCCGGGCGCCCACTCCCACGTCGGCGGGGTCCGCTGGTGGAACGTCAAGCACCCCGGCGCCTACGCGGCGGCACTCGCGGAGGGACGCTCCCCGGGCGCCGGCCGCGAACTCCTCACCGTCGAGGACCGGCGCGTCGAACGCATCCTCCTGGAGCTGCGCCTGCGTGAGGGCGCCCCGCTGGACCTGCTCCACGAGGAGGGCCTGCGCGCGTCCCGCCGCGCCCTGTCCGAGGGGCTGCTGGAGCAGGGGCCGTACGACGAGGGACGCGCGGTGCTGACCCTGCGCGGCCGCCTGCTCGCGGACGCGGTGGTCAGGGATCTGGTGGACTGATCACTCCGGCGAGTGAATCCCCCCGGAACGCCGGTTCGGTCCTAACCTGGTTCGCAGGCTGCCGCCAAAAGGACGCGGCGGATGTGGAGGGCCACGGAGATGACCGCTGTGGACGAGCGTGGGATGACCAAGTACTTCGAGGAACTTGAGCCTCCCGAGGCGTCAGGGTCGAGCTTCTCCGGGGGGAAATCGTGATGATGGCGGCTCCCGATCTGGTGCACAACCGGATCGTGGCGGATGTGCAGGACCAGATTCCGCGGAAGCCCCGGGAGCGACTCCAGACGACGGACCTGGACATCGTCGACGAGGCCAGCGAGCCCATCCCGGACCTCGTGGTGCTGGAACGCGGTGTGGCTCGAGCGTCGACCGGGACTACGGGATGAAGCGTTCCATCTAAGCGGCGGGCAGGATCCCCGTCTACCTGATCATCGACCCGATCATGGCCCACTGCGTTCTCCTCACCGACCCCGTCGGGGAGGGAGATCAAGCTGACTATCGCGGGCAGTGGATCACGAAATTCGGTGATCCCGTGCTGCTCGAACCGCTCGGTGTGGAACTGGACACGGGCGAGTTCGGAACCCTCACGGGCGTCCGGCGTCACCGCCTGCCGTGACGAAGTCGATCAGCTCCTCCACCCGCCCCAGCAGCTCCGGCTCCAGGTCCCTGTAGGAGCCGACCCGCTTCAGGATCGCCTGCCACACCGCGCCGGTGTTGTCCGGCGGCCAGCCCAGGGCGCGGCAGACGCCCTTCTTCCAGTCCTGGCCGTGCGGCACCCGCGGCCACGCCTCGATGCCCAGGGAGGAGGGCTTCACGGCCTCCCAGATGTCGATGTACGGGTGGCCGACGACCAGCGCGTGCTCACTCGTCACCGCCTGTGCGATCCGCCACTCCTTCGAGCCCGGCACCAGGTGGTCCACCAGGACGCCCAGCCGCGCGTCGGGGCCCGGCGCGAACTCGTCGACGATCGTCGGCAGGTCGTCGACGCCCTCCAGGTACTCCACGACGACGCCCTCGACGCGCAGGTCGTCGCCCCACACCTTCTCGACCAGCTCGGCGTCGTGCCGGCCCTCCACGTAGATGCGCCCGGCGCGGGCCACCCGGGCCCGCGCGCCCGGGACCGCCACCGAGCCGGACGCCGTGCGCGCCGGGCGCGCGGGGCCCGCGGCCGGCTTCACCAGGGTCACCACGCGGCCCTCCAGCAGGAAGCCCCGCGGCTCCATCGGGAAGACCCGGTGCTTGCCGAAGCGGTCCTCCAGAGTGACCGTGCCCGCCTCGCAGCGGATCACCGCGCCGCAGAAGCCCGTACCGGGCTCCTCGACCACCAGCCCCGGCTCCGCCGGGACCTCGGGGACGGACGTGGGCTTCTTCCAGGGCGGGGTCAGATCCGGGGAGTACTGGCGCATTCGGATGACGATAGGAGAACCGGACGCCCGGTCACCGCGACACGCCGAATCTCGCGGCCAGCCCGTCGCGCTGCCGCCGTACGAACTCCGCGTCCACCACCGCTCCGTGACCGGGCACGTACAGCGCGTCCCCGCCGCCCAGGTCGAGGAGGCGGTCCAGCGCGTCCGGCCAGTGCGACGGCACGGCGTCCGGGCCGGCCTGCGGCTCCCCGGACTCCTCCACCAGGTCGCCGCAGAACACCACCTCCGGCTCGCCGGGGAGCCGGCCCGGCACCAGCACCACCAGGTCGTGGGCCGTGTGCGCCGGACCCACGTTCGCCAGCAGCACCTGGCGCCCGCCGCCCAGGTCCAGCGTCCACTCGCCGCTCACCGGATGGCGGGGCACCACCAGCGCGTCCGCCGCCTCCTCCGCCGCGCCCGCGTCCAGGCCGTGCCGCACCGCGTCCGCCCGCAGCTCCTCGCGCGCCCGCCCCTGGAGGACGGTCTCCACGCCCACCGGTCCGTAGACCTCGGCGCCCGCGAACGCCGCGGCGCCGAAGACATGATCGAAGTGGGGGTGGGTCAGCGCGAGATGGGTCACACGGTGACCGGTCAGCCACTGCGCCTGCGTCCGCAGCCGCGCCCCCTCCGCGAGGCTCGAACCGGCGTCCACGAGCAGGGCGGCCCCGTCGCCCGCGACCAGCCCCACCGTGCAGTCCCAGCCCGGCAGACGGCACCTGCCCACCCCGTCCGCCAACCGCTCCCACCCCAGCTCTTCCCAAGTCACCGTCATACCGCGACGCTATCGACAGCACCCCCGCCGAGCACGGAGGTGAAACCGACCGGCCTTGCCCGGGGTGTACCCCACCGCCGTACACTGGCCGGGGACGGCTGGCACTCGGACGGACAGAGTGCCAGGAACCGGCGTCAAGGGGACCGACCGCTGGAGGTGTGCGCGAGATGCTGAGTGAACGCAGGCTCCAGGTGCTGCGCGCGATCGTCCAGGACTACGTCGGGACGGAGGAGCCGGTCGGCTCCAAGGCGCTCACCGAGCGGCACAGCCTCGGCGTCTCCCCGGCGACCGTACGCAACGACATGGCGGCCCTGGAGGACGAGGGCTACATCGCGCAGCCGCACACCAGCGCCGGGCGCATCCCCACCGACAAGGGCTACCGGCTCTTCGTCGACAAGCTCGCCGGTGTGAAGCCGATGACCCCGCCCGAGCGGCGCGCCATCCAGAACTTCCTCGACGGCGCCGTCGACCTCGACGACGTCGTCGCGCGGACGGTACGGCTGCTCGCGCAGCTCACCCGGCAGGTCGCCGTCGTGCAGTACCCGTCGCTGACCCGGTCCACCGTCCGGCACGTCGAGCTGCTCTCGCTCGCCCCCGCGCGCGTGATGCTCGTGCTGATCACGGACACCGGCCGGGTCGAGCAGCGGATGATCGACTGCCCGGCACCCGTCGGCGAGGCCTCGCTCGCGGACCTGCGCGCCCGGCTGAACAGCAAGGTCGCGGGCCGGCGCTTCACCGACGTGCCCCGGCTCGTCGAGGACCTGCCCGAGGCGTTCGACGTCGAGGACCGCGGCACCGTCTCGACCGTGCTCTCCACCCTCCTGGAGACGCTCGTCGAGGAGAACGAGGAGCGGCTGATGATCGGCGGCACCGCCAATCTGACCCGCTTCACACATGATTTCCCCCTCACCATCCAGCCGGTGCTCGAAGCCCTGGAGGAGCAGGTCGTGCTCCTCAAGTTGCTGGGCGAGGCGGGGGATTCGGGCATGACCGTGCGCATCGGGCACGAGAACGCCTACGAAGGACTCAACTCCACGTCCGTCGTGTCGGTGGGCTACGGTTCGGGCGGCGAGGCAGTCGCCAAGCTCGGCGTGGTCGGACCGACCCGCATGGATTACCCGGGAACGATGGGAGCGGTACGCGCAGTGGCACGTTACGTCGGACAGATCCTGGCGGAGTCGTAGGTGGCCACGGACTACTACGCCGTGCTCGGCGTGCGTCGCGACGCGTCGCAGGAAGAGATCAAGAAGGCCTTCCGGCGGCTCGCCCGCGAGCTGCACCCGGACGTCAACCCGGACCCGAAGACCCAGGAGCGGTTCAAGGAGATCAACGCCGCCTACGAGGTGCTGTCGGACCCGCAGAAGAAGCAGGTCTACGACCTCGGCGGCGACCCGCTGTCCCAGGCGGGCGGCGGAGGCGCGGGCGGCTTCGGCGCCGGTGGCTTCGGCAACTTCTCCGACATCATGGACGCCTTCTTCGGCACCGCGTCCCAGCGGGGCCCGCGCTCGCGGACCCGGCGCGGCCAGGACGCGATGATCCGGCTGGAGGTCGAACTCGACGAGGCGGCCTTCGGCACCACGAAGGACATCCAGGTCGACACCGCCGTCGTCTGCAACACCTGCAACGGCGAGGGCGCCGCGCCCGGCACCTCCGCGCAGACCTGCGACATGTGCCGCGGCCGCGGCGAGGTGTCGCAGGTGACCCGGTCCTTCCTCGGCCAGGTCATGACCTCGCGCCCCTGCCCGCAGTGCCAGGGCTTCGGCACCGTCGTCCCCACACCGTGCCCGGAGTGCGCGGGCGACGGACGCGTGCGGTCCCGCCGCACGCTCACCGTCAAGATCCCGGCCGGCGTCGACAACGGCACGCGGATCCAGCTCGCGGGTGAGGGCGAGGTCGGCCCCGGCGGCGGTCCCGCCGGCGACCTGTACGTGGAGATCCACGAGCTGCCGCACTCCACCTTCCAGCGGCGCGGCGACGACCTGCACTGCACCGTCACCATCCCGATGACGGCGGCGGCGCTCGGCACCAAGGTCCCGCTGGAGACGCTGGACGGCATGGAGGAGGTCGACATCCGGCCCGGCACCCAGTCCGGCCAGTCGATCCCGCTGCACGGCCGCGGTGTGACGCATCTGCGCGGCGGGGGCCGCGGCGACCTCGTCGTGCACGTCGAGGTGCAGACCCCCACCAAGCTCGACCCCGAGCAGGAGCGCCTGCTGCGCGAGCTGTCCAAGCTGCGCGGCGAGGAGCGGCCCCAGGGCCAGTTCCAGCCCGGTCAGCAGGGGCTGTTCTCGCGGCTGAAGGACGCCTTCAACGGTCGGTGACCGAGCGGCCCGATCCCTTCCGCCGCAAGGGGAAGGGCCGATTCGGACTTGTTCGGAGGACGTGACACCATGCGGGCATGTCCTCCGCACTGACCGATCTCCTGCCGCACCCGATCGTGCAGGCCCCCATGGCGGGCGGTGTCTCCGTGCCGCAGCTCGCCGCTGCCGTGTCCGAGGCGGGAGGGCTGGGCTTCCTGGCCGCCGGGTACAAGACCGCCGACGGGATGTACCAGGAGATCAAGCAGCTGCGGAGCCTCACCCAGCGCCCCTTCGGCGTGAACCTCTTCATGCCCCAGCCGGAGCAGGCCGACCCGGCCGCCGTGGACGTCTACGCCCATCAGCTCGCCGGTGAGGCCGCCTGGTACGAGACCGAGCTGGGGGACCCCGAGAGCGGCCGCGACGACGGCTACGACGCCAAACTCGCCGTGCTGCTCGACAACCCGGTGCCGGTCGTCTCCTTCCACTTCGGGGTGCCCGGCGCCGACGTGCTGGAGTCCCTGCGCCGCGCCGGGACCTTCACCCTCGTCACCGCCACCACCCCCGACGAGGCCCTCGCCGTCGAGCGGGCCGGGGCGGACGCCGTGATCGCCCAGGGCGTCGAGGCGGGCGGCCACCAGGGCACCCACCGCGACAACCCCGAGGCCGAGTGCGCCGGACTCGGTGTGCTCACCCTGGTCTCCCAGATCCGCGAGACCGTGGGCCTCCCCGTCGTCGCCGCCGGGGGCATCATGCGGGGCGGCCAGATCGCCGCCGTCCTCGCCGCCGGGGCCGCCGCCGCCCAGCTCGGCACCGCCTTCCTGGCCACCCACGAGTCCGGCGCGAACGCCGTGCACAAGCAGGCGCTCACCAACCCCCTGTTCACCCGCACCGAGCTGACCCGTGCCTTCTCCGGCCGCCCGGCCCGCGGCCTCGTCAACCGCTTCCTGCGCGAGCACGGGCCGTACGCGCCCGCCGCCTACCCCGAGATCCACCACCTGACCGCGCCGCTGCGCAAGAAGGCCGCCGCCTCCGGCGACCCCCAGGGCATGGCGCTGTGGGCCGGGCAGGGCCACCGCCAGGCCCGCGAACTGCCCGCCGGTCAGCTCGTGGAGGTCCTGGCCGCCGAACTGGAAGCCGCGGCGACAGCGTTGTCCGCCCACCCGAAGGGACCCACCCGATGACCGCGCCCGTCTTCGTCGTCGACTCCCTGGAGCACGCCGGCGGGCCGTACGTCCTCGACGGGCCCGAGGGCCGGCACGCCGTGTCCGTGAAACGGCTGCGGGCCGGCGAGGAGGTCGTCCTCACCGACGGGCTCGGGCACTGGGCCGAGGGCGTCGTCGCCGCCGCCGAGGGCAAGGACCGGCTGGTCGTCGACCTCGGCGCGGTCGCCGAGGAGCCCGAGCCCCGGCCGCGGATCACCGTCGTCCAGGCCCTGCCCAAGGGCGACCGGGGCGAACTGGCCGTCGAGACCATGACCGAGACCGGCGTCGACCGGATCGTGCCGTGGACGGCCGCCCGCTGCATCACCCAGTGGAAGGGCGAGCGCGCGGCGAAGGCCCTCGGCAAGTGGCGGGCCACCGCCCGCGAGGCCGGCAAGCAGTCCCGCCGGGTGCGCTTCCCCGAGGTCACGGAGGCGGCCACCACCAAGCAGGTCGCCGCCCTCCTCGCGGGAGCCGCGTTCGCCGCCGTCCTGCACGAGGACCGGGACTACGGCAGCGCGCCGCTGGCCACCGCCGAACTGCCCGCCGAGGGCGACCTGGTGCTCGTCGTCGGTCCCGAAGGCGGCGTCTCCCCCGAGGAGTTGGCCGTGTTCGAGGAGGCCGGCGCACGCGCCCACCGCCTCGGCCGTTCCGTGCTGCGCACCTCGACCGCCGGGACCGCCGCGACGGCCCTGCTGCTGGGGCGCACCGGCCGCTGGTCCTGACACGGCATGGCCGTATGCGCCCTACCGCGACACGCGGGACAGTGGCAGGCTGCCCTTCCATGGGGGTTTCGCACAGGATCCGGGGCCGTGCGGCGCGAGGGGTCGCCGTGACGGCGCTCGCCGCGCTGGGAGCCGGCGGTATGACCGCCTGCGATCCGGGCGGCCTGAGCGCCGCGTCCGTGGCGTTCACGACCGACCAGACCGTCACCAAGGAGCTGGAGCGGCAGAAGGCCGACGTCCAGTGGCTCAACTGCACCGGCTCCTACGACGGCGGCAGCGGCGGGAGTTCGCCGAGGGCCGACGAGCGGACGGTCGTCAAGGTGGACTGCGAGGGCGAGACCTCCGACGGCAAGGACATCACCGTCACCGGCCGCATCACGCGGGCCGTCAGCGGCTCCTGCGTACGTGGCGACCTCGTGGCGAAGGTCGGCGGCAAGCAGTGGTTCCACGTCAACGGCCTCGGCAGGTGCGACGCCACGCCGTCCCCGGTGGGGCCCGGCGACGGCGGGCGGCCCGGCCCGACCGTCACCGTGACCGTCACGAAGACCGTCTACTGCCAACAGCGCCCGAACTGCTGGCCGGAGGGCAAGTGAACGGTCGGCCACCGGACCGTGGGGAATGGCCCCGAAGCCCTGTCCGCGGCCCCCACCCTTCCCTAGGGTGATCGCGTGACACAGCCCGCGACCTCCACCCCGGTCCCGCCCGCCTATCTGCGCCACCCGCATCTGCACGGCGACCTCGTCGCGTTCACCGCGGAGGACGACGTCTGGCTCGCCCCGCTCGACGGCGGCCGCGCCTGGCGGGTCAGCGCCGACAACGTCCCCGTCACCTCGCCGCGCATCTCGCCCGACGGCACGACCGTCGCCTGGACGTCCACCCGCGACGGGGCGCCCGAGGTGCACATCGCGCCGGTCGACGGCGGCCCCTCCACCCGCCTCACCCACTGGGGCAGCCAGCGCACCCGGGTGCGCGGCTGGACGCCGGACGGCCGGGTCCTCGCCATCAGCACCTGGGGCCAGGGCGGCAGCCGCCGCACCTGGGCGCACGCCGTCCCGCTGGACGGCGGCCCCGCCACCACCCTGCCGTACGGACCCGTCGGTGACGTCGTGCACGGGCCGCGCCTGCTGCTCGCCTCCGCGCCGATGGGGCTGGAGGCCGCCCGCTGGAAGCGCTACCGGGGCGGCACCGCGGGCAAGCTGTGGATCGACCGGGAGGGCGACGGCGACTTCGTCCGGCTGCACGAGGACCTCGACGGGAACCTGGAGTGCCCCCTGTGGGCGGGCGACCGGGTCGCGTTCCTCTCCGACCACGAGGGCGTCGGCGCCGTGTACTCCTCCCTCGCCGACGGCTCCGACCTGCGCCGGCACACACCCGTCGACGGCTTCTACGCCCGGCACGCCTCCGGGGACGGCACCCGCGTCGTCTACGCGAGCGCCGGTGAGCTGTGGCTGCTGGACGACCTGGACACGGCCGAGCCGCGCCGCCTCGGCGTCCGGCTCGGCGGGCAGCGCACCGACCGCCGGCCGTACCTCCTGAACGCCGCCCGCTGGTTCGGCTCCGCGTCCCCCGACCACACCGCGCGCGGCAGCGCGGTCGCCGTCCGCGGCAGCGTCCACTGGGTCACCCACCGCTCCGGCCCCGCCCGCGCGCTCGCCGCCGAGCCCGGCGTCCGCGCCCGGCTGCCGCGCACCTTCCGCGCGGACGGCGAGGAGTGGGTGGTGTGGGTGACGGACGCGGAGGGCGAGGACGCCCTTGAGTTCGCCCCCGCGACCGGCCTCGCGCCCGGCGCCACCCCGCGCCGGCTCGCCGCCGGACGGCTCGGCCGGGTGCTGGAGCTGGCCGTGGCGCCCGACGGCAGCCGGGCCGCGGTCGCCGCGCACGACGGACGGCTCCTGTTCGTCGAGCGGGAGAGCGGCGAGGTCCGCGAGGTGGACCGCAGCGCCGACGGCCCCGTCTCGGGGCTGGTGTTCTCGCCGGACTCGGCCTGGCTGGCCTGGGCGCACCCCGGCCCCGACCCGCTGTCCCAGCTGAAGCTCGCCAACACCACCGACCTGTCGGTGTCCGAGGCGACCCCGCTGCGGTTCCGGGACTACGCGCCCGCGTTCACGCTCGACGGCAAGCACCTGGCGTTCCTGTCCACCCGGGCCTTCGACCCCGTCTACGACGAGCACGTCTTCGACCTGGCGTTCGTCGTGGGCTCACGGCCGCACCTGATCACCCTCGCCGCGACCACGCCGTCCCCGTTCGGCCCGCAGCGGCACGGGCGGGCCTTCGACGCCCCGGACAAGGACGAGACCCCCGACAGCGAGGGCACCCCGGCCACCCGGATCGACCTGGAGGGGCTCGCCGACCGGATCGTGCCGTTCCCGGTCGAGGCCGCCCGCTACGGGCATCTGCGGGCCGCCAAGGACGGGGTGCTGTGGCTGCGGCACCCGGTGCGCGGCGTGCTCGGCGCGGCCCGGGCCGGACTCGACGACCCCGAGCCGAAGACCGAGCTGGAGCGCTACGACCTCGTGCGGCGGCGCGTGGAGCATCTCGCCGACGACGCCGACCACTTCGAGGTCAGCGGTGACGGCAAACGGGTGCTGCTGTGGACGGACGGGCGGCTCAGGGTCGTCCCGAGCGACCGGCGCCCCTCCGGCGACGAGGACGGCGACTCCAACGTCGCCGTGGATCTCGGCCGGGTGCGGCAGCGCGTCGACCCGTCGGCGGAGTGGCGGCAGATGTTCGAGGAGACCGGCCGCATCATGCGCGACCACTTCTGGCGGGCCGACATGAACGGCGTGGACTGGGCGGGCGTCCTCGACCGCTACCGGCCGCTGCTGGACCGGGTGGCCACCCACGACGACCTGGTCGACCTGCTGTGGGAGGTGCAGGGCGAACTGGGCACCTCGCACGCGTACGTCGGCGGGCACGGGCACGGCGGCGGCCCCGGGCAGGGCCTGCTCGGCGCCGACATCTCGCGCCATGAGGACGGCAGTTGGCGGATCGACCGGATCCTGCCGTCGGAGACCTCCGACCCGGAGGCCCGGGCTCCGCTGGCCGCGCCGGGTGTCGCGGTGCGCCCCGGTGACGCGATCGCCGCGGTGGCCGGGGTGCCGGTGGACCCGGTGACCGGGCCAGGGCCGCTGCTCGTCGGCACCGCGGGCAAACCGGTGGAGCTGACGGTCTCACCGGCCGGCGGCGGGGACGCCCGGCACACCGTCGTCGTGCCGGTCGCCGACGAGCAGCCGCTGCGCTACCACGCGTGGGTCGCGGACCGGCGGGCGTACGTCCACGAGCGGTCCGGCGGCCGGCTCGGCTATCTGCACGTGCCCGACATGCAGGCGCCCGGCTGGGCCCAGATCCACCGCGACCTGCGGGTCGAGGTGGCCCGCGAGGGCCTCGTCGTGGACGTCCGGGAGAACGGCGGCGGGCACACCTCGCAGCTGGTCGTGGAGAAGCTCGCCCGGCGCATCGTCGGCTGGGAACTGCCGCGCGGCATGCGGCCGTACAGCTATCCGCTGGACGCGCCGCGCGGTCCCGTGGTGGCCGTGGCGAACGAGTTCTCCGGCTCCGACGGCGACATCGTCAACGCGGCCATCAAGGCGCTCGGGCTCGGGCCGGTCGTCGGCACCCGCACCTGGGGCGGGGTCATCGGCATCGACAGCCGGTACCACCTGGTCGACGGCACCCTGGTCACCCAGCCCAAGTACGCCATCTGGCTGGAGGGGTACGGCTGGGACGTGGAGAACCACGGGGTCGACCCGGACGTGGAGGTCGTCCAACGCCCGCAGGACTGGGCGGCGGGCCGGGACGCCCAGCTCGACGAGGCGATCCGGATCGCGCTGGAGGCGCTGGAGACCACGCCCGCGAAGACTCCGCCCACCCTGCCCGAGCGCTGAGGGACCGCCGAGGGACCGCCGCGCGATCACCCTCCGCGCGGCGGCACCCGGCGGCGATACGATGCCCCGGTCACACCGTCGCCGTCCAACGCCCGGAGGGACCATGGCTGGGGAGCCGCAGGACGACTGCCTGTTCTGCAAGATCGTCGCGGGGCATGTCCCGGCGACCATCGTGCGGGAGACCGAGACGACCGTCGCCTTCCGCGACATCAACCCGCAGGCGCCCACCCACGTCCTGATCATCCCCAGGGCCCACTACAAGGACGCGGCCGCGCTCGCCACCGCCGAACCGGCGCTCGCCGCCGACCTCCTGCGCGAGGCCCAGGCCGTGGCGGACGAGGAGAAGCTGGACAGCTACCGCATCGTGTTCAACACGGGTGCGGGCGCCGGCCAGACGGTCTTCCACACGCACGCCCACGTCCTCGGCGGCCGCGGTCTCGAGTGGCCCCCCGGATAGGCCGTCGTGTCCGTCCGTGAACTGGTCGTCCTCGGGACGGCGAGCCAGGTCCCGACCCGGCACCGCAACCACAACGGCTATGTGCTGCGCTGGGACGGCGAGGGCATCCTGTTCGACCCCGGCGAGGGCACCCAGCGGCAGATGCTGCGGGCCGGGGTCGCCGCCCACGACCTGAACCGGATCTGTGTCACCCACTTCCACGGCGACCACTCGCTGGGACTCGCCGGGGTGATCCAGCGGATCAACCTGGACCGGGTGCCGCACCCCGTCACCGCCCACTACCCGCGCTCCGGGCAGCGTTTCTTCGACCGGCTGCGGTACGCCACGGCCTACCGGGAGACCGTCGAGATCACCCAGGCCCCGGTCGACGCCGACGGGCCGGTCGCCGACACCGGCGCGTACACGCTGCACACCGCCCGGCTGTCGCACCCCGTCGAGTCGTACGGCTACCGCCTGGTCGAGCCCGACGGCCGCCGGATGCTGCCCGAGCTGCTCGCCGCGCACGGCGTGAGGGGCCCGGACGTCGGCCGGCTCCAGCGGGACGGCGTGCTCGGCGGGGTCACGCTCGACGATGTCAGCGAGGTCCGGCGCGGCCAGCGGTTCGCGTTCGTCATGGACACCCGGCTGTGCGACGGGGTGTACGCCCTCGCCGACGGCTGCGACATGCTCGTCATCGAGTCCACGTTCCTGGACGAGGACGTCGCCCTCGCCGAGGAGCACGGGCATCTGACCGCCGGTCAGGCCGCCCGCGTGGCGCTCGACGCCGGGGTGGGGCACCTGGTGCTCACCCACTTCAGCCAGCGCTACACCGACCCCGCGGAGTTCGAGCGGCAGGCGCGGGCCGCCGGTTTCGACGGCGACCTGACCGTGGCTCACGACCTGCTGAGGGTCCCCCTCCCCAAGCGCCGCACCCCCTAGCTGGCGGGGGCCAGGCGCTCCGGGGCGGCCGGGACGGCCTCGGTGGTGTCCAGCGGGATGGCGACGACCTCGACGTCCGCGGCCGTGGCCGGCTCCGGAGTGCGGCGGCCCAGCGCCACCACCGTCAGCGGCACGGCGACCAGCAGCAGCCCCGCCGCGAGGATCACGCCCATCACCGGGAAGCCCGCCCCGGCCGACAGCACGCTCCCGGTGAGCGGGCCCGCGGCCGTGCCCAGCGACGACGCCGAGCCGACGAGCACCGCCCAGCGGCCCCGGCCGTCGAGGGAGGCGGCCAGGCCGATGACGTACGACAGCACGATCGGGTAGACCGTGTTCCAGGCGATCTCGCCGGTCGCGAACGTCGTCAGGTCCGTCGCGGACGCGCTCAGCGCGATGCACACGGCGATGAGGACGGTGCCGCCGCCGACGGGCAGCGCGCGGCCGAGCCGGGGCCCGAGCGCGCCCGCCCCGGTCACCCCGAGCAGCCCGGCGCCCAGCGCCACGGCGAACACCGCGCCCACGGCGGCCTCCGTCAGGTGCGCCTGGTTCAGGCCGATCCGGCCGCTGACGCCCCACAGGGAGTTCTGCGCGAGGGACCACAGGAGCATGCAGCCGGCGAGGATCAGGCCGTGCCGACGATGCGGGAGCGGGGCCGGGGGCCGCACCGCGGCCGACTCCGACGGGACCTCGGCGGCGGTGAGCCGGCCGGTGAGCGGCCACACCGCGAGCGCGGTGAGCGCGATCGCCGCCAGCGGCCGGTCGTGGCCGGGACCGAGGTGCGGGACCGTCAGATAGAGGGCGCCCGCGAGGGCGGAGACCCCGAGCAGGCCCGCGGTGGTGACCCGGTGCGGGTCGGTGCGCCAGGTCCCGCGTCCCGTCCGGGCCGGGTCCGCCCCGAGGGCGGCGATCCGGGTGGCGGCGACCGCGGTGACGGTGCCCGACCCGAGGCCGCCGGCCATGACGCCGAGGACGACGGCCGGTACGGCGTGCGCGAGCGCGGCCCCGCCGTAGCCGAACAGGGCCAGGGCCAGCCCGGTCCGGGCGAGGCGGCGCGCGCCGAGGCGTTCGACGCGGGAGGCCAGCAGGAAGCCGGCCGCCGCCGAACTCAGCAGCAGGGCACTGCCGATGGCGCCGGCCTGGGTCGGGGTGAGCGGAAGGCCCGAGTCGAGCCGGCCGACGACGGTCGGCAGCAGATACGGGGCGAGGTACCCGGCCGTGAAGAGGGCGACGAGGGGCCAGGGGGTGGTGCGAGGGGCGAACACGGGCGTTCCCAGGGCATGCGAAAGGAAAGGCACGGAAGGGGGAGGGGCGCAGGCCGTCGACGGACAGGAACGCGCGGGCAATTTGTATCAAGCACGGAGACGTGCGAAGAAGGCCGGGCGGTGTGATCTGAGGCACGTTCCGTTTGGAGCGGGTGAAGCGGGGTAGCAGCGGTGCCTCATCAGGCCCCGCCGGCGCCTCTCACCTGCGCCAGTGCACCGTGCCGCCCGCCGCTCCGGGGGCCGTCGCCTCGATCTTCGTCCGGATCTCCCGCATCACCGCGACGATCCGCTCCTCGTGGCGGGGCGACCAGCGGGCCACCGGCACCGAGCAGCTGATCGCGTCCTGCGCGGGGGTGTCGTAGCGCAGGGCGAAACCGAGGCCGATGATGCCGGGGACGCTCTCCTCGCGGTCCACCGACCAGCCGCGTGCGCGCACCTCGGCGAGGTCGGCGGCCAGGGACGCGCGCGTGGTGTGGGTGTGGGGCGTCAGCGCCGGATACGGGCCCTCGGGGAGGGCGGAGTCGGGGCGTTCGGCGAGCAGCGCCTTGCCCAGGGCGCCCGCGTGGGCCGGGAGGCGGCGGCCGACCCGGCTGAGGGTGCGCGGGTACGTGTGCGACTCGCGGGTGGCCAGATAGGCGACGTCCGGGCCGTCCAGCCGGGCCAGGTGGACCGTCTCGCCGAGCGCCTGCGACGCCTCGTCGAGATAGGGCCGGACGAGACGGACGCGCGGGTCGGAGTCGAGGTAGTTGGTACCGGTCAGCAGGGCGTGGATGCCGATGCCGTACAGGGAGCCGGTGACGTCGGTGCGTACCCAGCCCCGTGCGATCAGGGTCTGGAGCAGGGCGTACATGGAGCTGCGCGGCACGGCGAGGGCGTCGGCGAGCTCCTGGAGGCGGGCCGGGCGGTCCCCGCGCGCGGCGAGGAGTTCCAGCAGCTCGACCGTGCGCGCCGCGGACTTCACCTCGCGGACGCCGCCTGTATCCGACATGGGGCGATCGTAATCGGCGGGTCCGGCCGTTGACGGTCCGCCGTTCACGCACCTAATCTGCGTTCTCATACATGGACGGCATTCACAAGGGGAGATGATCGGCGTGGGCCTCGCCACGAGCACGGACAACGACACGGACACCGACACGGACACGGCCGGCGAACGGGCCACGGACACCGTCGGACGGCTGCGGGACGGCATGGCCCGCGGTGTGCTGTCCTTCCCGCTCACGAGCTTCCACGCCGACGGCTCGCTCGACGAGGACGGCTTCCGCGCGCACCTGGCCGTCCAGCTGGCGTCCGGACCGGGCGCCGTCTTCCCGGCCTGCGGCACCGGCGAGTTCTTCTCCCTGGACGAGGACGAGTACCGGGCCGTCGTCACCGCCGCCGTCGAGGAGACCGCCGGACGCGTGCCCGTCGTCGCCGGCGTCGGCTACGGCTGGGCGCAGGCCGCCCGGTTCGCCCGCGTCGCCGAGGAGGCCGGCGCCGACGCCCTCCTCGTGCTGCCCCACTACCTCGTCGCCGCCCCGCAGGACGGCCTCGTCGCCCAGCTGGAGGCGCTCGCCGCCCGGACCCGGCTGCCGCTCATCGCCTACCAGCGCGGACCGGTCGCCTACAGCCCCGACGCGCTGCGCCGCATCGCCCGAGTCCCCGGGGTCGTCGGCCTCAAGGACGGCCACGGCGACCTCGACCGGCTCCAGCGCCTCACCCTCGCCGCCCCCGAGGGCTTCCTGTTCTTCAACGGCGCCTCCACCGCAGAACTCCAGGCCCGCGCCTACGCCGCCGTCGGCGTCCCCGCCTACTCCTCCGCCGTCCACGCCTTCGCCCCCGAGATCGCGAACGCCTTCTTCGCCGCGCTCCGGGACGGCGACGACGGCACCACCACCGCCCTGCTGCGCGACTTCTACGGCCCGCTCGCCGGGATCCGCGACCGCGTGCCCGGCTACGCCGTGTCCCTGGTCAAGGCCGCCGCCCGGCTGCGCGGGCGCCCTGTCGGGCCGGTCCGCGCCCCGCTGACCGACCCGTCCCCCGCCGACCTGGCCGAGCTGCGCGCCCTCCTCGGCACCGGGCTCGCCGTCGTGGGCGCGACCCCGTGACCTGACGGTCGCGCCGGGCGGGGAACACGTGGCGTTGTCCGTGGCGTGGTGCACACTGGCCAGATCAGGACCACGCCAGGGAGCGCACCGTGACCACGCCCACCGCGCCCACCGGAGAGGGACCCGCGCCGCAGGGGCCGCCGCCCCCGGTCAAAGGGCCGTACCGGCGGGCCCAAGTCGACCCCCTCGCGGGCCTGCGGGAGCCCGCCGACCCGCCCTGGGACGTGTATCTGACCGGCACGGTCTTCCTCGACATCATCTTCACCGGCCTCGACTCGGCCCCGGTGCGCGGCACCGAGTCCTGGGCGCGCGGCATGGGCTCCAGCCCCGGCGGCGTGGCCAACATGGCGACCGCGCTCGCCCGCCTCGGCCTGAAGACGTCCCTCGCCGCGGCCTTCGGCGACGACCACTACGGCGACTACTGCTGGGACGCGCTGGAGCAGGGCGAGGGCATCGACCTCTCGCCCTCGCGCACGGTCCCCGGCTGGCACTCCCCGGTCACCGTCTCCATGGCGTACGAGGGGGAGCGCACCATGGTCTCCCACGGGCACGAACCGCCCCCGGAGGAACCCGCGCCGGACTGCCCGCCCCGCGCCCGGGCCGCCGTCGCCTCCCTGGTCCCCGGCACCCGGGCCCCCTGGATCGCGCAGGCCGCGAGCAAGGGCACCCGGGTCTTCGCCGACGTCGGCTGGGACGACACCGGCGCCTGGGACCTGGCGGGACTCGCCGACCTGGAGCACTGCGAGGCGTTCCTGCCCAACGCCGAGGAGGCCATGCGGTACACCCGCACACGGTCCCCGCGGGAGGCCGCCCACGCCCTCACCGAGCATGTGCCGGTCGCCGTGGTCACCCTCGGCGCGGAGGGCGCGTACGCGGTCGACGGGCGGACCGGCGAGACGGCCGTCGTGCCCGCGATCGCCGTCGAGGCGCTGGACCCGACCGGCGCGGGCGACGTCTTCGTGGCCGGGTTCGTCACCGGCACCCTCGCGGGCTGGCCGCTCGCCGACCGCCTCGCCTTCGCCGGACTGACCGCCGCCCTCTCCGTCCAGGAGTTCGGCGGCTCCCTGTCGGCGCCGGGCTGGGCGGAGATCGGCGCCTGGTGGCGCCAGGTCCGCTCCCTGGAGAGCCAGGACCGCGAGGCCCTGCGCCGCTACGCGTTCCTAGCGGACCTGGTGCCGGAGGACGCGGGCCGCCCCTGGCCACTACGCCGAGCGGTCCCGACGATCGGCTTCCGCCGCTCGGCGTGAGGGGGGCGCGGGCCTGAGCGAGTCGCTCGGCCCGACCGGCGGATCGGTCTCAGTCCGCCTGGACCGTCGTGTGTACCGTGCCGTCCGGGCCCGCCACCAGGACCGGGGTGCCGGGGCCGCCCAGGTCGCGTACCGCCGCCAGGTCCTCGGTGCGGGCGGCCGCGTCCTCGGTCACGATCGCCGCCGCCTCCAGGGACTGCGCGCCCGACGCCACCGCCATCGCCACCGCCGTGCGCAGCGCGCTCAGCTTCAGGGAGTCCAGGGCGACGGTTCCGGCGACGTACGTCCGGCCGGTCTCGTCGCGTACGGCCGCGCCCTCGGGCACGCCGTTGCGGGCCCGCGCGGAACGGGCCAGGGTGACGATCTTGCGGTCCTCGGGGTCGAGCGCGTTGCTGTCGGTCATGATCCGAGCATACGGAGCACCGGCGGACTCACCCGGCCACGGGGTACATCGCCCCGCGCCGCGCCTCCGGCGAGGCCAGCCACCGCAGCTTCGCCGCCGTCGCCTCGTCCAGCGGGGTGTGCAGCACGATCGACAGATCCGGGCGCACCGGCATCTGCATCACGCTCGACTCCATCGTCAGCACCCCGACCAGCGGATGGTCCAGCTCCTTGCGGATCTGCCCCGCATCCTCGATGTCCCGCCGCTCCCACAGCTCCGCGAACTCCGGGCTGGACGCCCGCGCCTCGGCCAGCACCTCCTGGAACCCCTCGTCGTCGGGGTTGGCCATGCACAGGGCGCGGAACTGGGCGACGACCGTCGAGGCGTTCTCCTCCCAACTCCGGGACCGAACGCGGTACATGGGGTCCGTGAAGAAGTCGATCAGGCAGTTCCAGCGCAGACCCGGCCGCATGCCCAGTACGGTCGAGGCGGCCTCGTTGTACATCACGCCGTTGTAGTAACGGTCCATGATGTGCGCCGGGTTCGGCATCCACGTGTCGATCAGCCGCCGCAGGCCCTCGCACATCTCCCGCTTGTCCGGGGCGACTTCGGCCGCCGGCGGGTTGAGCCCGGCCAGCACGTACAGATGCCGGCGCTCGGCGTTGCTCAGCCGCAGCACCCGCGCCACGGAGTCCAGGACCTGCGGGGAGACCGAGATGTCCCGGCCCTGCTCCAGCCACTGGTACCAGGAGGCGCCCACGCCCGCGAGCACGGCGACCTCCTCGCGCCGCAGCCCCGGAGTGCGGCGCCGCGCACCGCCGTCGGGCAGCCCGGCCTCGCCCGGGGAGACCCGGGCCCTCCTGCTCATCAGGAACTCGCGCAGCTCGCGCCGCCGATGACTCTTCAGCGTGCCCCCGGACACGTGCCGATCCCCCCTGTCACGCCGGCTGGTGGTGCCACCACCAGGACAACTTGCCGCTCCCCACGACTATTCCGCGACCCCGAAGCTCATGTCCATGGCGATCGACACCGACCTCACCCGCACCAAGTCCCCAGCGCCCGGCACCCCCCGGATGTCGCGGCGCGACAAGCTCGTCCTGTTCGTCCTGTGCGCCGCCCAGTTCATGGTGGCCCTCGACTTCTCCGTCCTGAACGTCGCCCTGCCCGTCCTCGGGGCCGACCTCGGCATGGACCGGTCGGCGCTCCAGTGGGCGGTCACCGCGTTCGCCCTGCCGTCCGGCGGCTTCCTGCTCCTGTTCGGCCGCATCGGCGACCTGTTCGGCCGCCGCCGCCTCTTCCTCACCGGGCTCGGCCTGTTCGCCGCGGCCTCCGTGCTCGCGACCCTCGCCTGGGACCCGGCGTCCTTCCTCGCCGGACGGGCCCTGCAGGGCCTCGGCGCCGCCATGATCGTGCCGACCGGCATGTCCCTGCTGACGACGACCTTCGCCGAGGGCCCCGCCCGCGACCGGGCGCTCGGCATCTCCGGCACGCTGATGTCCCTCGGCTTCACCATCGGCGTCGTCGCCGGCGGCGTCCTCACCGACACCCTCGGCTGGCGCTCCACGATGGGCCTGCTCGCCCTGTTCGCGCTGGTCGTCCTGCCCCTCGCACCCGGCCTGCTGCCGGAGTCCCGCACCCCCGCGCGGCCCCACCTGGACGTGCCCGGCGCGGTCACCGTCACCGGCGGTCTGCTGGCCCTGATCTACGCCCTGACGACCGCCGCCGACCACGGCTTCGCCCACGCCGACGTCCTCGCCACCCTCGTCCTGGGCGCCGCCCTGCTCACGGCGTTCGCGGTGATCGAGTCCCGCACCCCGGAGCCGCTGGTCTCCCTGCCGATGCTGCGCCGCCGCACGGTGGCCTGGGGCAACCTGGGGGGTCTCGTGACCTTCTCGATGATGTCGACGGTCGTCTTCGTCCTCACCCTGTACCTGCAGGGTGTCCTCGGCCTGACCGCCTGGGAGACCGGCCTCGTCTTCGGCGTCCAGGGCATCGCCTCGGTGGCCGCCGGATCGCTCACGCCGCGCTTCGTCAGCCGGCTCGGCGCACGCCGTACGCTCGTCGTCTCCCTCGCCGGACAGGGCCTGTTCACCGGCGGACTGCTGCTCCTGGACGCCGACTCCTGGTCCGTGTGGCTCGCCACGGCGGCCGTGTCGGTGGCCAGCATGTTCCACCTGGGCGCGATCATCTCCTACGGCCTGACCGTCACCTCGGGCGTCCCCGACGAGGCACAGGGCCTGGCCACCGGCCTGGTCACCTCCACCCAGCAGGTCGGCATCACCGTCGGCGTCCCACTGCTCGGCGTCCTCGCCACCACCTCCGGCGACCTGCTCGGCGGCACCCGCACGGTCATGGCGCTGGACACCGGCATCGTGCTGGCCGCCGCCGCCCTCGTCGCCGTCGGTCTGCGCACCCGCCGGACGCCGGTCTCAGGGACGGTCGAGACGCAGCCGCTCGGCACGCGGTAGACCGGCCACGACCAGGTCGTACGAGTCCTCCACGAGCTCCCGGACCAGCCGGTCCGGGAGCTCGCCGTCCACCGTCACCGTGTTCCAGTGCCGCTTGTTCATGTGGTAGCCGGGGACGACCAGGCCGGGGTGGTCGGCGCGCAGCCGCACCGCGTCCTCCGGGTCGCACTTCAGGTTCACCGTCAGGGGCCGGGCGTCCAGGTTCGTCAGCGCGAACAGCTTGCCGAGCACCTTGAAGACGGAGGTGTCCGGGTTGAACGGGAACTCCTCCACCACGGCGTCGAACGACAGGCACAGCGCCCGCAGCTCCTGAGGTGTCACTCCCGACCCGTCTCCTCCGCGGGGGCCTTCACCGGCTCCACAGGCTCCACGAGCACGGTCACGATCTTGTTCCGCCGGCCGGCCGCGGCCTCCGCCGTCAGCCGCAGCTCCCGCCCGTCGGGCAGCTCCACCGTGGACGACGCCTCGGCGATCGGCACCCGGCCCAGCGCCTTCGCGAGCAGACCGCCGACCGTCTCCACGTCCTCGTCGTCGTACTCGTCGAGGCCGTACAGCTCGCCCAGGTCGGTGATGTCCAGCCGGGCGGTCACCCGGTAGCGGTCGTCGCCGAGCACCTCCACCGGGGGCAGCTCACGGTCGTACTCGTCGGTGATCTCGCCGACGATCTCCTCGAGGATGTCCTCGATGGTGACGATGCCCGCGGTGCCGCCGTACTCGTCGATGACGACGGCGACGTGATTGCGTTCCTTCTGCATCTCGCGCAGCAGGTCACCGGCGTTCTTGGTGTCCGGCACGAAGACCGCCGGGCGCATCGCGGTGGACACCAGCTCGCTCTCCGCGTCCCGCGAGATGTGCGTCTTGCGGGCCAGGTCCTTCAGGTACACGATCCCGACCACGTCGTCCTCGCTCTCCCCGACGACCGGGATCCGGGAGAACCCGGAGCGCAGGGCGAGCGTGAGGGCCTGCCGGATCGTCTTGTACCGCTCGATCACGATCAGGTCCGTGCGCGGGACCATCACCTCGCGCACCAGGGTGTCGCCGAGCTCGAAGACCGAGTGCACCATCCGGCGCTCCTCGGCCTCGATCAGCGACTCCGCCTCCGCAAGGTCGACCAGCGCGCGCAGCTCCGCCTCGGAGGCGAAGGGGCCGCGGCGGAAGCCCTTGCCGGGGGTGAGGGCGTTGCCGACGAGGATCAGCAGCGACGGGATCGGGCCCATGATCCGCGCGAGTGGCAGCAGCACGTACGCCGCCACCGTCGCCGTGTTCAGCGGGTGCTGCCGGCCGATGGTGCGCGGCGAGACGCCGACGGCCACGTACGAGACGAGGACCATGACGCCGATGGCGACCAGCAGGGCCTGCGTCGTCCCGGAGAACTCCTGGAGGCAGGCGTACGTGACGATGGCGGCCGCCGCCATCTCGCAGGTGACGCGGACGAGCAGCGCCACGTTCAGATAGCGGGTCGGGTCGGCGGCGACCTGGGCCAGCTTCGCGCTGCCGCGCCGGCCGCCGCGGACGGCCTCCTCGGCGCGGAAGCTGGAGACGCGCGCCAGGCCCGCCTCCGCGCAGGCGGCGAGCCAGGCGACGACGACCAGGGCGATCGCGCCTGCTACGAGCGGCGCACTCATGACACGGTCGGCGCCGGGGAGGGGCCGGTCAGCCCCTTCTCCGCGCGCCAGCCGTCCACGATGGCGGCCTGCAGGCCGAACATCTCGGCCTTCTCGTCGGGCTCCTCGTGGTCGTAGCCGAGCAGATGCAGCACACCGTGGACGGTGAGCAGCTGCAGCTCCTCGTCCATGCTGTGCTGCGTGGGCGCCTCGGCGCCCTGCTTCGCGGCGACCTCCGGGCACAGCACGATGTCGCCGAGCAGCCCCTGCGGCGGCTCGTCGTCGTCCTTGGACGGGGGCCGCAGCTCGTCCATGGGGAACGACATGACATCGGTGGGCCCGGGCAGGTCCATCCACTGGATGTGGAGCTGCTCCATGGCGTCGGCGTCCACCACGATCACCGAGAGCTCGGACAGCGGGTGGATGCGCATCCGCCCCAGGGCGTAGCGGGCGATGTCGAGGATCGCCTGCTCGTCGACCTCGGTGCCGGACTCGTTGTTGACGTCGATCGACATGCTGGTGCTCGGTCTACTTCCCCTTGTGCGCGGACTTGCCCCGGTTCGGGCCCTTGTGGGTGCCGTTCTGAGTGCCGTGCGTGCTGTCGTACTTCTCGTACGCGTCGACGATACGGCCGACCAGCTTGTGCCGGACGACATCCTGCGACGACAGACGCGAGAAGTGGACGTCGTCGACGCCGTCCAGGATGTCCTGCACCTGCCGCAGACCGGACTTGGTGCCGTCCGGGAGGTCGACCTGGGTGACGTCACCGGTGATGACGATCTTCGAGTCGAAGCCCAGGCGGGTGAGGAACATCTTCATCTGCTCGGGGCTCGTGTTCTGCGCCTCGTCCAGGATGATGAAGGCGTCGTTCAGCGTGCGGCCGCGCATGTAGGCGAGCGGCGCGACCTCGATCGTCCCCGCCGCCATCAGCCGCGGGATCGAGTCGGGGTCGAGCATGTCGTGCAGCGCGTCGTACAGCGGGCGCAGATAGGGGTCGATCTTCTCGTAGAGCGTGCCCGGGAGGAAGCCCAGCCGCTCGCCCGCCTCGACCGCGGGCCGGGTCAGGATGATGCGGTTGACCTGCTTGGACTGCAGGGCCTGCACCGCCTTGGCCATGGCCAGATAGGTCTTGCCCGTACCGGCGGGGCCGATGCCGAAGACGATCGTGTGCTTGTCTATGGCGTCGACGTACCGCTTCTGGTTGAGCGTCTTGGGGCGGATGGTGCGGCCGCGCGAGGACAGGATGTTCTGCGTGAGCACCTCGGCCGGGGTCTCCTGGCCGTCCCCCTCGCCGTTGTCACTCGCTCTGAGCATGGCGATCGAGCGTTCCACTGCGTCCTCCGTCATCGGCTGCCCGGTGCGGAGCACCAGCATCATCTCGTCGAACAGGCGCTGGATGAGGGCGACCTCCGCGGCGTCGCCGACCGCGCTGATCTCATTGCCCCGGACATGGATGTCGGCCGCCGGGAAGGCCTTCTCGACCACGCGCAGCAGGGAGTCGCCGGACCCCAGCACGGTCACCATGGGGTGCTGGGCGGGGACGGTGAACTGTGCTCTCGCCTGCCCCTGCGCGGGTGTGTGAGCTGTGGGTGTCTGAGTCATGGGCCGGCTCTGAAGGCCTTGCTCGTCCTCCTCGAAACGACTCGCCCGCCACTCGGGCGGCCTGGCGTTTCCAGGGTACGCCGGGGGACCGACAACGCCGTAGGGCTTTTCCCGGGGCTGCCGTGAGAAGACGTGGGAAGAGGGGGAGGGCCTCAGAACCCCAGCTTGCGCAGCTGGCGGGGGTCCCGCTGCCAGTCCTTCGCCACCTTGACGTGCAGGTCCAGGAAGACCGGCGTGCCCAGCAGCGCCTCGATCTGCTTGCGGGACTTGATGCCGACCTCCTTCAGGCGCTTGCCCTTCGGGCCGATGATGATGCCCTTCTGGCTGGGGCGCTCGATGTAGACGAAGGCGTGGATGTCCAGCAGCGGCTTGTCGGCGGGCCGGTCCTCGCGGGGCAGCATCTCCTCCACGACGACGGCGATGGAGTGCGGCAGCTCGTCGCGGACGCCCTCGAGCGCGGCTTCGCGGATCAGCTCCGCGATCATGACCTGCTCGGGCTCGTCGGTGAGCTCGCCGTCCGGGTAGAGGGCGGGGCCCTCCGGCAGCAGCGGGACGATCAGGTCGGCCAGCAGGTCCACCTGCGTGCCGGAGACCGCCGACACCGGGATGATCTCCGCCCACTCGAAGCCCAGCTCCTTGCCGAGCTGGTCGATCGCGATGAGCTGCTCGGCGAGCGCCTTGCCCTCCACCAGGTCGGTCTTGGTGACGATCGCGATCTTCGGCGTCTTCTTGATCGACGCGAGCTCCTTGGCGATGAAGCGGTCGCCGGGACCGAGCTTCTCGTTCGCCGGGAGGCAGAAGCCGATCACGTCGACCTCGGCCCAGGTGGTGCGGACGACGTCGTTCAGGCGCTCGCCCAGCAGGGTGCGCGGCTTGTGCAGCCCGGGGGTGTCCACCAGGATCAGCTGCGCGTCCGGCCGGTGCACGATGCCACGCACGGTGTGCCGCGTGGTCTGCGGCTGGTTTGCGGTGATCGCCACCTTCTGGCCGACCAGAGCATTCGTCAGCGTGGACTTGCCCGCGTTGGGACGGCCCACGAAGCAGGCGAAGCCCGCGCGGTGCGGGGCCTCGGACGGGGCCGACGACTCGGAGGACTTGCTGCGAACGCTCATGGCGCCCATTGTCCCTGATCCCCGGAGCGCCGCCGCACACCAGGACCCTCCCGTGCCCTTACGCCGCGCGCCGCGGAGCGCCTACGATCACGGGGCCCGGCGCCCCAGGCGCCCCCCGCCCCCACACGCCCCGTGTCCGCCACCCCGCCCGGAAGGCCTCCCAGCAGGCATGAAGCTGATCACCGCGGTCGTCAAGCCGTACCGGCTCGACGAGGTCAAGAGCGCCCTGCGGGAGCTCGGCGTGCACGGTCTGACCGTGACGGAGGCGAGCGGCCACGGCCGCCAGCGCGGGCACACCGAGGTGTACCGGGGCGCCGAGTACCAGGTCGACCTGGTGCCGAAGACACGGATCGAGGTGGTCGTCGAGGACGCGGTCGCCGACGACGTCGTCGAGGCCGTCCTCGAGGCCGCGCACACGGGGAAGATCGGCGACGGCAAGGTCTGGGTGCTGCCCGTCGAGACCGTCGTCCGGGTCCGCACCGGCGAGCGCGGCCCCGACGCCCTGTAGTCCCTACCTCGTGCCGGCCGTCATGTCCTGCAACCCCACCACCCGCAGCAACTGAAGGCGTTCGTGGGCCTCCGTGCCGGGGCGGGCGGAGTGCACGACCAGCAGGTGCCGGTGCTGGTGGCTGACCATGACCTCGCAGTCCAGCTCCAGCAGACCGACCAGCGGGTGCACGAACCGCTTGGTCGCGTGCTCGCGCCGCGCCACCTCGTGCTCGTCCCACAGCCGGGCGAACTCCGCGCTGCCCGCCAGCAGTTCGGCGACCAGCCCGGCCGGCTCCGGGTCGTCGGGGCGGGCCGCGGCCACCGCGCGCAGATTGGCCACCTGCGAACGCGCGATCGCCTCGTGGTCCTCGGGCGGGAAGAGGGTGCGCGCGGCCGGGTCGAGGAAGAAGCCGCGGGTCAGGTTGCGCTCCCGCCGCGGGCGGGACATCGCGTCCCCGGACAGCGCCCTGGCCATCGCGTTCTGCGCCAGCACCTCGCCGTAGTCGGTCACCACCTGGGCCGGTGTGTCGTGCAGCCGGTCCAGGATCAGCAGCAGCCCCGGGCGCACGTGCTCCGACCCCGTCGTGGCCCGCGGCGGCTCCTCGCCGGCCAGGTGGAACAGATGGTCCCGCTCGTCGTCCGTCAGCCGCAGCGCGCGGGCCAGCGCGGTGAGCATCTGCCGGGACGGACGCGGGCCCCGCGACTGTTCCAGCCGGGTGTAGTAGTCCACCGACATGCCCGCCAGCTGCGCCACCTCCTCCCGGCGCAGGCCCGGCGTACGGCGCCGGGAGCCGGGCGTGAGACCCACGTCCGGCGGGGCCAGCCGGGCCCGGCCGCGGCGCAGGAAGTCGGCGAGTTCCGCTCGGTTCATGCCTCCAGCGTGCGCCATGGCGCGTCCCGTATCCAGGGACCGCCGATCCCCTGATCGACGGGTCTCTCCCGCCCGCGCCGGGCCCGACCCAGGGTGGAGGGAGACGAGAGGAGCAGATCATGCAGACATTGGTGACGGGTACGACGGGACAGGTCGGCCGGCGCTTCGTGCCGAGGCTGCTGACGCAGGCGGCGGCGGGGGACCGGATCAGGGTGCTGGTCCGGGACGAGGCCCGGGGTGAGCGGTTCGCCGAACTGGGCGCCGAGGTCGTCGTCGGCGATCTGCGGGACACCGAGGCGCTCGGCAAGGCGGTCGCCGGCATCGACGCGGTCGTCAACGTCGCGGCGGCCTTCAGGGGCGTGCCCGACGAGGAGGCGTGGGCGGTCAACCGGGACGCCGCGGTGGCGCTCGGGCAGGCCGCGCGGGCGGCCGGGGTGGAGCGGTTCGTGCAGATCAGCACGAACAACGTGTACGGCACCGGCCGCGGGCGCCCGCTGGTCGAGGAGGACGAGAGCAGGTCCGGCGGACACATGTGGGGCGCGTACCCCGCCTCCAAGGTGGAGGCCGAGCGGGCGCTGCTGGCGATGGACGGCCTGGACGTGCGCATCGCCCGGCTGCCGTTCGTCTACGGCGAGGGCGACCCGCACCTGGCGGACGCCATGGCGTGGGCGCCGCGCTGGGCCCCGCAGCAGCGGCTGCACATGGCCCACCACGCGGACGTCGCCCAGGCCCTGCTGCGGCTGCTGCACACGCCGGGCATCGCGGGCCGGATCTACAACGTCGGCGACGACGCCCCCGTCACCACCGTGGAGCTGTACCAGCTCAACGGCATGGAGGTGCCGGCCGGGCTGTACGACAACACCGACCCCGACCCCTGGCACAACATCGTGGACACCCGGCGCATCCGCCGCGAGCTCGGCTTCCGGCCGATCTACCCGAGCGTGTGGACCGCCCGGGACGCCGGGGCGCTGTGACGACTCCGGTCAGCCGGCCGGGGTCCCCGCCTGCCGCTGGGCCCGCAGCAGATCGCGGAACCAGCGGTAGGACGCCTTCGGGGTGCGCCGTTGCGTGGCGAAGTCGACGTGCACCAGGCCGAAGCGCCGCGCGTAGCCCTCGGCCCACTCGAAGTTGTCCAGCAGGGACCACACGAAGTAGCCGCGCACGTCGACGCCCGCCTCCACGGCCCGGTGCAGCGCGCGGACGTGCCCGTCGAGGTAGGCGATCCGTTCCTGGTCGTCGACGCCCTCGTAGGAGCAGCCGTTCTCGGTGACGACGACCGGCGGGAGGCGGTCGCCGTAGCGGTCCCGGAAGCCGGTGAGGAGTTCCGTCAGGCCCTCCGGGACGACCGGCCACCCGAAGTCGGTCGTCGGCACGCCCTCGATGTCCCGTACGGAGAACGGCAGTTCGGCGGGCATGGTGATCCCGCCGAACTCGATCTCGGTGCCCTGCGGCGCCCCCACCCGGGTCGGCGCGTAGTAGTTGACGCCGTAGAAGTCGAGCGGCTCGGCGATGACCTTCAGATCGGCCTCGACGTCCCCCGGCATCAGCGCCTCGATGCCGTCCGGGTAGCGGCCGAGCAGCAGCGGGTCGGCGAACAGCCGGTTCAGCAGCAGGTCGTAGAAGTCCGCCGCCTCCAGGTCCGCCTGCTCCCGCGACGCCGGCCAGGTCGGCCCGTGCGAGTTCGTGATCCCGACGTCCGTCGCGCCGGCCGCGCGCAGCGCCCGTACCGCGAGCCCGTGCGCGAGCAGCTGGTGGTGGGCGACCGGCAGCGCGTCGAACAGGAGCCGCCGGCCGGGCGCGTGGGTGCCCAGGGCGTGGCCCAGCAGGGTGTGCTCGGCCGGTTCGTTCAGGGTGATCCAGGTGCCGACCCGGTCGCCGAGGCGGCCGGCGACCCGGGACACGTGCGCGGCGAACCGGTCGGCCGTGTCCCGCTCCAGCCAGTCCAGCGCGACGGGCAGGTCCCAGTGGAAGAGCGTCGGCACCGGGCGTACGCCCGCCGCGCACAGCTCATCCACCAGACGGTCGTAGAAGTCCAGCCCCTGCGGGGAGTTCACCCGAGGCCAGGAGATCGAGAACCGGTAGGCGTCCACGCCGAGCCCGGCGAGCAGTGCCACGTCCTCGCGGTAGCGGTGGTAGTGGTCGCAGGCCACCTCGGCCGTCGAGCCGTCCTTCACACGCCCCGGCTCGGCCGTGAACGCGTCCCACACGGACCGCTCGCGCAGCTCCGCCGCCCCCTCGATCTGGTGGGCCGAGGTGGACACCCCCCACAGGAAGCCGTCCGGGAAACGGGGTACCGGCCGGGTCGCACCGCGCTCGTCGATCGCCATGCGCCGGATCATCGGCACCGGCGGCACGCCAAGTCAACGCCCTGACGGGAACCGGCCGTTCCCCGTACTAGGCGCCCTCCTTCAGCACGCGGGAGACGAGCGCGCGCTGCGCGTCGGTGAGCCGGGGGTCGGCGCAGTACACCGTCCGGCCGTCCACGGTGATCTCGTAGCCGAAGCCGTCCGGCACCCCGGCGGGCGGGGTGCCCCGGCCGGACGCGAGGGCGCCCTCGGCCAGGGCGTGCCACTCCTCGGCGTCCGGCCGCCCCGCGGTGTCCACCTCCGCGTGCCGCTCGATGCCCGCGAACCCGCCCGTGCGCCGTACCTGAATACGCATGGGACCTGTCTATTACGCCGCTACGGGATCCGCACCCCCACCTGCTCCCACGCCTTCGCGACGGCCCGGAACTCGTCACCGGCGTCACCGAAGCGCTCCCGCGCCGCCTTCACGGTGAGCGCCGCGAAGTCGGTGAACATCGCCCGGTCCGGCAGCTCGCCGCCGGTGAGGACGTCGAACCAGATCTGCCCCGCCCGTTCCCAGGCGTTCCCGCCGAGCGCGGTGGCGGCCAGGTAGAAGGCGTGGTTGGGGATGCCGGAGTTGATGTGGACGCCGCCGTTGTCCCGGCCGGTGCGGACGTAGTCGTCCATCGTGGCGGGCTGCGGGTCCTTGCCGAGGACGTCGTCGTCGTACGCGCTGCCCGGCTCCTTCATCGAGCGCAGCGCCTTGCCGGTGACGCCGGGGGCGAGCAGGCCCGCGCCGATCAGCCAGTCGGCCTCGGCGGCGGTCTGGCCGAGCGTGTACTGCTTGATCAGGGCGCCGAAGACGTCGGACATCGACTCGTTCAGCGCGCCCGGCTGCCCGTAGTAGGTGAGGTTGGCCGTGTACTGGGTGACGCCGTGGGTGAGTTCGTGGCCGATGACGTCGATCGGGATGGTGAAGTCGAGGAAGATCTCGCCGTCCCCGTCGCCGAACACCATCTGCTCGCCGTTCCAGAAGGCGTTGTTGTAGTCCTCGTCGTAGTGGACGGTGGCGTCCAGCGGCAGCCCGTCGCCGTCGATGGAGTGCCGGCCGTACGCCTTCAGGAACAGCTCGAAGGTGGCGCCGAGCCCCGAGTAGGCGCGGTTGACCGTGGCGTCCCGGCCGGGGGCGTCCCCCTCGCCGCGGACCTTCGTGCCGGGCAGGGCGGTGCCGTGCCCGGCGTCGTAGACGGTGCGCAGCGGCTGGTCCGACGGCGCCTTGGCGAGTGGCGCCGACGCGAGCGCGAACTCGGTCGTCACCCGGCGCCTGCCGCGCAGCTCGCTGTCGCGGACCAGGGTCCGGCGGGCCGGGCCGGAGAGCGCGGGGTCGTCGTTCCGGGCCAGCCGGTCGAGGACGTGCGGCGGCACGACGGTGCAGAAGACGGGCTCGAAGCCCCCGTTGGTGGTCATGTGCCGCACCATGGCACTGCGTAGGGGTGATGTCACTAGCAGCGACCATGATTGGTGAAATAAGCGGATCTGGTCACCCTCCGTGGTCGCTCTGTGTTATGCGCCGGTGCCCGGATTGTGGCTTTTCGCACAGGCTCCCGGGGCTGTTCCGAGGTCCCCGGTCCCGCATACTGATATGGACCGCCGCATACCGGAGAGCTCGGCTAGCATGCTTCGCATCATGCTTTTCGGGCTGCTTCTTCTTAGCTGCCGCGGCGAGGGCCTGTAGTCCAGGTCGACTCCCTCCCCGCGGAGCTTCGCGTTGCGTCGTCGGCCGTCCTTCCGGACATCCTGAGGAGCCCCGCAGACATGGCGAACCGCCAGCAGCCCAGCACCATGCCGATCCACAAGTACGGCCGCTACGAGCAGGTCGACATCCCCGACCGGACCTGGCCGGACCAGCGCGTCACCACCGCTCCCCGCTGGCTCTCCACCGACCTGCGCGACGGCAACCAGGCCCTGATCGACCCGATGTCGCCCGAGCGCAAGCGCCGGATGTTCGACCAGCTGGTCAGGATGGGCTACAAGGAGATCGAGGTCGGCTTCCCCGCCTCGGGCCAGACGGACTTCGACTTCGTACGGTCCATCATCGAGGACCCCGAGGCCATCCCGGACGACGTCACCATCTCCGTACTGACCCAGGCCCGCGAGGACCTGATCGAGCGCACGGTGGAATCCCTGAAGGGCGCGAAGCGCGCCACCGTCCACCTGTACAACGCCACCGCCCCCGTCTTCCGCCGCGTGGTCTTCCGCGGCTCCAAGGACGACATCAAGCAGATCGCCGTCGACGGCACCCGCCTGGTGATGGAGTACGCCGAGAAGCTGCTGGGCCCCGAGACCGAGTTCGGCTACCAGTACAGCCCCGAGATCTTCACCGACACCGAGCTGGACTTCGCGCTGGAGGTCTGCGAGGCGGTGATGGACGTCTACCAGCCCGGCCCCGGCCGCGAGATCATCCTCAACCTGCCCGCCACCGTGGAGCGTTCGACGCCGTCCACGCACGCGGACCGCTTCGAGTGGATGCACCGCAACCTGTCCCGCCGCGAGTACGTCTGCCTGTCCGTCCACCCGCACAACGACCGCGGCACCGCCGTCGCCGCCGCCGAGCTGGCGCTGATGGCCGGCGCCGACCGCGTCGAGGGCTGCCTGTTCGGGCAGGGCGAGCGCACCGGCAACGTCGACCTGGTCACCCTGGGCATGAACCTGTTCTCCCAGGGCGTCGACCCGCAGATCGACTTCTCCGACATCGACGAGATCCGCCGTACGTGGGAGTACTGCAACCAGATGGAGGTCCACCCGCGCCACCCGTACGTGGGCGACCTGGTCTACACGTCCTTCTCCGGCTCCCACCAGGACGCCATCAAGAAGGGCTTCGACGCCATGGAGGCCGACGCGAAGGCCAAGGGCGTCACCGTCGACGACATCGAGTGGGCCGTCCCGTACCTGCCGATCGACCCCAAGGACGTCGGCCGCTCCTACGAGGCCGTCATCCGCGTCAACTCGCAGTCCGGCAAGGGCGGTGTCTCCTACGTCCTGAAGAACGACCACAAGCTGGACCTGCCGCGCCGGATGCAGATCGAGTTCTCCAAGATCATCCAGGCGAAGACGGACGCCGAGGGCGGCGAGATCACCGGCGCCGACATCTGGGCGACCTTCCAGGACGAGTACCTGCCGAACCCGGAGAACCCCTGGGGCCGGCTGCAGGTCAGGAACGGCCAGTCGACGACCGACACCGACGGGGTGGACACCCTCAAGGTGGAGGCGACCGTCGACGGCACCGACACGATCCTGGAAGGCAGCGGCAACGGTCCGATCTCGGCCTTCTTCGACGCCCTGGCGAAGGTCGGCATCGACGCGCGGCTGCTGGACTACCAGGAGCACACGATGAGCGAGGGCGCCTCCGCGCAGGCCGCCTCGTACATCGAGTGCGCCATCGACGGCCAGGTGCTGTGGGGCATCGGCATCGACGCCAACACCACCCGCGCCTCGCTGAAGGCGGTCGTCTCGGCCGTCAACCGGGCCGCCCGCTGACCGTCCCCCACACGGGGAACCGTGGCCCCGCCCGCCGTGCTCCGGCGGGCGGGGCCACGGCCATTTCCGGCCAGCAGAACGTGCAGGTCACGGAGAGGTCTCGTCCGGGGTACTGACTCCACGTCCAGGATGTGGCTAACATCACGCAAGCGCGGCGATGTTGCCGTGGCGTTACGGAGGTGCGACGTGCTGCCAGGACGGGGACGAGACGGCCGTGCCGCCAGGCTTGCGCGCCTCGTGGGCACCCGCACCGTGTGGACGGCCGCCGGCGACGGCGAGTTCTTCTGCCCGGGGTGCGGAGGCGACCGCAACTACCAGCGGCTGACCGGACACCGGCGCTTCACCCTGCTCGGCGTCCCCGTGCTGCCACGCGGCGAGACCGGCCCCGTCGTCGAGTGCGCCGCCTGCCGCCGCCACTTCGGCACCGACGCCCTGGACCACCCGACCACCACCCGCTTCTCCGCGATGCTCCGCGACGCCGTGCACACCGTCGCCCTCGCGGTGCTGTCGGCGGGCGGCACCGGCGCCCGCCCCGCCCTGGAGACCGCCGCGGCCACCGTGCGCGCGGCCGGCTTCGACGACTGCACCGAGGAACAGCTCAGCGCCCTCGTGGACGCGCTGGCCGCCGACACCGGCCGGGTCCTGTCCGAGCCGTGCGGCCCCGGGCTCGCCATAGAGCTCCACGAGGCCCTGGACCCGCTCGCCCCGCACCTCGCCCCCGCCGGCCGCGAGTCGATCCTCCTCCAGGGCGCCCGCATCGCCCTGGCCGACGGCCCCTACACCCCCGCCGAACGCGACACCCTCGCCACGGTCGGCGCCGCCCTCACCCTGTGCACGGACGACGTGGCGGGCCTGCTGGCGGCGGCGGCACGAACGCCCTCCTGAGCCTCGGCCGCCGATTCTTCGGTCCGCCTTCCTGAGCTGCCCGCCCTACCGGACAATCGTGCCGTCGGAGGGCTGTGCTCGAAGGGGGACGCGATGCGGCCGGGAGTGCGCTGGGCCATGGGCATCGGACTGGCCCTCCTCGGCTTCGGAGCCGTCTTCGCGCTCTTCTACACCGCTCCCCTGCCACTGATGCCCACGGAGGAGGGCGACCGTGCCTCTGTGGGCATCGGTGCCGGCTCCGTTGTCGCCGCCGTGGTCACCGCCTGGAGTACCTGGTTCGCCACCCCCCGAGCCGAGACTGCCGACACCCCCGTCGGAACGGGCCGCTCGGAGCCGGCCCTCCAGGCAGCACCCGACGATGGGGCCGCGGCGCCCGCCGGACCCGTGGTGCGCATGGGGGACCTGCCCCGTCGTCCCGTCGGCTTCCAGCCTCGCGACGAACTCGTCGCCGAACTCGCCGCGAGCGCGGCGGATCACCGCCTCGCGGTCGTCCGGACGGTGACCGGGACCAGGGGAGTGGGCAAGACCCAGCTCGCGGCCGCGTACGCGCGTCGTCGCATCGAGGACGGGTGGCCCGTGGTCGCCTGGATCAACGGCGAGACCCGCGGCCTGCTGGTGTCCGGACTGTCCGAGCTGGCTGCACAGCTCGGTGTCCGCGACCCGGGCGAGGACGCCGAGACCTCGGCGCGTGCGGCGCTGACCTGGATCGGCCGTGCCGAGGAACAGTGCCTGCTGGTCATCGACAACGCCGTTGCACCGGACGAGGTCGCCGAGTGGCTGCCCACGGCGGGCCGGGCGGAGGTGGTGGTCACCACGACCTCCCGTGCATTCGAGAACCTCGCTCCGGGCGGCCAGGTGGAGGTCGGGGTCTTCAGCGTCGGTGAGACGCTCGCCTTCCTGCGGGAGCGGACCGGGCTCGACGACGAAGAAGGGGCGCGTGCGCTCGGTGACGAGCTCGGCCGGCTGCCGGTCGCCCTCGCGCAGTCCGCAGCCGTGATCAAGAGCGAGCACATCGGATATGAGGGCTGTCTGCAGCGGCTGCGGACCATGTCCGTGGAGCAGTTGCTGCCGGCGGTCCCGGGCGAGCGGTATCCCCATCGGACGGCCGAGGTCGTGCTGTTCTCCGTCCAGCAGGCCGAAGCGCATGACGAGACGGGTCTGGCCCGGCCCCTGCTGGACGCCCTCGCTCTGCTGTCGCCGTCGGGTGTGCCCGGCGGTCTGCTGCGCGCGGTCGCCCTGCGTCACGGTCATGACTCGGGCACGGCGGTCGAGCGCGCGGTCGGCCGGTTGGTCGAGGCATCGCTGGCGAACCGGATGGGTGCCGACAGCATCGCGCTGCATCGCCTCACCCGACGGGTGCTGCGCGACCGGGTCAGGGCGGCGGGTGCGCTTGCGGAGACGGCCACGGTGGTCGGGGAGTGTCTCGCGGAGGACCTGATCGCGCTGCATGAAGCATGGGAGAGGAAGGAAGAGGGAGGTCAACTTGTCGGCCAGGTAGAGGCGTTGTGGAGTGCGGTGGTGCCCGACCTCGTCGGCCTGCCGGAGCCCTGCATCACGCTCCTCGTGGACCTGCGGGACTGGATGGCGCGGTACCTGGACATGGTCGGCGAATCCGCCCGGGCCCTGGAAGCCGCCGAGGAGACGCTGCTGCGGTCGGAGTCGAGAGGAGAGCCCCGGTCGGCGGCCGTGCTCCAGGCCCTGCGTCTGCTGGCGGACATCCGGCACGGGAACGGACGGGCCGAGGGGGCCGTCTCGGCGTTCCAGCGGCTCCTAGAACTCACCGAGGAGACCGAGGGCCCTGACTCACCTCAGGTACTCACCGTTCGTGCGGACCTGGCTGAGGCACATCGTTCGGCGGGCCACTTCGACGTGGCCGTGTCCATGACCGAACGCCTGGTCATGGACTTCGAGCGCCTCGCCGGCCCCGACCACAGCCACACCCTTCGAGCCCGGGCCGACCTCGCGGACGTGTACGCCGAGGCAGGACGGCTGACCGAGGCCGTGGCGGTGTCGGAGTCCCTGCGTGAGCGCCTGATGCCCGGCGAATCGGTGGACCCGGTCCGTAACGCCGGTGAGCTGAGTCGCCTGGCAGACTTCTACGATTCGGTCGGCCGCGCCTCCGAAGGCGTGGACCTGCTGCGGCGACTGCTCGTCGAGCGGGAGTCCGGCGAAGGCAGGGACGAGTCCGAGACGGTCTGGATCAGAGACCGTCTGGCGGACGCCTGCCTGTCGGCGGGTCTGTACGACGAGGCCCTGGAAGTGGCCCGGCAAGCGCTGGACGAAGCGGAACGCCTCTTCGGTGACGCTCCGGCCGAGATAGCGACGGTCCGGGCGACATGGGCGGAGGCGTTGGCGCGGCAGGAGCGCTACGACGAGGCGCTCCGTGAAGTGCGCCGCGCCATCGACGACCTGACGGCGCCGAACGGCCCGGACCACCCCGATGTCCTGGTCGCCCGCAGCCGGTTGGTCCGCACCCTGCACAGCGCGTCGAAGTACCAGCAGGCGTACGAGGAGGCGAGACAGCTCCTCACTGACTACGAGCGGCTGCTGGGGACCGACTCGACGGCCACACTTCGTGCCCGGCGGCTGTACGCCGACGTCTGCGCCGACGCCGGACGGCACACCGAAGCGGTCGATCTGGCACGTCGGGTCCTGAGGGACGCGGAGCGGATCCACGGGGAAGGGCATCCGTGGACGCTGGGCCGCCGCATCGATCTCGCATCGGAGCTCAACGGCATCCGCGCCCACGACGAGGCGTTGGCCCTGCTGCGGAGAACGCGGTCGGACATCGCACACCACCTCGGCCGGCGGCACCCGTTGCTCTTCCGTCTGGACGAGGCGACGGCCTGGGTACTCCTGACCGCGAACCGAAACCAGGAAGCCCGTGACCTGCGGGCCCGTGTTCTGCGGGAACGGATCGAGCAGCAGGGCGCCGACGCTCCCTCCATCCCGTGGCTCTCCGCGATGGTCGGACAGGCCGAGTTGTGGCTCGCCGACTACGACAGTGCTCTGGCCCGCTACCAGGACGCGCTGGCGACGGTGGAGCAGAGCCATGGACCGGGACACCTGCACACGATCGTCATGCGGCGACGGCTGGCCGCCGCGTACGGCAGCGCCCAGCGCGTCCAGGAGTGGCTGGCGGCCACGGAGCGGACGGTGGAGGACTTCTCGCGGTTCTACGGCGACGATCACCACTGGACGTTGGTCGCGCGGTCCGAGTACGCCGACGCGGTACGCCGCTCAGGGCGTCGCAGACAGGCACTCCACCTGCGGCGGGCGCTCTATCCCGGCTATGTCCGAACCCTCGGTCCTGATCATCCGTACACCGTCGATCTCCTGCGGGGCCTGGCCAACGACTACCGCGGGGTCAACCGCCGGATCAAGGCGCTCGGTGTCCGGCGACGGATCCTCGCCCTCGAGATCGCGCGGACCGGGGAGGACAGCTCCGAGAGTCTCACGGCGTGGCGGGCGTTGGGGCAGGCCTCCTGGTCCGCGGGCCTCGTGTGGAGATCAGCCGCCGTGCATCGGCGTGTGCTCGAGCGCATGCTGGCCCGTTTCGGCCCGGACCATCCGGAGGTGCTGGTCCAGCGCTGGTGCGTGGCGGGAAGCCTGCGTGCCACGGGCCGACTGAGGAAGGCCCTTGCCGCCTACCGACGGGTGGTGGTCGAGCACGAGAGGATCTACGGTCCTGATCACGTCGAGACGCTCGGCGCCCGGGGCGGAGAGGCATGGGCGCTCCGTCTGTGCGGACGTGTCCGCAAGGCGGTTCGGGCCTACACCGAACTCGTCACGGACACCGCCCGCGTGCACGGTGCCGATCACATCGTGACGTGGCAACGACGGGGCCTTCACGCCTATGCGGTCCTGTGGTCCGGCCACCCCGGGCGCGCCCTCGACCTGGCCCTTCGCGTCCACACCGACGGTGTCCGGGTTCTCGGCGCCGACCATCCCGACGTACGCAGGCTGAGGCGCCGACTGGTTCTCCTCGCCCTGGCGAGCGGGCGCCTGCGCACGGCCTGGGACGTCTTCGGTACGAGGACGCCCGGACACGCGGCCGCGGCAGCCGGCCGGCCCGGACCGCAGGGCGGCGGGAGGGACGCGGACCGCACGCGAACGTGAGGTCAGGAATCGAGAAGCGCCGCCCCCCGCCCGCCGCTAGCGTGACGGGCATGGACATCAGCATTCACGCCAGCTTCATCCCGCACGACGATCCGGAGGCCTCCCTGGCCTTCTACCGTGACGTCCTCGGCTTCGAGGTCCGCAACGACGTCGGGCAGGGCACGATGCGCTGGATCACCGTGGGGCCGCCCGGGCAGCCCGACACCTCGCTGCTGCTCGCACCGCCCGCCGCCGACCCCGGCGTCACCGACGACGAGCGCCGGGTCATCGCCGAGATGATGGCCAAGGGCACCTACGGCTGGCTGCTGCTGGCCACCGCCGACGTCGACGAGACCTTCGAGAAGGTGCAGGCCGCCGGCGCCGAGGTCGTGCAGGAACCCACCGACCAGCCGTACGGCATCCGCGACTGCGCCTTCCGCGACCCCGCGGGGAACCTCATCCGCATCCAGGCCAGGGGCTGAACCGCCCGAGCACCCCCGGACGACGTTCCCTCACCCAGCCGCAGATGGAGACCTCACGATGACCGAGCCGCACGTCGCCGACAGCCACGATCTGATCCGTGTGTACGGGGCGCGGGAGAACAACCTGAAGGACGTCAGCATCGAGATCCCGAAGCGCCGGCTGACGGTGTTCACCGGCGTCTCCGGCTCCGGCAAGAGCTCGCTGGTGTTCGACACCATCGCCGCCGAGTCGCAGCGGCTGATCAACGAGACGTACAGCGCGTTCCTCCAGGGCTTCATGCCGAACCTGGCCCGGCCCGAGGTCGACGTCCTCGACGGACTGACCACCGCCATCACCGTCGACCAGCAGCGCATGGGCTCCGACCCGCGCTCCACCGTCGGCACCGCCACCGACGCCAACGCGATGCTGCGCATCCTCTTCAGCCGGCTCGCCGAGCCGCACATCGGGCCGCCCTCCGCCTACTCCTTCAACGTGGCCTCCGTCTCCGCGAGCGGCGGCCTCACCGTCGACCGCGGCGCCGACCGGACGAAGACCGAGAAGGTCACCTTCAGCCGCACCGGCGGCATGTGCACCCACTGCGAGGGCCGCGGCCGGGTCTCCGACATCGACCTCACCCAGCTCTACGACGACTCCAAGTCGCTCGCGGAGGATCCCTTCACCATCCCCACCTACACGGGAGACGGGTGGGTCGTGCGGGTGATCACCGAGTCCGGCTTCTTCGACAAGAACAAGCCGATCCGCGAGTACACCAAGAAGGAACGGCACGACTTCCTCTACCGGGAGCCCACCAAGGTCAAGATCAACGGCGTCAATCTGACCTACGAGGGCCTGATCCCCAAGCTGCAGAAGTCCTTCCTGTCCAAGGACCGCGAGTCGATGCAGCCGCACATCCGCGCCTTCGTGGACCGCGCCGTCACCTTCGCCGTCTGCCCCGAGTGCGACGGCACCCGGCTCAGCGAGCAGGCCCGCTCCTCCACGATCGAGGGGCGGAGCATCGCCGACGCCTGCGCCATGGAGATCCGCGACCTCGCCGAGTGGGTCCGCGGCCTCGACGAGCCGTCCGTCGCGCCCCTGCTCGCCAAACTCCGGCACACCCTCGACTCGTTCGTGGAGATCGGCCTCGGCTACCTCTCCCTGGACCGGGCCTCCGGCACGCTCTCGGGCGGCGAGGCGCAGCGCACCAAGATGATCCGCCACCTCGGCTCCTCGCTCACCGACGTCACCTACGTCTTCGACGAGCCCACCGTCGGACTGCACCCCCACGACATCCAGCGCATGAACAACCTGCTGCTGCGGCTGCGGGACAAGGGCAACACGGTCCTCGTCGTGGAGCACAAACCGGAGACCATCGCGATCGCCGACCACGTCGTCGACCTCGGCCCCGGCGCGGGCACGGCCGGCGGCACCGTCTGCTTCGAGGGCACCCTCGACGGCCTGCGGCAGTCCGACACCGTCACCGGCCGGCACCTGGACGACCGCGCCAAGCTCAAGGACACGGTCCGCACCCCCACCGGCACCCTGGAGATCCGCGGCGCCACCGCCAACAACCTCCAGAACGTCGACGTCGACATCCCGCTCGGCGTGCTCTGCGTCGTCACCGGAGTCGCCGGCTCCGGCAAGTCCTCCCTCGTGCACGGCTCGATCCCGGCACCCGAGGGCGTCGTCTCCGTCGACCAGACGCCGATCCGCGGCTCGCGCCGCAGCAACCCCGCGACCTACACCGGGCTGCTGGAGCCGGTCCGCAAGGCGTTCGCCAAGGCCAACGGCGTCAAGCCCGCCCTGTTCAGCGCCAACTCCGAGGGCGCCTGCCCCACCTGCAACGGCGCCGGCGTCGTCTACACCGACCTGGCGATCATGCAGAGCGTCGCCACCACCTGCGAGGACTGCGGCGGCAAGCGGTTCGACGCCTCGGTGCTGGAGTACCGCCTCGGCGGCCGGGACATCAGCGAGGTGCTCGCGATGTCCGTGACCGAGGCCGAGGAGTACTTCCGCGAGGGCGAGGCCCGTATCCCCGCCGCGCACCGGATCGTCCAGCGGCTCGCGGACGTCGGGCTGGGCTACCTCACCCTCGGCCAGCCGCTGACCACCCTGTCCGGCGGTGAGCGCCAGCGCCTCAAGCTGGCCGTGCACATGGCCGACAAGGGCGGCGTCTACGTCCTCGACGAGCCGACGACCGGTCTGCACCTGGCCGACGTCGAGCAGCTGCTCGGCCTCCTCGACCGGCTGGTGGACTCCGGCAAGTCCGTGATCGTCATCGAGCACCACCAGGCCGTCATGGCCCACGCCGACTGGATCATCGACCTCGGGCCCGGCGCCGGTCACGACGGCGGCCGGATCGTCTTCGAGGGCACCCCCGCCGACCTGGTCGCCGCCCGCTCCACCCTCACCGGTGAGCACCTCGCCGCCTACGTGGGAGGCTGAGCGCCGATGTGCCTGACCGGATCACCGGCCAGGGCCCTGCTGACGTACCGCTCCCGCCTGCTGCGGGAGTGGACGTCCCCGATGGTGCCCGGCCAGGATGGGAGGGTGACGACCCACCGCTCCACCTCCGACGAACAGCGCCTGCGCACCCTGGTCGCGCTGCGCCGCGTCCGCGACCGGATGGACCGGGAGTACGCGCAGCCGCTCGACGTGGAGGCCCTCGCCCGGGGCGTCCACATGTCGGCCGGCCACCTCAGCCGCGAGTTCAAGGCCGCCTACGGCGAATCGCCCTACGGCTATCTGATGACGCGGCGCATCGAGCGCGCGATGGCCCTGCTGCGCCGGGGCGACCTCAGCGTCACCGACGTCTGCTTCGAGGTCGGCTGCTCCTCCCTGGGCACCTTCAGCACCCGCTTCACGGAGCTGGTCGGCATGTCGCCGAGCGCCTACCGGCGGCAGGAGACCGGCGCCGTGGCCGGCATCCCGTCCTGCGTGGCCAAGCAGGTGACGCGGCCGATGCGGAACCGGGAGGCGCCGTTCTCCCTGGCCGCCGCGGTCAACGGCACCGCACCGGCGGGCGCCCGCGCCACGACGTGACGAGGGCCGGGGGCGCCCTCCCCGGCACGGCGCCCCCGGCCCCTCCTTCCGCGGTACGTCCTACGGCAGGGTGCTTTCCCAGTACTTGTCGTCGTCGGAGTCGTAGACCAGCTCGCCCCCGGCGTCGTAGCCCTTGATGTGCGGGGCCCTCATGACCTGCTCGTTCAGCACGCCGGACGCGACGAACCGGCCGTCGCGCACGGTGGCCTCCGCGCCGGAGTCGCCGTAGGAGACGGTCACCCGCGCCACCGACGGCTTGGCCGTGCCGACCACCGCCCAGCGGAACGGCAGCTTCCAGCGGCCGTGGTCCAGGACCGTCTGCTTGAAGAGGCGGTTGCTGTTGGGGTTCACCAGCACCGCGCCCGCGTCCGCGATCTCGTCGCTCTCGTCGGGGAACCCGGTGATGCCCTGCGTCACCCCGTCCTCGAGCCGGCAGATCAGCGAGGACCGCTCCTCGTCGTCGGCCTCCGCGACCACGAAGACGCCGTCGCCGCCCGTGTTGGAGTCGCCGGTGCTGCGCATCGCCAGCACGATCGCGTACGCGTCCGGCGGGGCGAGCCCCGGGCGGCCGGGCCGGTCACGGGTGAACTCCGAGTCAAGGCAGTCCTCCAGCCCGTCCCTGGCCTGCCGGTACGTGATCCCGTCGAACAGGGCCGCCGTCGCCCGGTCCGGCTCGGCGCTCGGCGTCGGGGGCGCCGACGGCGTGGCCGTGCGCGAGGGCGTCGGCGCCGCCGCCGTGCTGCCCTGCGCGCTCCCGGCGCCCAGCCCGTACACCGCCGCCGGTACCGCCGCCAGCGTCGCAAGGGCCGCGCCCGCCACCGCCACCCGGCGCCGCCGCTCCAGCGCGCCCCGCCGCCGGATCTGCGGATAGGGGGCCGCGGACGGCCGGATCGTGTAGGCGTCCTCGGCGAGCAGCTCCCTCAGTTCGTCCTCGAACTCCCGCTCATCGCTTGCCGCTTGCCGCTTCTCGTCGTCGTTCACCGGTTGCCTCCCTGACCGGACGGGGTCCTCCGGGCGAGCCCCGGATACGTACGCAACTTCGCCAGCCCCTTGGACGCCTGGCTCTTGACCGTTCCCACGGAGCAGCCGAGGAGATCGGCGACCTCCGTCTCGGACAGGTCCTCCCAGTACCGCATGACCACCACCGCCCGCTGCCTGGGCGGCAGTTGGGCCAGGGCGCCGAGCAGCGCACCGCGCTCGTCGACCCCCGCGTAGCCCTCGTCGCGTCCCGCGCGTTCCGGCGGGGCGTCGGTCAGCGACTCGGAGACCCGCCGCTTGCGGAACCGGTCGCTGTTGCAGCTGACCAGCATCTTCCGGACGTAGGCCTCCGGGCTGTCCGCGCGCGACACCCGCCGCCATGAGCGGTACGCCTTCGCCAGAGCCGTCTGGGTCAGGTCCTCCGCGTGGTGCGCGTCGCCTGTGAGGAGATACGCGGTCCGCACGAGGTGCGACCATCGCGCTCTGACGAATTCCTGGAACTGGGCCTCTGGTTCGGCCTGCATCAAGCACCCTCCCTCGCCCCACAGACCACCACCGCCCCGGAATCGGTTGCCCGGCGCGCGCCGCCCGGTTCGAATGGGACGGTGGAGACCGCGAAGCAGTGGCACGAGGGCGATCCGGGGGTGCTGAGGCTGCCGTCCGGGCGGCTCGTGCGGGGGCGCGCCCTGCGCCGCCCCCTCGACCCGGCGGCACCGCCGCCCACCTACGGCGTCTACCTGCTGGGCCGCAGGCCGCCCGAGGTCGCCTGGGAGGCCGACTGGATCCGCTGGCCCGACTTCCGCCTCCCCACCGACCGGGCCGCCGCCCGCGCGACGCTCGCGGCGGCCTGGGAACGGGCCCCGCACGAGCGCGTCGAGATCGCCTGCGGCGGCGGCCGAGGCCGCACGGGAACGGCCCTGGCCTGCCTCGCGGCCCTGGACGGCGTCCCGCCCGAGGAGGCCGTGCACTTCGTACGCCGGCACTACGACCGCCACGCGGTGGAGACGCCGTGGCAGCGGCGGTACGTGCGGACGTTCAGGTGAGCGCTGTCCGGCTGCGGCTTGGGTGGCCGGTGCGGGGGCACGCCCTGCGGCGCACGCTCGCCCCGGCGGCACCGCCGCCCACGTACGGCGACCGCCTGCTGGGCCGCCGCCCGCACGGCGCTGGCGGCGGTCGGCCGGGGGCCGTGGGGGTTCGTGCCACGGCACCACGACTGGCGCGCCGTGGAGGCGCCGTGGCGGTGGCGGTATGTGCGGACGTCCAGGTGAGCGACGTCCGTCTGCGGCCTGGGCGGCTGGTGCGCGGGCGCGCCCTGCGGCGCATGCTCGGCGCGGCGGCTCCTTCGCAACCCGCGTGCTGCTGGACGGCGTGGCAGCGGCGGTACGTGCGGACGTCCAGGTGAGCGACGCCCGCCTGCCGCCCCAGCGGTTCGTGCGGGGGCGGCGCGTCGTGCTCCGCCCGTTCGGCCCGGCGCCACCGTCGCCGCCGCGTGCTGCTGGACGGCGTGCCGGCCGGGGAGGCCGCAGGCCTTATGCGGCGGCGCCACGACCGCCACGCGGTGGAGACGCCGTGGCAGCGGCGGTACGTGCGGACGTTCAGGTGAGCGACGCCGGCCTGCCGCCCCGGCGGGTCCCGCGGGGACGCCCCCCGCGTCGCCCCCCCCGCCCCGGCGGCTCCTGCGGGGGACGCCCCCCGTCGCCCCCCGCCCCGGCGGCACCGCCGCCCACCTACGGCGTGTATCTGCTGGGCCTCAGGCCGGTCAGGTGAGTGTGTCCGCCACCAGGCGTGTCGCCTCGGCGATCAGTTCGTGGTCGTATGCCGCGTCCTGCTCGGGCCGGGTCGTCATGACCGCGAGGACGAGTGGGACGCCCGACTCGGTCCAGGCGATCCCGGCGTCGTTGTTCGCGCCGTAGGAGCCGCCGCCCGTCTTGTCGGCGACCGTCCACGGCGGCGGCAGGACCGCGCGGAACCGGTTGCCGCTGGTGGTGTTGTGCAGCATCCAGTGCGTCAGCCGGGCCCGGTCGCGGGCGTCGAGGGCGTCGCCGAGGAGCAGCCGGGCGTAACTCCGGCCGATCGCGCGCGGGCTGGTGGTGTCGGTGACCCGCCACGGCTCTGCCGAGTTCAGCTCGGTCTCCCAGCGGTCGAGCCGGGTCACCCGGTCGCCGATCGAGCGCGCGAAACGGGTCACCGCCGTGGGGCCGCCGATCTGGCGGAGCAGCAGGTTGCCGGCCGTGTTGTCGCTGAACCGGATGGCCGCGTCCGCGAGTTCGGCGACCGTCATGCCGGTCTCCAGGTGCGCCCGGGAGACGTCGGAGTTGTCCACCAGGTCGGCCTCGGTGTAGTGGATCCGCCGGGCCAGGACCTCGCCGTCGCGGTCCAGGTCGCGCAGCACCGCCGCGACGGCGAGCGGCTTGAACAGGGAGCACACCGGGAAGCGTTCGTCGGCGCGGTGGGCCACGGTCCGGCCGGTGGCCACGTTGTGGGCGAACACGCCCAGCCGGGCGCCGTGGCCGCGCTCCAGCTCGCGCAGCCGCGCCCGGACGTCACCGCCGGTGGTGGCGTGGGCCGGCCCGGCGGCCAGGGCCGCGGCAGCGGTGCCCGCCGTGAGGAGCAGGGCGCGGCGGCGGCTGAGGGGGGAGGGGGTGGGGGAGGAAATCGTGCTCTCCTTCGGTCGAGGGACGTCGACGATCTATTGATCATGGACGCCGCCCGCCCGCCCCGTGGTTCCGCCTCGTTCCCGGAGGCCCTTCTCAGCCCGGCCCCATCTCCAGCACCATGATGAGCCGGTCCTCACCCGGCCCCAGGTAACCCCGGTGCACGCGGCCGTCCGTGGAGAAGCCCAGGGTGCGGTACAGCGTGATGGCCGCCGCGTTCGTCGGCTCCACGGTCAGCCGCACCTCGTGCACCCGCTCCCGGCGCAGCTGCCGCAGCACCTCCAGCATCAGCCGCTTGCCGAGGCCCCGGCCCCGCTGGTCGGCGCTCACGGCGAGGCTGAGGACCCAGCACACATAGCCGTCCGAGGTGGTCACGAACAGCACGTAGCCGTGCAGGCACTCCCCGTCGTCCAGGACGAGGATGCGGTCCCCGTGGACGTCGATGTGCTGCCGGAGGACGAAGTACGGGTACGGCTCCTCGGGGAAGACCTCCCGGTCCACGCGCAGCAGCTCGGGCAGATCGGCCTCGGTGACGCCCCGCATGGTCAGGGGCCGTTCGGCGCGGTCGGCGAAGAACGCCTGGTCGGTGTGGTGTCCCGAGAAAGGGAAACGTTCCTCCGGTAGCGCCATCAGCCGCCCCCTGTGTGATGGAATGCCGTCACTCGTGCAGGTGAGTACCCGTTGCCCGCCGTTTCAGGTGCTCACCGAGGTCCGCCCCATCTTGAGCAGCGCCGTTCCCGCTGGACAAGACCGCACTGTGCCTATGCCCCAACGCGCTCCCGATGCGCCTCCTTTTGGTACCGTTGGTGGAATGACCCAGAGATCGTCGGGGGGCGTCCAGGTGATGAATGCCGATGTGCCATGGGACGCGGCATTCGACTCGATCGCCTACCTTGATCACAATTACCGCGCCTTACAGGCGGAGGACGCGGAGATCCTGCACATCATCCGGGACCATTTCGGCGACCATTTCCGGAAGCAGGGCGTCGGACCGGTCAGCGGGATCGACGTGGGAGCGGGGGTGAACCTGTACCCGGCCCTGGCGATGCTGCCCTGGTGCGACGAGATCACCCTCTTCGAGCGCTCGGCGTCCAACGTGGACTATCTGACGAGCCAGATCGACGGCTACGACGAGACCTGGGACACCTTCTGGTCCGCCCTCTGCCGCAAGGACTGCTACCGCTCCCTGGACATGGACCCGCGTGAGCGCTTCCGCAAGGTCGTCCGGGTCGAGCAGGGCGACATCTTCGACCTCGGGCAGCACGAGGGACGCTGGTCCGTGGGCACCATGTTCTTCGTCGCCGAGTCGATGACCGCCGTGCACGACGAGTTCCGGCTCGGCGTCGAGAGATTCATGCGCGCCCTCGCCCCGGGCGCCCCCTTCGCCACGGCCTTCATGGAACATTCGAAGGGCTATCACGCGGGAGAGCATTTCTTCCCGGCGTGTGACGTGGGAGAATCCGAGGTGCGCGCGAGCCTCGAGGCATTCGCGGGTGACTTCAAGGTCCAACGACTCGAATCCGCGGCAGCCGTACGCGACGGATATTCGGGGATGATCGTCGCCTACGGCTGGCGCGCGAATTCGGATTCGGCCATTCCGGTCGGCTGATCGACGAGGCTTCACAACAGCACAGCGGTATTCCTCAAGTGATGGCAGTGCGGCCTGTGTGAGGGGCATGGGATGCAGATCAAGCCACGCCAGCATCTGCTGGACATCTGGCAGGCGATTGCCCGCCACTCTTTCGACGGGGGAGAGTGGCAATGGGGTGACTGGGGCAAGGAGAGCAGCGTCGCCGACGCCGAGCGGCTGCTCTGCCTGCTCTATCCCGCCACCGAGATCCCCGCCTTCCGGCTCGACGATCCCGACACCACACAGGAGGACGTCCAGCAGGTCCTGAAAAAGGCCGGAGGACGCCTGGACATCCCCGCCAACCTCGTGACCGCCGCGGCCGATTTCATGCGGACGCACACCGGTGAGGACAAGAGGCCCACCTTCGCGGGCGGCTACTACTTCGGCTCCGCGGACAAGAAGAGGGAACTCACCGAGGAACAGCGCCAAGTGGGCGTGGTCGACTCCTACTCCATGTCGATCACCCTGTGCCTCGCCCTGCTCGGTTTCCTCAAGGTCTACGAGACCAGGACCCGGCGCGGCGACATCAGGGAGACCATCGCCGAACTGCGCACCGCCACCAGCAACCGCCTCACCGCCGCCATGGTGAGCCTGCTGCGCTCCTTCGTCGTCAACGTCTTCGACACCGAGTCCTCCCAGGGCCGCACCCTCACCGAACTCCTCGGCCAGCAGCGGATGTCGCAGCGCCAGGTGCTGAACAAGTTCCAGACGCGCTTCCGTCCGCTGCGCGCGGCGATCAACGAGAGCGTGTTCCTCGGCATCGACGTCCAGGAAGGCCTCAAGGACGAGAACCAGCTCTTCGAGTGCGGCTTCTCCTGGACCATGGTCAAGGACGCCCCCGAGGTCGAGACCACCGAACCCATCGGGCCGCAGCCCGACGGCGTCGCCAACCCGGTGCCGTACCTGTACTTCACCGTGGTCGCCCTCGACGGCATCCAGGACCTGTTCTCCGACCGCACCCTCACCCTCGGCCTGCTCAACACCGAACAGCAGAGACTGGCCGAGTCGCTGCGCCTGCGATGGGAGCTGACCCAGCAGTACTGGTCCGGCATCGCCCGCTTCGACGCCGACCGCTGGCCCCTGGAGGACATCCCCTGGCGCACGACCGGACAGAAACTGGAGTCCGAGTACTTCTCCCTCTCCGTCGCCGCCATCCTCGTGCACGACCTCATGCGTCGCCGGGCCACCGACGACGACCTGACCCGCACCGTCGGCGTCATGGAGCGCCTCGCCGAACGCGGGCGCATCACCAGCCGCATGGTCCGCGACGACCCGATCGTCCACGAACTGCACAACGTCGGCGTCGCCCTGCCCCTCCAGGGCAGCGAACGCCTCGGCCCGCCCATGACCTGGGCCATGACGGACTTCTCCGCCCAGCTCCTCAAGCGGACCGTCCAGCTGTGCACCCTCTCCCGCAACCTGGCCTCCCACGACCGGCTGCTCCGCCTCGCCGAGGACGTCTTCGACCACGTGTGGCGCCGGCGCATCCGCGACGGCGAGGGCGTCGGCCTCTGGGACAACATCCACGCCGCCTACCCGGAGGCCGAGATCCACCAGCGGCGCGTCCCGGTGTCCTGGAGCATCACCGAGCGGGTCACCGAGGTCATGGTGCAGGCCAACGTCATGTACCGGCAGCCCCCGATCCGCAGCAACGAACTGACCGACCTGGCCCGGGCGCTGCTCAGCGAGTCCGCCCACCTGCTGGGCAACGAGCAGATGGAGCCCGCCCCCGCCGACGCCGGCCGGCACGGCATGCAGCTGCGCACCATCGAGGTCAAGCTGCGCCGCGCCCGCAGCCTCGTCGAGGAGCAGCCCGGCACCGCGTACGCCCTCACCCTCGACGTCCTCGGACAGCTCGACGCGCTCGCCCGCGCCCGTGAGGCCGCGGACCGGGGAGTGTGAGACGTGCTGATCTTCTCCGCCTCCGACAAGGGGGGCACCGGCCGCTCGGTGACGAGCGCCAACCTGGCCTACCACCGCGCCATGGCCGGTGACGACGTCTGCTACCTGGACTTCGACTTCGGCTCGCCGACCGCGGCGGCCGTCTTCGACGTGGCCGACGCCCGCCAGGCCACCGAGGACCACGGCCTGCACGCCTACCTGATAGGAGAGGTCGGCGAACCCGCCCGGATCGACGTCTGGGCCGAGACCGAGCACCAGGTGCTGCGCTTCCCGCCGCCCGGCTCCGGCCGGCTGGTGCTGATGCCCGGCGACGTCAGCGGCGGCGAGTTCGCCACCAGCGAGGACAACCTGCACCGCTGCGTCGACCTCCTGATGAACCTCTCCTACGAGTTCGACCTGGTCATCGTCGACCTCAGCGCCGGCCGCTCCTACGCCGTCGACATGGTCCTGGAGGCCACCGCACAGCCCGAGATGAGCGAGGTCACCGCCCGCTGGCTGGTCTTCCACCGCTGGACCCGCCAGCATGTCGCGGCCGCCGCGAGCCTGGTCTTCGGCAAGCGCGGCATCCTCGCCGGCGGCGTGGAACGCGGCCACGGCGAGGAGGAGCTGCGCAACGCCATCCGCTTCGTCCGGGCCGCCGTACCCGACCCCGAGTCGCCGCTGTGGTCCCAGGTCTCGCCCACCCAGTCGGCGTGGATGCGCAAGACCGACGGCGACCTCAAGCAGCTCGCCTCCACCCACGGCATCGGCTACAGCATGGTCCTCGGGTCCGTGCCGCTCGAACCGGTCCTGCAGTGGCGGGAGCAGCTCATCACCGACGAGGACGTGCTCGACAGCCAGATCGCCAACCAGGAGACCTGGCAGGCCCTCAGCCGCCTCGCCGAACGCCTGACCGACGACAAGTACTGGGAGCCGGCATGAGCGACGCCGTCTTCCAGGAGACCACCGCCCAGCCGCGCACCCAGTCCGTGCCGCTGGCCCATCTCTCCCTGGAGATCGGCCACCTCTACATGGAGGACTACGAGGCCGGTCCCAAGCGGCTGGGCGAGCACTTCGCGGAGGTCCGCGTCTGGGCGGACGCCGTACGGGCCTCCGCCGCCCGGCGCGGCAAGCGCCCCCGCATCAGCACCTGCTTCCTCATCGACGACTACTTCAGCCGCTTCTCCACCCCGGCCGAACTCGTCCCGATGATCCTCAAGGAGGCCGAGAAGGCGGGCCTGGTCATCGACTACCTGGCCCGCGAGTCGGCCTGCGCGACCGCCGACCGGATCGAGCTCGCCGAGTCCGTCATGCACCGCCTGGTCGAGTCGCCGCCGCCCGGCAGCCACGGCTCCCGCCCGCCCGTCAGCCGCACCGGCTGGCTGGCCAACGGCGAGCGCAGCCCCTCGACGTCCCGCAGCGCCCTCGGCGCGGTCAAGGGCTGGGAGCCGCCGCAGGAGACCGCCGCCCGCAACCACTCCATCTTCATGGACGTCGAGCTGTGGTCGGAGAAGGACGGCCGCCGTCTGTGGTCCTGCCCCTTCCTCGCCGCCGTGTGGCAGCTCGCCCGGCTCGGCCTGCTGCGGCACCTGGGCGAGCCGGTCCTGGTGCCCACCGTGTGGGAGGGCGCGGACTTCCCGCAGGAGTGGGACCGGCTGCCGCCGGTGGTCAAGCTCAGCGACACCAACGCGGCGTTCAGCGCCTACCGGACGTGCAGTCTCATGCCGAACCGCTTCGTCGCCGTCGAGGACGCCGTACGGCTGATCCTCGACCAGATAGACGTCGACGCGGGGGCGCTGCGGCAGGTCGCCGAGCGGTCCGCCGCCGAGGGGGTGCCGGTGCCCGCCGCCGTCGCCCAGCGCGCCACCTACGTCTTCTACGAGGAGCCCGGCGACTCCGCCGAGGCCGAGGAGACCTGAGATGACGGCGGCCCCGGTCCACCCGGCGCGTTCGGTCCTCGCCTGCGGCGAGGTCCGCACCTGTCTGCTGCCGTCGCTCCAGGCCCTCGACATCCGGGCCGCCGCCCAACTGCTCCGGCTCCGCGCCGACGAACCCGTACGGGTCTCCGAGCGGCCCTCCATGCACGCGCTGTCACCCGAGGTGCTGACCGGCGTGGACTGCCGGCTGCCCTCGTCCAACGGCAGCAAGGTCCGGGGCGTCGGCACGGTCGCCGCCCGCGCCGCGTTGACCGAGGGCCGGCTCCTGCAGGCGACCGCCTGGTTCAGCGTGCCGGCCACCGGACCCGACCTGCGCCGGCCCTGGGGGCAGTACCTGGTGCGGCCGGGCCTCGTCGAACCGTTCGGCAGGCTGCCCGAGCAGGCCACCGCGGACGGGGTGCTGCGCGGCGCCGGACGCGGTGAGCTCGACCTCGGGGTGATCGCCGAGGGGCTGCTGGCCCAACTGCGGCGGCACGCGCTGCTGGACCGCCGGGTGCCGTTCAAGTCCAGCCCGACCCGGCTGCGGTGGGTGGCCCGGCGGGGACCGGCGGGGGAGCGGGCCTCGCTGACGAGTTTCACGCTCGCCGAGGGCGGACTGCGCACGATGGAACTGCGCCTCCCGGCCGACGTCCCGGCCGTCTCCGCCGCCGGTCTTTGCGAGGATCTGGCCCTGCACGACTGGCTTTTGACGACCGTTCAGCACATGCTGGACAACAGCAGGGTCGGAGCGGCGGGCGGTCCGCCCGTGATCGAGACCCTGCAACCGGTCGTCGTCCACCTGCTGCATCTGTGGATGCCGCGGGCCCACGTGGACCCCGCGCTGGCCCATCTGTGGGACGTACTGGAGGAGCGGCCGGGATTCTCCCGTCAGTGGGAGAACCTGAGCCGGCGCATCAGGGACCGACTGGCCCTGCAGGCCGTGGCGGCGCCGCAGCAGGCGCTCAGCGACGCGCGCTGAGGGGAGTCACCGCAGCACAACCGGAACCCGACGGGGGATGACAGATGAGCATGACGTCATTAGGGAACGGGAACGGCGGCCGCAACCAGCCGCAGACGCAGAACGCCGGACGGAACAAAGTGCTGCTCAGAGTGCTGGTCGCGGGCGTCGTCGGCGCCGTGACCTTCCTCCTGAGCGGTCTGCTGAACCAGGAGGACGACAACCTGTGGGAGTGGACGATGTCCATCTCCCTCGGCTGCACGGTGCTGATCGTGCAGTACCTGGTCGACTTCGGGGAGCGGTTCGAGAAGGTCGACCAGGGCTTCGCCGAGATCCTCTCCGCCACCGAACTGTTCAGCCAGGTCGACGGATCGGTGCTGCGCTCCGAGGAGGTCACCCGGCTCGTCCTCGGCTACACCCGGGTCCGTGAGCGCGGCGGCGACATCATGCAGGCCTTCGCCGAGAAGGAACTCGGGCGCCTGGCACGGATGATGGAGGGGCTGGGCAGCGGCACCGCGGACTGCCCCGGCGAGAACCACGAGTGGCTGATCGACCTCACCGACTGCACCAAGATGACCCTGGACGCCACCAGCACTTCCGTGGACCGGGAGTTCTGGTACAGCGGGCCGGCCGAGCGGTATCTCGCGGCGCAGGAGAAGGCGATTCGCCGGCGGGGCGTGGAGATCCGGCGCCTGTTCATCGTCCGCACCGAGGACGAGGTCACCCCCGAGCTGCGGGCGCTGTGCGAGGACCACCGCAGGCGGGGCATCGACGCGCGGATCGCGGTGCGGTCGCTGATGGAGGCCAACCCGAGGGTGAGCGACTTCATCGTCTTCGACGGCGAGCTGTGCCACGAGACCAAGCCGGACCAGGAGAACAACCCGGACAGCACCCTGCTGAGCGCCGACCCGGACCACATCGAGGACCACATCACGCAGTTCACGGACCTGTGGGCGGAGGCGGAGCGCCAGCAGACGCCCCGGGTCACCTCAGAGACGTGAGGAAGCCCTCCCAGGCATGGGCGGGGAACAGCAGCACGGGACCGTCCGAGGCGAGCTTGGAGTCCCGGACGGGGACGGTGCCGGGGATGCCTGCGGCGGCTTCCAGGCAGTTGCCTCCATCGCCGTTGCTGTAGGTGCTCCGGTGCCAGTGAGCGCCGCTCAGGTCGTCCGTGTGCATCGTCTGAAGTCCTCAGCTGCCGACTCGATCAGGGCCAGGGACGCGTCCGGAGACAGCGCGGCGCCCCTGAGCAGATCGTAGGCGCGGCTCGCACGCTTCACCACCGCCGGGTCGTCCAGGACGCTGCCCGAAAAGGACGTCTCGGTATAGGCAGTTGGCGGTGCGTCGTCGAACTCCATGAGGCGCAGCGAGCCGTTGTTCGCGGCCGCTCCCGCGGCGAACGGCAGCACCTGGAGCAGCACCTTGCGGCCGCGCGCGGCCGCCGCCAGATGCTCCAGCGCCCGCGCCGCGACATCCGGGCCACCGACCGGCACGCGCAGCACCGTCTCGTGCACGATGGCGCAGTACTCGGGCCGTGTGGCGTCCTCCAGGATCGCCGACCGCTCGGCACGCGCCGCGACCCGCTCCTCCACGAGATCATCCGTCGCGAACGGCTGCGTCGCCACGACGAGCGCCCTCGTGTACGCCGGCGTCTGGAGGAGCCCCGGAACGAGGGAGGGTTCCCAGTCGCAGATCCGCGTCGCCAGCCTCTCCAGCTCCGCCGTCCTCGCGAAGTAATCCGCGTACCGCCGGTCCCTGATGAGCTTCTGCCAGAGGCGCTCGAAAATACCGTCGGTCTGCAGGGCGTCGTCAATCCTCTGAGCGATATCCAGCTGAGGCTTTCGAAATCGCCTGTTCGAACTGGCCGATGTATCCGCCCGACACGAAAACCCGCGCCCCCAGTTCCGACTGCGTAATACCGGCGTTCTCCCGGCGCCTCTTCAGCTCCGCCCCGAAGAACTCCCACGCCGCCTGACGTGAACCGTTGGCCATGGCAACCCCCCCCTGCCCTGCGGTGCACTTGTAGTGCACGGACTCCCGCCGAGTGTAGGCGCCACGGGTCACTATGGACCGGGGATGCGTGAAATCCGAATTCGAGGGGAGCAAGGTGACGGAACGGCACTCGGCGCACTGCGTCGAAGAAGCGGAGGAAGTGGTGAAGGAATTGCGGGCCGCGCTGGAGAAGGCAGGAATTACGCTCCCGACACTCCGGATCGATCCGGCGAGTCTCGCGCGTGAGGCGCCGCGCCCGCTCGTCGAATTGGGCCGTTGCCCGGTGGACACCGCGCGGCGTCTCGCGGCGGTGCTGCGGTGAAGCCGTCCATCGGGTTGTATGTCTATGACACTCATTCGGGTCGGATCGGCGTGGTGATGGGCCACGAGGGCCCGTACGTCCAGCTGCGGCCGCACGGCGGCGGCAGGGAGTGGGACGCCGACCCGGCGTCCGTGCGCCCCGCGACCCCGGCCGAGCGGCTGCGCGCGGCCACGGCGTACGCGAACGCCCGCAGCAGGGGCGAGGTCCCCTGAGAGGGTGCCCCCGGCACTCAGCGCCACCGCCCCGGCACCGTCCGCACCGGCGGGGCGGTGGGGACCCCGACCGCACCCGCCGGTCACCCGCGTACGCGACAATGAGGGCATGAGTCTGTTCCGCGACGACGGCATCGTGCTGCGCACCCAGAAGCTGGGTGAGGCGGACCGGATCATCACCCTGCTCACGCGCGGGCACGGGCGGGTGCGGGCCGTGGCGCGCGGCGTGCGGCGCACCAAGTCGAAGTTCGGGGCGCGGCTCGAACCGTTCTCCCATGTCGACGTGCAGTTCTTCGCGCGGGGGAGCGAGCTGATCGGGCGCGGGCTGCCGCTGTGCACACAGAGCGAGACCATCGCCCCGTACGGCGGCGGCATCGTCACCGACTACGCCCGGTACACCGCCGGGACGGCGATGCTGGAGACCGCCGAGCGGTTCACCGACCACGAGGGCGAGCCGGCCGTCCAGCAGTACCTGCTCCTGGTCGGGGCGCTGCGCACTCTCGCGCGCGGCGAGCACGAACCGCACCTCGTGCTCGACGCCTTCCTGCTGCGCTCCCTCGCCGTCAACGGGTACGCCCCGAGCTTCGGGGACTGTGCCAAATGCGGCATGCCGGGACCGAACCGCTTCTTCTCCGTGGCCTCGGGGGGCTCGGTCTGTGTCGACTGCCGGGTGCCCGGTAGCGTCGTACCGTCGCCGCAGACCCTGGACCTGCTGGGGGCGCTGCTCACCGGTGACTGGGAGACCGCGGACGCCTGTGAGCCGCGGTACGTCCGGGAGGGCAGCGGGCTGGTGTCCGCCTATCTGCACTGGCACCTGGAGCGCGGGCTGCGCTCGCTCCGGTACGTCGAGAAGTAGAAGTAGCCAAAGGGAGACGAGAAACACATGGCCGTGAGTGGGTTCCTGGGGCGCCGGCGCCGCGAGTACAGGACGCCGGAGCCGCACCCGTCCGGTGCCCGCCCGCCCAAGCTGCCGGGCGAGCTGGTCCCGAACCATGTGGCGATCGTCATGGACGGCAACGGCCGCTGGGCCAAGGAGCGGGGCCTGCCGCGCACGGAGGGCCACAAGGTGGGCGCGGAGCGCGTGCTGGACGTCCTCCAGGGCGCGATCGAGATGGGGGTCGGCGCGATCTCCCTGTACGCCTTCTCCACCGAGAACTGGAAGCGCTCGCCCGACGAGGTGCGCTTCCTGATGAACTTCAACCGGGACTTCATCCGCAAGACCCGTGACCAGCTCGACGAGCTGGGCGTGCGGGTGCGGTGGGTGGGCCGGATGCCCAAGCTGTGGAAGTCGGTCGCCCGGGAGCTGGAGATCTCCCAGGAGCAGACCAAGGACAACGACAGGCTGACCCTGTACTTCTGCATGAACTACGGCGGGCGGGCCGAGATCGCGGACGCCGCGCAGGCGCTCGCCGAGGACGTGCGGGCCGGGCGGCTCGACCCGTCCAAGGTCACCGAGAAGACCTTCGCGAGGTACCTGTACTACCCGGACATGCCGGACGTGGACCTGTTCCTGCGGCCCAGCGGCGAGCAGCGCACCTCCAACTACCTGCTGTGGCAGAGCGCGTACGCCGAGATGGTCTTCCAGGACGTGCTGTGGCCGGACTTCGACCGGCGTGACCTGTGGCGTGCCTGCCTGGAGTTCGCCTCCCGCGACCGCCGCTTCGGCGGCGCCATCCCGAACGAGGAACTGCTGGCCATGGAGGGCCGCCAGGAAGAGGGCTGACCTGACGGGAACGGCCCCCTTCCACCGAGGCGGAAGGGGGCCGTTCGCGGTTCCGCTGACCTTTAGTGGTCGTTGAGGAACGTGTAGTCCTTGCACTCGCCGTCGGGCGCCCGGCAGAACTTGAAGCCGATGCGGGTGTTCTCCGGCAGGTCGAACTTGCCGCCCATGCTGGCCTTGCGGGTGGCGGTGTTGCCCTCGCCGCCGACGGTGAACGAGTAGCGCGGACTGCCGCTCGGGCTGCCGATGTACACGTTCATCGTCACACCGCGGCCGTCGGCGTCGTTGTCCTTGATCGTGACGACGTCACCGTACTCGTTGAAGAAGCCGGTGCCGCTCCAGTCGACACCCGGCACGTTCCCCCAGGCATCCCCCGTGTGCATGGTGTGGTCCGCGGCCGCCGCCGAATTGGCGACGGCCAGCACCAGGGCGGCGCTCGCGGCGGTCACACCAGCGATACGTCCCATTCTCAAGTTGTACTCCCCTGTTTCCTGTGTGGCTCCTGTGGTCGCAGAAGCCATGACGATCATACAAACACATGATCGGAAACAGGTCACTTGGTTATGTGATCCGGACAACTGCCCGGCACGGCTCAGCAGTTGGCGGACGCGCAGTCCGCGCAGGTGCCGAAGATCTCCACCGTGTGCGCCACGTTCACATAGCCGTGCTCGGCGGCGATGGCGTCCGCCCACTTCTCCACCGCCGGGCCCTCGACCTCGACGGCCTTGCCGCAGACGCGGCAGACGAGGTGGTGGTGGTGCTCGCCGCTGGAGCAGCGGCGGTAGACGGACTCGCCCTCGGAGGTGCGCAGGACGTCGACCTCGCCGGCCTCGGCGAGGGACTGCAGGGTGCGGTAGACGGTGGTGAGCCCGACCGAGTCGCCCTTGTGCTTGAGCATGTCGTGCAGGTCCTGGGCGCTGCGGAACTCGTCGACCTCGTCGAGGGCTGCCGCCACGGCGGCGCGCTGCCGGGTGGCTCGGCCCTTCACGGGCGGTCCTGCCGTCGTCACCGTTGCCTCCTCACGTCTGCGCCTTGCCCGCGCCATTGTGCCAGCCTGACCTGTGCCCGGTCAGACGCCGACCTTGCCCGCGCCGTCCCCGCTGTCCGGAACCGCGCACTCCACAGGGTCCCCGGCCGGCTGCGCCGCCGCCAGGGCCCGAGCGCGTCGCCGGGCCAGCGGGGTCGCCAGCGCGGTCAGCACGATGAACGCGCCGATGGTCAGCAGCACGATCGTCGCGCCGGGCGGGACGTCCTGGTAGTACGAGGTGACCGTGCCCCCGATCGTCACGGTCACACCGATCGCCACGGCGATCGCGAAGGTCGCCGCGAAACTGCGGGACAGCTGCTGGGCGGCCGCCACCGGCACCACCATCAGCGCGCTCACCAGCAGCAGCCCGACCACCCGCATCGCGACCGTCACCGTCACGGCCGCCGTGACCGCCGTGAGCAGGTTCAGCGCCCGCACCGGCAGGCCCGTGACCCGCGCGAACTCCTCGTCCTGGCTGACCGCGAACAGCTGGCGGCGCAGCAGCACCGTGATGAGGACCACGAACGCCGCGAGGACGCATATGGCCGTCACGTCCGACTCGGACACCGTGGACAGCGATCCGAACAGGAACGACAGCAGGTTGGCGTTGGCCCCGCCGGGCGCCAGGTTGATCAGCAGCACACCGCCGGCCATGCCGCCGTAGAAGAGCATCGCCAGGGCGATGTCGCCGCGGGTCTTGCCGTACCAGCGGATCAGCTCCATGAGCACCGCGCCGAACACCGAGACCAGCGTCGCGGTCCACACCGGCGACCAGGACAGCAGGAAGCCCAGGCCGACGCCGGTCATGGCGACGTGGCCGATGCCGTCGCCCATGAGCGCCTGGCGGCGCTGCACGAGGTAGATCCCGATCGCCGGCGCGGTGATGCCCACCAGGATCGCGGCGAGCAGCGCCCGCCGCATGAAGTCGTAGTCCAGGAATTCCATCAGCTCAGCAGTCCCGTCCGGATCGGTTCGGCGTCGTGAGCCGCGTGCGGGTGGACGTGGTCATGGCCGGGCAGCGCGTGCTGGCCGACCGCCTTCGGGGGCGGGCCGTCGTGCAGGACGCAGCCGTCGCGCAGCACGACCGCCCGGTCGATCAGGGGCTCCAGCGGGCCCAGCTCGTGCAGGACGAGCAGGACCGTGGCACCGGCCGCGACCTGCTCGCGCAGGGTGTGGGCGAGGACCTCCTGGCTGGCCAGGTCGACGCCCGCCATGGGCTCGTCCATGATCAGCAGCTCCGGCTCGGCCGCCAGGGCGCGGGCGATGAGCACCCGCTGGTGCTGCCCGCCGGACAGCGCGTCGACGGAGTCCTTGGCGCGGTCCGCCATGCCGACGAGCTCCAGGGCGTTCGCGACGGCCGCCCGGTCGGCCTTGCGGAACAGGCCGAAGCGGGTGCGCGAGAGCCGGCCCGAGGAGACGATCTCGGCGACCGTGGCGGGCACGCCGCCCGCGGCCGTCGTGCGCTGCGGGACGTAGCCGACCCGCGCCCAGTCGCGGAAGCGGGACCGGGGGGTGCCGAACAGCTCGATCTCGCCGGCGCTGACCGGCACCTGGCCGATGACGGTGCGCACGGCCGTCGACTTGCCGGAGCCGTTGGCGCCGAGCAGGGCGACGACCTCGCCGCGGCGGACGCCGAGGTCGATGCCGCGCAGGACCGGGCGCGAGCCCAGCTCGGCGCGGACGCCGCGCAGCGAAATGACGGACTCGCTCATGCCGTCCTCCAGAGAGTGGGTCATCGGGCGCCCAGCGCCGTCTTCAGGGCCGTGAGGTTGGCCTCCATGACCGCGAAGTAGTCGTCGCCCCTGGACTTGCCGGTGATGCCCTCCAGCGGGTCGAGGATGTCCGTCCTCAGTCCCGCGTCACGGGCGAGCGTCTTCGCGGTCTTGCCGGACACCAGGGTCTCGTAGAACACGGTGGTCACCCCGTCCGCCCGGGCCTCGTCGCGCAGTTCCTTGATCCGGGCGGGGCTCGGCTCGCTCTCCGGGTCGACGCCGGAGATGGCCTCCTGGGTCAGGCCGTAGCGCTCGGCGAAGTAGCCGAAGGAGGCGTGGTTGGTGAAGAAGACCTTGGTCTTGGTGTTCTTCAGGCCGTCGCGGAACTCGGTGTCCAGCGCGTGCAGCCGGTCGACCAGCGCGTCGGTGTTCTTCCGGTAGTCGGCCGCGTGCTCCGGGTCGGCCTTCGCGAACGCGGTCCCGACGCCCTCGGCGACCTCCGCGTACTTCACGGGGTCGAGCCAGACGTGCGGGTCGAGGCGGTGCTCGTCCTCGTCGGAGTGCTCCTCGCCGGAGTGCCCCCCGCCGTGGTCGTGGTCGTGCTCGACGTCGCCGTGGTCCTCCAGCTTCGTGAGGTCCGCGGCGTCGATCTTCGTCTTCAGGCCCGCCTGTTCGATGGCCTCGTCGACGGACGGCTGGAGTCCGCTGAGGAACAGCGCCGCGTCGGACTCCTCCAGCTCGGCCCGCTGATGGAGGCTGAGCTCCAGCTCGTGCGGTTCCTGGCCAGGTTCGGTGAGCGTGGTGACGTGCACATGGTCCCCGCCGATCCGCTCGGCGAGGAACTGCATCGGATAGAACGACGCGACGACATCGAACTTCCCGCCGCCGGCCGCGGCGCTGTCCGTCGAGCAGGCGGACAGGGAGCCGATCCCGAGGAGGGCGACAGCCGCGAGGGCGGCCCCGGATATGTGAGGTCGTCGTACGTTCATGACACTCATTTTCAACTGCACTGGAAACCATTGTCAACAAGCGTGTTCGGGCGTCCACGGAGCGCTACCGATTTGATTGGAGGGCAGGCCCCGCCGGTACCCTGAAGCATTCGCTGTAGAAGCGCCTCGCTTCGTCGCCCGTCGTCGTAATGAAGAGAGCACCGTGGCCGCCGACAAGATCGACACCATCGTCAGCCTGAGCAAGCGCCGTGGCTTCGTATTCCCCAGTAGTGAGATCTACGGCGGCACGAAGGCCGCCTGGGACTACGGACCGCTGGGTGTCGAGCTCAAGGAGAACCTCAAGCGCCAGTGGTGGCGTTACATGGTGACCTCGCGCGAGGACGTCGTCGGTATCGACTCGTCCGTGATCCTCGCGCCCGAGGTGTGGGTCGCCTCCGGTCACGTCGCCACCTTCACGGACCCCCTGACCGAGTGCACCTCCTGCCACAAGCGGTTCCGCGCGGACCACCTGGAGGAGGCGTACGAGGCCAAGAAGGGCCACGCCCCCGAGCACGGCCTCGCCGACATCAACTGCCCGAACTGCGGCAACAAGGGCCAGTTCACCGAGCCCAAGCAGTTCTCGGGTCTGCTGTCGACGCACCTCGGCCCGACCCAGGACTCCGGCTCCGTCGCCTACCTGCGTCCCGAGACCGCCCAGGGCATCTTCACCAACTTCGCCCAGGTGCAGACCACCTCGCGCCGCAAGCCGCCGTTCGGCATCGCCCAGATGGGCAAGTCCTTCCGCAACGAGATCACGCCCGGCAACTTCATCTTCCGGACCCGCGAGTTCGAGCAGATGGAGATGGAGTTCTTCGTCAAGCCGGGCGAGGACGAGAAGTGGCAGGAGTACTGGATGGAGCAGCGCTGGAACTGGTACACCGGTCTCGGCCTGCGCGAGGAGAACATGCGGTGGTACGAGCACCCGAAGGAGAAGCTCTCCCACTACTCCAAGCGCACCGCTGACATCGAGTACCGCTTCCAGTTCGGCGGCAACGAGTGGGGCGAGCTGGAGGGTGTGGCCAACCGCACCGACTACGACCTCTCCGCCCACGCCAAGGCCTCCGGCCAGGACCTCTCCTACTTCGACCAGGAGGCCGGCGAGCGCTGGACGCCGTACGTCATCGAGCCCGCGGCCGGTGTCGGCCGCGCGATGCTGGCGTTCCTCCTCGACGCCTACATCGAGGACGAGGCGCCCAACGCCAAGGGCAAGATGGAGAAGCGGACCGTGCTGCGGCTCGACCCGCGCCTCGCGCCGGTGAAGGTCGCCGTGCTGCCGCTCTCCCGCAACGCCGACCTGTCCCCGAAGGCCAAGGGCCTCGCCCAGGCGCTGCGGCAGAACTGGAACATCGAGTTCGACGACGCGGGCGCCATCGGCCGCCGCTACCGCCGCCAGGACGAGATCGGCACGCCGTTCTGCGTCACCGTCGACTTCGACACGCTCGAGGACAACGCGGTCACCGTCCGCGAGCGCGACTCCATGAAGCAGGAGCGCGTCTCCCTCGACCAGATCGAGGGCTACCTGGCGAGCCGCCTGATCGGCGCCTGACGCCCGGACCCCGCGTCGTATCCCCGGCCCGCCCGTGAGAATCTGCGGCATGGCCATCATCCACCGCACCACCCTCACGCCGACGAAACTGGAACTGCTCGCCGCCTGGCTGCCCTCGCGCCCCTGGTACGCCGGTTCCGGCGAGCCCCGGCCGGAGAAGGCCGGCGGCTTCCGGCTGGACGACCCCGCGGGCGAGGTCGGCATCGAGTTCATGGTGATCACCGACGCGTCGGCCCCCGAGGCGGCCGGATACCTCGTCCCGATGACGTACCGCGGCGCCCCCCTCGACGGGGCCGGACACGCCCTCATCGGCACCACGGAGCACGGCGTCCTGGGCCGGCGCTGGGTGTACGACGGCTGCCACGACCCGGTGCTGGTCGGCGAGTTGCTCGCCCTGATCGACGGGCGGGCCGAGGCGCAGGCGCAGAGCGTCTCCGACGCCGTCGACCGGGACGTCACCCGCTCCCGCACCGGCCCCGCGCTCAAGGGCGAACAGCCCGGCCTCCCCGTCGCCGAGGACCTGGCGCACGGCACCCGCGTGACCACGGCCGACGGCTCGCTCCTGCTGCACCGCGTGCTGAGCCCGGCCCCCCAGGGCGCCCCTGGGCTGCCCGGCGGCGCCCTCGGGCACGTCGGCGGCGTCTGGAGCCTGCCGGACGGCACCCGCGCCCACGGCCTCTTCGTCACCCTGCACGCCGGAACCGGCCAGGACTGACGGCCGTATGCGGACGCCCCCGCCCGGCGCGCGCCTCACCGACGGGACGGTCACCCTGTCCCCCCTCGGACCGGACGACGGTCCGGCCCATCTCGCGGGCGAGGACGAGCAGTTGATCCGCTGGCTCAGTGGCGGCCCCGGCACCCCCGAGGGCGTGGCGGCCTATCTGCGGCACTGTGCCGCGCAGTGGGCCGGCGGCGGCTCCCTGCGGGCCTTCGGCATCCGCGTGGACGGCGGCCGGACGCTCGCGGGGACGATCGACCTGCGCTTCGCGGCGGAGGGGCTCACGCGGGGGCAGGTGAACGTCGCGTACGGCCTCTACCCGGCCTGGCGCGGGCGGGGCCTGGCCACCCGGGCCGTCCGCCTGGTCTGCCCGTACGCGGCGGCCGAGGGCGCGCGGGCGGCCGTCATCCAGGTCGAGCCGGGCAACGCGGCGTCCGTCGCCGTGGCCCGCCGGGCGGGGTTCACGCCCGGCGGGCAGCGGTTCGCGGACGACGGGACGCTCTTCGACCGGTACGTCAGGGAGCTGCCGTGATCAGCGGCCCTGCAGCGCCTTGACGTTGTCGCCGAAGGTCCAGTTCTTCGAGCCGTCCCAGTTGAGCGACCAGGTCATCAGGCCCTTGAGGGCGCCGCCGTAGTGCCGCCACGCCTCGCCGACCTGGGCCGGTGCCAGGTGGCCGCCGCCCGCGCCCTGCTGCGCGGGCAGGCCCGGCACCTGCTTGTCGTAGGGGACGCGGATGGTGGTGCCCTGCACCACAAGGCCCTTGTCGAGGCAGTCGGTCTGGGCGACGAAGCCCTGGACGGTGCCGGCCTGGTAGGAGTCGCCGGAGCAGCCGTACAGGCTGCCGTTGTAGTACTGCATGTTCAGCCACCACAGGCGCCCGTTGTCGGCGTACTTCTTGATGACCGGCAGGTAGGCGCCCCAGATCGAGCCGTAGACGACGCTGCCGCCCGTGACGTACGCCGTCTCCGGGGCCATCGTCAGGCCGAAGCCGGACGGCATCCGGGCCAGGACGCCGTCGATGATCCGGATGAGGTTGGCCTGCGACGCCGACAGCTGGGCGATGTTCCCGCTGCCGGTCAGACCCGTCTCGATGTCGATGTCGATGCCGTCGAAGTTGTACCGCTTCAGGATCGGGACGATCGTGTCGACGAACCGGTCCGCCACCGCCGTCGAGGTGAGGTCGATCCCGGCGGTGGCGCCGCCGATCGACATCAGGATCGTGGCGCCGGCCGCCTTCGCCGCGCACATCTCCGCGGGCGTGGCCACCTTCACCCCGCTGTCCATGCCGTCCTCCCACAGCGCCGTGCCGTCGGAACGGATCACCGGGAACGCCGCGTTGATCACGTTGTAGCCGTGCCGCGCGATACCGGAGTCGGTGATCGGGGTCCAGCCGAAGGGCGGGTGGACGCCGTTGGCGGCGCCGTCCCAGTTCTCCCAGTAGCCCTGGAGCACCTTGCCGGCCGGTTTCGGCTTCACGGCACAGGTGTCGTCGGCGGACGCGGGTGCGGCGACGGGGAGTTGGGCGAGAGCGGCCGTCGTCAGCGCGACGGCGAGCACGCGCAGGGCGCGGCGGAGCATACGGGCCTCCCGGTGGGGGGTGCGGTGAGGTGTCGTAGGCATGACAGTGCTCGTGGTCCAGACCTTTCGTCAAGAGGTCTGGACCAGTGTTTCCGCGACGGGGGCCGATCGCGGCGAAGGTGGACTGGATTGACAGATGACAGATATTGAAATCTGTCATCTGTTACGGCACAGTGGAGGACATGACGATGCCAACCCGACCCCTCGGAACCACCGGCCCCCAGGTCTCCGCCCTCGGCCTCGGCTGCATGGGCATGTCGGCGCTCTACGGCGACGCGGACCGGGCCGAGTCGATCGCCACGATCCACGCCGCCCTGGACGCGGGCGTCACCCTGCTCGACACCGGCGACTTCTACGGCATGGGCCACAACGAACTCCTCATCGGCGAGGCCCTGCGCGCCGCGCCCGCCGAGCTGCGTGAGAAGGCGCAGGTCAGCGTGAAGTTCGGCGCGCTGCGCGGCCCCGACGGCGAATGGAGCGGCTTCGACGGCCGGCCCGCCGCCGTGAAGAACTTCGCCGCCTACTCCCTGCAACGCCTCGGCGTCGACCACATCGACGTCTACCGGATCTCCCGGCTCGACCCCGACGTCCCCATCGAGGAGACGGTCGGCGCCATCGCCGAACTGATCGAGAAGGGCCACGTCCGGCACGTCGGCCTCAGCGAGGTCGGCGCCGAGACGATCCGCCGCGCCGCCGCCACCGCGCCCGTCGCGGACCTGCAGATCGAGTACTCCCTGATCTCCCGCGGCATCGAGGCGGAGATCCTGCCCACCACTCGCGAGCTGGGCATCTCCGTCACCGCCTACGGCGTGCTCTCCCGCGGCCTGATCTCCGGGCACTTCACGCGCGACCGGCAGCTCGCCGCGCACGACTTCCGGGCCCACTCGCCCCGCTTCCAGGGCGACAACCTCCGGCACAACCTGGACCTCGTCGAGGCGCTGCGGAAGATCGCCGAGCGCAAGGGCGTCTCCGTCGCCCAGATCGCCATCGCCTGGGTGCTGTCACGCGGCGAGGACATCGTGCCGCTCGTCGGGGCCCGCACCCGCGAACGGCTCACCGAGTCGCTGGGCGCCCTCGACGTCACCCTGGACGAGGCGGACCTGACGGCGATCGAGGAGGCGGTGCCCCCGGGCGCCGCGGCCGGCGACCGCTACCCGGCCCCGCAGATGGCGCACCTGGGGACCGAGTAGTGCCAGCGGCGCGACCCGACACGCCGGGTACCGTCTAGGGCATGCCACCGACGTCCCCGACCCTGACCGCCGAGCGCATCCTCGAAGCGACCGAGGAGGTGCTGCGCCGCCACGGCCCGGCCAAGGCCACCGTGGTCGACGTGGCGCGCGCGCTCGGCGTCAGCCATGGCAGCGTCTACCGGCACTTCCGCACCAAGGCGGCGCTGCGGGAGGCCGTCACCAAGCGCTGGCTGGACCGGACGACAGAGCTCCTGGCGGAGATCGCGGACGCGCCCGGCCTCGACGCGGAGACCCGGCTGCGGGAATGGCTCGCGGCACTGTTCGCCGCCAAGCGCCGCAAGGCGTTCGACGACCCCGAGCTGTTCGCCACGTACTCGGTGCTGACCACCGAGACCGCCGAGTCGGTCGTCAGCGAGCACATCGACGACCTCACCGGCCAGCTCACCGCGATCGTGCGGGACGGCGTCGCGTCCGGCGACTTCACCGCCGCGGACCCGGCCGTGGCCGCCCGTGCCCTGTTCCGGGCGACCGACCGCTTCCACGACCCGCACTACGCCCGGGAGTGGGAACAGCCGGGCGTGCGGGACGACTTCGACGCCCTGGTGGACCTGCTGATCCGGGGGCTGCGGGCCCGCGCCTGAGCCGTCACCCGGTGCCGGACACCGCCGTGCTCCGCCCGAGGTAGGTCACCGGACCGGCGTCCGGCACCGCTATCTCGTGGAAGCCCAGGCGGTCGTAGAAGGCCCGCGCGCCGGTGTTCGCGGTCACCATGCACAGATGGACGGCCGGAACACCCCGCTCCCGCAGCGCCCCGAACAGCGTGTGCATCAGCGTCCGGCCGTACCCCCGGCCCTGCCAGCCGGGCAGCAGGTCGATGTGCAGATGCGCCGGATAGGCGGCCACCTCCGGCACCAGCATGCGCTCCGGGGTGTGCAGCAGCCGGGCGATCTCCTCGTCCGGCGTGCGGGGTTCGGCCGGATCCGGATAGCGCCCGGCGATCCGCGGCAGCCACTTCGCCCGGTACTCCGTCACGAACCGCGCGGTGTCCGCCGTCCCCACGACATAGCCGACGGCCCGCCCCCGGCCGTCGTCCAGCACGAACGCCAGCTCCGGCTCCAGGACGACGTACGGCAGCGCGAAGGCCGCCGGGAAGACACCGGGGTCCGCGTAGTACGGCCGGCTGTCCCCTCCCTGATGCGCCGTGCGCACACAGACGTCCTCGACCGCCGCGCGGTCACCTGGCTCGTACGGGCGGACATGACTCGTCATTCGCGCTGCGTCTCCGTCGGGTCCACGGTGGCCTGGTGGGCCTCCGCCAGGTGCTCCTCGGCCTTCAGCCACGGCAGGAACTGCGCCGCTCTGCGCCACCCGCAGGTCTCGCATCTCAGCGTGCGCTGCGGCCCCTTGCGCACGACCCGCACGACATGCACCCGCCCGTGCTGATCCCAGCGGCTCACCTTGCTCGTGTTGATCTCCAGCATGACGCCTCCAGCGTCCGGGGACAACGGCCCGTGGGGCGGGGCCGCGCAGCAAGGAGTGTGCAGTAACGCGCCGGACGGGCGATACCCCTCCGGGTCAGTCCCGGCGGATCAGCTCGGGGTCGATCCGCCGGCCCGTCAGCGGAAGCGTGCCGACGGCGGCGGCGACGAGGACCCCGGCGGCGCAGACCAGCAGCACCGGCACGCCCGCGCCGTCCCAGAACACCTCGCCGCCGCCCGTGACCAGGTAGGCGGTCTCCGCCAGCTTCCCCGCGACCAGGGCCAGCACGAGACCGATCGCGAGCGGCAGGACGACCTGGAGGCACTGGACCGCGCGCAGCACCCGGGGCCGGGCCCCGATCAGCGCCAGCGCGGTCACCTGCGAACGGCGTTCCACGGCCCGGTCCGTGACCGACACCAGGAACGCGGCGACCCCGATGACCAGGCCCATCACCATGCCCGCCACGAGGAGCGTCTTGATGACGGTGAGCTGCTGGAGCGCCTCGATGTTGACGCCGGCCGGGTCCACGTCGGCGGTCGGCGCGATCGCGCCGACGGCGTCCAGCACCGCGCGGACCGTCGACGGATCCGAGGACGAGGCCAGCACCAGGGTGGCCGACGCCGGGACGGCACCCGGCGGCAGTGTGTTGGGCGGGACCAGCAGGCCGGCGTTGGACACGTGCGTCACGCCCTGGCCCGCGTACCGCACGACCTCCTTCGGCACCGGGACCCGCAGGGTCAGCCGCCTGCCGTCCTTCCGCAGCGCGAACTCGGAGGCCCCGAAGGGCTCGTCCCCGGTGTTCGGGTCGGACAGCCGCATGACCTCACCGTCCTTGCAGCCCTCCACCCGGGCGGTCAGCGCGGTCAGTTGGGCGCAGGTGGCGACGAGGGCGTCGGCCTGGTCGTCGTCGGTGTCGCTGTCCAGGTCGTCGTCGAAGGACATCACTACGGCGGACACGTCCACGCCGGGGATCTCCCGCAGCCGCCGCTGCTGGTCCCCGCTCAACTGGGCCATCGGCAGCCCGTACTCCTGGATGGGTGAGGTGGTGCGCGAGACCTGGCTCAGCTCCACCAGGACGCCCTGGGCGAGGGACGCCGAGAACACCAGCAGGACCAGACCGGAGACCACGCGCAGCGCACTGCCCGGCTCGACCTCGTTGCGCCGCATGGCCAGATTGAGGGCGAGGTTCCCCGACCGGGCCAGCCGCCTGGCCAGCAGATACGACAGCAGGGGCAGCGCCAGGACCAGTCCGAGGCCGGTCATCAGGACCCCGGCCGGCATGAACAGGGCGTTGATGCCGTCGCTGCGGGCCGGGTGCTCGCCGAGGCCGGTCGCGGCGAAACCGGCGGTGATGCCGAGGCCGGTGACGAACAGCAGGCCCCAGCGGACGCGGGGCGCCCGGGGAGCAGCCGTACGGCGGGTCGCGAGCGGGTTCCTGGCCGCCGCGCGGGCGCTCGCCCGGCCGACGAACCAGGCCAGCGCCGGAGAGCCGAGAAGACAGACGGCCGCAGTCCCCGCCGACACCGCGCCGTCGGCGGCGTACCACTTCAGGCCGGGCAGCCCGGTCCGGGCGACGACCTGGTTGAGCAGCCAGAACTCGGCCAGGCCGAGCGCGGCTCCGAGCAGGGCCGCCATGACGGTCTCGGCGGCGTTGACCCGCTGGGTGCCCTTGGCGCTCATGCCCAGCAGGCGCAGCGCGGCGAGCCGGCGGTTGCGGCTGGCGGCGGACAGCCGCGCGCACACCGACAGGAACACCGCGAGGGGCAGCAGGACGAGGGTGGCCAGCGTGAAGCGGAGGGCCTCCAGGGTGGAGGGGTCGACCACCCGCGAGGGCGGGTAGTCCTTGCCGAACCCCTGCAACGCGCGTGCCTCGGAACCCAGTCGGGACCGGGTCGTGCCGACGTACGCGTACAGCTCGTCGGGACCGGTCAGACCGTCCGCGCCGATCAGGCCCTTCTCGACGCCCGGCAGCAGACCGCCCAGCCCGGGCTCGCGGCGCAGCTGCTCGTGCAGAGCGGGGGAGACGTACACCTCGCCCGGGCGGGGCAGCCGGTCCAGGCCGGGCGGCGGGGCGGGGACGTCCTCGCGGCCCACGGCGACGAAGACACGGCCGAACGGCCGGGAGCCGTGCGGGTCCCGGAACTCCCGCACCCACGTGGCCCCGCCCTCGGGCGCGCCGACGTGGAGGCGGGGCGTACGGGCGGCGGCCCGGCCGTCGTGGGCGTCGAGGATCGCCGGGATCGTGAGGACGAGGGCGAGACAGCACACACCGAGTGACCCGCCCAGCGTCATCAGCGCGAACCGGGCGCGGTTGCCCCGGCCGGAGCCCAGCAGCAGCCGCAGGCCGAGCAGGAACTCCCTCATCGCGCCGGCCCCTCGGGGGCGAGCACGCCGTCGGTCATCGTGTAGCGGCTGTCGGCGCGGGCGGCCACCGAGGCGTCGTGGGTCACCAGCAGCACGGCGGTGCCCTGCGAGCGGGCCAGTTCCAGGAACTCGTCGAGCACCGTGCCGGCGTTGGCGCTGTCGAGGGCGCCGGTCGGCTCGTCCGCGAACACCACGGCGGGCCGGTGCACCAGGGCCCGCGCGACGGCGACGCGCTGGTTCTGCCCGCCGGACACCTGCGACGGCCGCCGCTCCCGCAGATCGGCGATCCCGAGCCGGTCGAGCACCTCGACGGCGGCCTTCAGCGCGGGCCGCCTGCGCCGGCCGGCGAGCCGCAGCGGCAGGGCGGTGTTCTCCTCGATGGTCAGCTCGGGCAGCAGCTCGCCGTACTGGAAGACGAACCCGAACCGCTCCCGGCGCAGCGCGCTGATCCCGTCGTCGTCCAGCTCCGCGAACGACCGCCCCTCGAAGCTGACCGTCCCCCGGTCTACCGGCAGCACCCCGGCCAGGCAGTAGAGCAACGACGACTTCCCGGACCCACTGGCCCCGGTGATCGCCGCGACCTCCCCCCGCGCGAGCGCGAGATCCGCCTCCCGCACGGCAGGCGTGGAGCCATAGGCCAGGGCGACGTCCTGGGCGCGCAGAACGGGCGCGGACGCGGACGCGCACATGGAACTGGACGCACTGCTGTTGATCGTGTCCCCCGAGGTCCGGAGGGCCCCGGCTGGTCGGGCAGGGGCCCTGGGTCGTGCGATGACGTCGTGATCATCGGCAGCGCGGAACAGTAACAGCCCCTGTTCACCCGGTCATTGACGCTTCAATCGGGGCGATGCCCCGTACTGCTACGCCCCCGCCCGAACACCCTCCGATACCTCCGGCGCCTCCAGGGACTCCGCCGTGCGGGCCGCTGTCGTGCGGGCCCAGGGGCCCGTCGTGAGGAGGCCCACCAGGAGGACGAGGAGGCCGCAGGTGGCGACGATCCACCAGGCGGGGCGGGCCGCGGTGACGAAGGCGGTGCGGTAGGTGGCCGTGCCGACGCCGGAGGCGAGGACCGCGCCGACCACGGCGACGCCGAGGGCCTGGCCGAGCTGGCGGCTGGTGGAGGCGACGGCGGCGGCGACGCCCGCCTGGGCGCGGGGCATGCCGGAGACGGCCGTGTTGGTGATCGGGGCGTTCACGAAGCCGAAGCCGAGGCCGAACAGGACGTAGCCGAGGACGAGGGTGACGTTGGACGTCTCCGCCTCGAAGGCGGCGAACAGCACTCCCGAGACCGTCATCGACACGCCCGCTATGAGGAGGGGGAGGCGGGGGCCGCGGTTGCCGACCACGCGGCCCGCCAGCGGTGCGCACACGAAGCACAGCGCGGCCATCGGCAGCATCCACAGGCCCGCGTGCAGGGCGTCCAGGCCGCGCACGTTCTGCAGGTACAGCGTCGACAGGAACAGGAACCCGCCGAGCGCCGCGAACGCGCTGACCGCGATCACCGTCGCCCCGCTGAACGGCGCCGAGCGGAAGAACCGCAGATCGATCAGCGGCTCGGCGCGGCGGGGCTCATGGACGAGGAGGCCGACCAGGGCCGCCAGGGCCAGGCCCCCGAAGACCAGGACCTCGGCGGTCGGGGCGGTCGGGGCCTCGATGATCGCGTAGGTCAGCGCGCCGAAGAGGACCATGACCAGCACCTGCCCGACCGGGTCGGGGCGGCGCGGCCTCGCGGCCCGGGACTCCGGGACGAAGCGCAGGGTCAGCACCAGCGCCGCGAGGCCCACCGGCAGGTTGACCCAGAAGATCGACCGCCAGCCGACCGTCTCCACGAGCAGGCCGCCGATCAGCGGCCCCGCCGCCATGGAGATGCCGACCACCGCGCCCCACACCCCGATCGCCCGCGCCCGTTCGCGCGGGTCCGTGAAGGTGTTGGTGATGATCGACATGGCGACCGGGTTGAGCATCGACCCGCCGACGGCCTGCACCATGCGGAAGGCGATCAGCGCGTTCAGGTCCGGGGCGAGGGAGCACAGGGCCGAGCCGATCGTGAAGACGACCAGGCCCGCCATGAAGACGCGCTTGCGGCCGATACGGTCCGCCGTCGAGCCCGCCAGCATCAGCAGGGAGGCGAGGACGAGGGTGTACGCGTCGATCGTCCACTGCAGACCCGACGTGCTCGCGTGCAGGTCGCGCTGGAGCGCGGGCAGGGCCACGTTGAGCACGGTGTTGTCGAGGCTCACGATCAGCAGGCTCATGCAGCAGATCGCCAGGACCAGCAGGCGTCGGCGGTGGGACAGCTCGGGCATGCGGCCCAGCGTACGCCGATCTCGATAGTGCGTCTAACTAATGACCAGGCCATCCATTCGCACCCTGCGCCGTACGCGACAATGGGTGGATGCCCACGACCGTCCCGCCCGTGCAGATCGGCCCGCACACCGTCCGGCCGCCCGTCGTCCTGGCCCCCATGGCCGGGATCACCAACGCGCCCTTCCGCACCCTGTGCAGGGAGTTCTCCGGCGGCAAGGGGCTGTTCGTCAGCGAGATGATCACGACGCGGGCCCTGGTCGAGCGCAACGAGAAGACCATGCAGCTCATCCACTTCGACGAGAGTGAGAAGCCGCGGTCGATCCAGCTGTACGGCGTCGACCCGGCCACCGTCGGCAAGGCCGTCCGCATGATCGCCGAGGAGGACCTCGCCGACCACATCGACCTGAACTTCGGCTGCCCGGTTCCCAAGGTGACCCGCAAGGGCGGCGGCTCCGCGCTGCCGTACAAGCGGAACCTGCTGCGCGCCATCCTGCGCGAGGCCGTCAGCGGCGCCGGCGACCTGCCCGTCACGATGAAGATGCGCAAGGGCATCGACGACGACCACATCACCTACCTCGACGCCGGCCGGATCGCCGTCGAGGAGGGCGTCACCGCCATCGCCCTGCACGGCCGCACCGCCGCCCAGCACTACGGCGGCACCGCCGACTGGGACGCCATCGCCCGCCTCAAGGAGCACGTCCCCGAGATCCCCGTCCTCGGCAACGGCGACATCTGGTCCGCCGAGGACGCCGTACGCATGGTGCGCGAGACCGGCTGCGACGGCGTCGTCGTCGGGCGCGGCTGCCTGGGCCGGCCCTGGCTCTTCGCCGACCTGGTCGCCGCCTTCGAGGGGCGCACCGAGGACATCGCCCGCCCGTCGCTGCGCGAGGTCGCCGACGTCATGGTCCGGCACGCCACCCTGCTCGGCGAGTGGATCGGCGACGAAACGCGCGGTGTCATCGACTTCCGCAAGCACGTCGCCTGGTACCTCAAGGGCTTCGCCGTCGGCTCCGAGATGCGCAAGCGGCTCGCCATCACGTCCTCCCTGGAGGAGCTGCGCGCCGGCCTGGACGAGCTGGACCTCGACCAGCCCTGGCCCACCGGCGCCGACGGCCCCCGCGGCCGTACCTCCGGCAACAACCGGGTCGTCCTGCCGGACGGCTGGCTGAAGGACCCGTACGACTGCGCGGGCGTCGGCGAGGACGCCGAGCTGGACACCTCCGGCGGCTGACCGGCCGCCCCGGGGTCAGCCCTTCGACGGGTGCGGGGTCGAGCCGAACGCCGTCAGGAACCGGTCCCGGAAGGCGTCCATCCGCCACACCGGGGCGTCCTTCGCGGGCTTCAGGCCCTCCGTCCAGTGCCAATCGGCGATCTTCTCCAGCACCTTCGGGTCCTTCGCCACCACCGTGACCGGGACGTCACGGCTCGCCCGCTCGCCGCTGACCCGGGCGATCGGCTGATGGTCGCCGAGGAAGACGAGCACGGTGTCCTTCGTCCCGTAGCGCTCCAGCCACTGCGTGAGGCTGGTGACCGAGTACTGGATCGAGCGGCCGTACTCCTTCCGGGACGCGGTCGAGTCGGTGAGGATGTCCGACGGCCTGCGCCCCGCCTTCTCGATCGGCCCGAACACCGAGCCGTCGCCGACGTCGTCCCAGTCGACCATCTCCGGGATCGGCGCCCACGGCTGGTGGCTGGACGTCAGGATGACGAACGACATCAGCGGCCGGTCGTGCGGGCGCCCGTGCACCTGCCGCTGGAACGCCTCCAGCGCGTACTGGTCCGGCATCGTCGACCAGCTGAACTTCGGCCCCTCGTACCCGAGCCGATGGGCGTCGTACACCCGGTCCAGGCCGTACCACTCCGACTCCGGCCAGCCCTTCTGCACCCCGGGCATCACCCCGACCGTGTCCCAGGCGCCGCTCTTCTGGAAGGCGCGGGTCAGCGTGAGGTGGTCGCCCGCGGTGACGGTCCGGTAGCGCCGCTGGTTGTCGATCCACAGGCCCGACATGGTCGTGGAGTGCCCGAGCCAGCTGCTCCCGCCGTACGTCGCCGACGTCAGCCACCCGCTGCGCGCCCGATAGCCCGCCGTCGCCAGCGCCTGCGTGCCCGCGTCGAGGGTACGGCCCACCCCGGGCGCCATGACCGGGTCCTCCAGGGCGCTGCGGCCGTAGCTCTCGATGAACGTGAAGATCACGTCCTTGCCCCGCAGACCGCGCAGCAGCTGGTCGGGCGGCGTGTTCCCGAACGTGTCCGCCTTGGCGGTCTCGGCGAACGCGGCCTCGTCCCGCAGCGACTCCACCGTCCGCACCGCGTGCGTCTTGAGGACGCCGGCCGCGCGGTCGGACGCCACCGGCAGCCCCGCCAGCTGCAACCCCAGCGCGGCGCAGACGACCCAGACCACCCCGGCGGCGAGCGCGCCCCGGCCGGCCCGGACCCGGTGCCGGGCCAGCACGTTCGCCAGCCGGACCGTGGCCGCCGCCAGCACGGCGATCAGCAGCAGCGCCAGCACGACGAGGCCGACCGCCGCTCCGGTCGCCACGGCCCCGCCGAGGGTGTCGGCGACGTACGACTTGGCGTCCGGCAGCAGGCTCCAGTCCAGCGCGGCGTTGAAGCCGCGGCCCAGGTATTCGTGGAAGCCCATGTCGAGCAGGTTCAGCAGCGTCACCACGGCCAGCCCCACCCCGTACACCACCGCCGCCACCAGCCGTGGCCGCCGCGGCAGGACGACCACCACGGCCACACCGAGGATCGCCTCCGCCGGGACCCGGGTGAACCGGTCCGGCCGCAGCCCGGGGAACGTGTTCGGCAGGAGCAGCGCCCCGATCACGAGCAGCGCGGCGAGCGCCGTGACCGACAGGCTCAGGACCCGGGCGGCCGTGGGATACCGGGTGCGCCAGGCACGGAGGCGGGCGAGACGGGACCCGGAGGCGGGCGGGTCCTCCTCGGGAGCCCCCACGGTCCCTTCCGCGCCTTCGCTCTCCGCCGAGGCCGCCGCTCCGGTGGAGTCGTCGTCGGGGCGGCGTCGGCTGAGGCGTGTGAAGACAGGCACCCGGAGGTCCTTCCCGTACGAAAGCCGGTGGGGTGGCGGACCCGGCGTGGGGGCCCGGGTCCGCCACCGTTCCGTACGGGCGGGTGACCTGGTGCGTTCAGGCGGCCGGGCCGGGACCCGGCAAACAGCGCGCACACACTCGGCCAACTCCGGTGTCAGGCGCCCCCGACGGCCGTCAGGAGCGCCAACGGGGCCGCCGCCGAACGGGATTCACGGAGACACGCGTGCGGGTACGGCACCGGGCCCGCCGGATGCGTGTCGCGGCCGTAGCCCGCGATGACCTCCGGCAGCCGGTGCCCGGTCGCCGTCGCCGCGTCGACGAGCCCGTGCGCGACCGTGCGTGCCTCGTCGTGCAGCCCGTAGCGGGCCAGGCCCAGGGCGATCAGCGCGTTGTCGTGCGGCCAGACCGAACCCCGGTGGTAGGAGAGGGGGTGATAGGCCGCCTGACCGGAGGCCAGCGTGCGCACGCCCCAGCCCGAGAAGAAGTCCGGCTCCAGCAGCCGCCGGCCCACCGCCTCCCCGTACTCCTTGTCCAGCAGCCCCGACCACAGCAGATGCCCCGCGTCCGACGCCAGCGCGTCGAGCCGGTTGCCGTCGCCGTCGAGGGCCAGCGCGGGGAAGTCGTGCTCCCGCATCCAGAAGTCCCGCTGGAAGCGGTCGCGCAGATCGGCGGCCGCCTGCTCCAGCAGCGCCGCGTACGTCTCGTCGGCCCACACCGTGCGCGCGAGCACCGCCGTGCGGCGCAGGGCGTCGTACGCGTAGCCCTGGGCGCCCGCGGCCATCACCGGGCCGCCGGGGCGGGTGCCGTCCGCCGAACAGATGGCGCCGGGGGAGTCCTTCCAGTTCTGGTTGGCGAGGCCGCCCCGGTCGGCGCGGTACACCAGGTAGCCGCGCGAGGTCAGCCCTCCGTGGTCCAGCATCCAGCCGACCGCCGCGCGGGCGTGCGGCTCCAGGCGCCGGGCCAGGGCGGTGTCCCCGGTCCGCTCCACGTACGCGCCGAGGACGACGAGGAAGAGGGGCGTGGCGTCGACCGAGCCGTAGTACCGGGCGTACGGCACCTGCCCGAAGTGCGCCAGCTCGCCGTGCCGCACCTCGTGCACGATCTTGCCGGGCTGGGCGACGGACTCGGCGTCGGTCGTCGTCGCCTGCGTCGCCGCCAGGGCGGACAGCACGGCGGCGGCCGGCCGCGGGTGGTACGGCAGCGCGAACAGCGAGGTCAGCAGCGCGTCCCGGCCCAGCATCGTCAGGAACCAGGGGGCACCGGCCGCCGGCACCCGCAGGTCCTCCCCGTCGAGGCCGGTCGCCGGGACCTGGAGCGCGGCCAGGTCCGCCAGCCCCCGGGCGCACGCGGCGGCCAGCTCGGGCCAGCCGGTCGGGAAGGCGACGCCCTCCACGAACTCGCTCTCCTGCGCCAGCAGTTGACCGGCGAGCGCGCCGGGGGAGCGGGGCACGCGTAAGGCCCGCGCGTCCCCGTGCGGGCGGGCCATCACCCGCAGCGTCAGCTCGGTGGTGCCGTGCGGTTCGAGGTCCAGGGACCACACCAGGCGGCGGGCGCCGGTCCCGGTCTCCTCGACGGCGTCCGGCTCCGGCTCGGCCGTCACGGTCGTCGTCGACCGCCAGGTGCCGCGCCGGTAGCCGAACTCCACGCCGTGGTCGAGGACGTGGCGGGAACGGGTGGCGCCGGACTTCACGTAGGTGCGGTGGTCGGAGCGCAGTTCGAACTGGTCGGCGAAGTCGGCGTCGGCGGTGACCGCGAGACGGATCGTCGTCGGGACGGGCCGGTTGCTGGTCACCCGCAGGCACTCCACGAACGACCCGTCCCCCACGCCCTGTTCACGGAAGAGGGTGTACGCGGGCGGCTCCGAGCGCCCGCCGCGCGGGACCAGGACACAGCGCGCGGTGTCCCCCTCGGCGACCGGGGTCAGCGCCTCGGGCACCGCCCCGTCCACGGTGAGCTGCCAGCGGCTGAGGTGCCGGGCGTCGCGGACGAACAACCCGTCCGGGGAGCCGATGCCCCGCACCCCGCTGATGTCCCCGCCGTCGCCGACGGCCGCGAACGTCCCCCCGTACACGAGCAGATGATGCCGGTCCGTCATCGCCGGTCCCCTCCCTTGACTCCCTTGAGTTCCCTGACGTCCTCGAACTCCCCGGCGGTGGCCGCGCCGGGACCGCCGGCCCCGTCGGCCCCGTCGTGCAGCAGATCGAGGGTGAGCGCGGCGGTCCAGCCGAAGCCGGTCGCCCCGCAGGCGGCGCCGGTGTACGGGTCGACGTACTCGGCGAAGTCCGAGGCGGCGGCGAGGTCCAGCAGGGCCGTGCGCAGGGCGCGGGCCCGCTCGTGCTCGCCGTGCACGCGCAGGCCCCGCTCCAGCAGCCAGCCGGTGTTGAACCAGGCCGGGCCGCGCCAGTAGCGGTGCGGGTCGAAGGCCTCGCCGAGCAGGTCGTACGACGGGGCGAGGCGGGTCGTCGTGCCGAGGCCGAAGTGCGGGCCGTGGGCCGTGCGCACCAGGCGGGCCGTGATGTCCCGGGGCAGCGTCGGCAGCAGCAGCGGGATCAGCCCCGACACACAGCGCTCGGGGATCAGGCCGCCGCCGCGCACGTCCCGGCAGAGGAACATCCCGCGCGCCGGATCCCAGGTCCGCTCGATCAGCGCCGCCGTGAGCCGCTCGGCGCGCGCCCACCGGGCCGTGCCGGTCGCGCCGAGCTCCCGCGCGATCCGGGCGAGCGCCTGCTCGGAGGCGATCAGCAGCGCGTTGAACGCCGGGTCCTCGACGGCGAACTCGCCGCCTCCGTCGGCGTATCCGCCGTCCCGGTAGTCGGCGGCCAGCCGCACGTACCGCCCGTAGTCCAGGTCCGTGGGACGGTCCTCGGGCGAGCCGTGGTCGAGGTCGGCGCGGCGGAAGGTACGGGCCGGGGCCGGGGTGACCCGGGAGAGCGGGGCGTCCCAGGCCGGGCTGTTGTCCATGCCCTGCTCCCAGGGGTGCACGACCGACGCCAGACCGCCGCCGCCCAGGTCGCGGCGGTGCAGCAGATAGCGGTGCCAGGCGGCCAGCCGGGGATACACCCGGGTGAGGAAGCCGCGCGCCCGCGACAGCCCGGGGTCCGCGCGGTGCACCAGCCAGGCCGCCAGGGCGTGCACCGGTGGTTGCACGATGCCGGAGGTCTGTACGGTGCGCGGGGCGCCCGCCGCGCGCCCCGCGGTGGAGGAGCGCCAGAAGTCGGGGCTCGGGAAGTACGCGTCGAGCGGGACGGAGGGGTTGAACACGATGTGCGGGATCCGCCCGTCGCCCCACTGGGCGCCGAGCAGCGTCTCCAGCTCGGTCTGCGCCCGTAACGGCGAGACGTGCCGCAGGCCGATCGCGATGAACGCCGAGTCCCAGGACCACTGGTGGGGATACAGACTGCGGGCGGGCACCGTGGAGCCGCCGGTCCAGTTCTCCGCCAGCACGCGGGCCGCCCTGACGTGCGTCCCGGCCGGGTCCGGGGGTGGATCGTATGCGATGTCAGCTGCCGTGCGAAGCGCCGTGAGTTGGGCGGTGCGATCCACTCGGGACTCCCCGAAAGACATCCGGCCGACCGGGTTCGGTCAGGGCCACCGTAGAGTTACGTCTATTTAACACGCAAAACTCAATATGTAATGCAAGCTTGAGAAACACAAGGGGGTGTGCATGAGCGCACGGGGTCAGGTCAGCGCCGGGGAACTGCTCCAGCTGGTGCGGAGCGGACGGGCCGTCACACGCGGTGCGCTCCAGCAGGCCACCGGGCTGTCCCGGGCCACCGTCGGACAGCGCCTGGACCGGCTGTTCCGGGCGGGCTGGCTGCGCGAGGGCGCCGGGGGACCGGTGGACTCGCCGCTCGGCGGACGCCCCTCCATCACCCTGGAGTTCGACGACTCCCACGCCGTCGTCCTCGCCGCCGACCTGGAGACGCGGCACGCGCGCGCCGCCGTCCTGACGCTGACCGGCGAGATCCTCGCCGAGCACAGCGGCACCCTGGTCGTCGAGGACGGGCCGGACGCGGTGCTGGGCGACCTCGGCCGCTGGTTCGGCGAGCTGCTGGAGAAGTCCGGACACCGCGCCGAGGAGGTCTGCGGCATCGGGCTCGCGGTCCCCGGACCCGTCGACACCGACTCCGGACGCGTCGTCCAGCCGCCGATCATGCCGGGCTGGGACGGCTACGACATAAGAGGGCGGCTGGCCAGAGCCTTCATCGAGGCCACGGGCGCCCCGCGGGTCCCGGTCCTGGTCGACAACGACGCCAACCTCATGGCGTACGGCGAACAGCGCACCCACTTCCCGGACTGCTCCGCGTTCGTGCTGGTCAAGGTCTCCACCGGTATCGGCGCCGGGGTCGTCGTGGACGGCTCGCTCTTCCGGGGCGTCGACGGGGGCGCCGGCGACATCGGGCACATCCGGATCGGTGCGGAGGCGCGCTGCCGGTGCGGTTCGTACGGCTGTCTCGCCGCCGTCGCGAGCGGCGGCGCCGTGGCCCGGCGGCTCGCCGAGGACGGGGTGCCGGCCGCCTCCGGCTCGGACGTACGGGATCTGCTCGCGTCCGGGCACCCGGCGGCGTCCGCGCTGGCCCGGGAGGCCGGACGGCAGGTCGGGGACGTCCTGGCGACCGTGGTGACGCTGCTGAACCCCGGGGTGCTGATGGTCGCCGGGGATCTGGCCGGGACGGCGTTCCTCACGGGGGTGCGGGAGCTGCTGTACCAGCGGGCGCTGCCGCGCTCCACCGCTCATCTGCACGTGGTGACCTCGCGGCTGGGGGAGCGGGCCGGTCTGGTGGGCGCCGGGGCGCTGGTCGTGGAGCATCTGTACGCGCCGGAGCGGGTGGAGGAACGGCTGGTGGCGCTGGGGGTGTGACGCCGGCGTTTCTGTCCCGCGACGGCGTCCGCATGGTGAAATCCGGGTCCCTGTGGCAGCGTGATTCTCGCCACCCTTGATAAGGGTGACGCTCAGATGAGCGGATCTTGAGCGGCTGCACTTCTCCAAAGGGTGGCACTCCGTGCCACCCTTTGATCGTTCATCGATCGAACTCAGACGTGCGGTAAGCCCGCTCATGTGAGCGGTACTGCCTGCTTCTGCAGGGTGGTGTGTTCAAGAAGTGAAAACATGAGGCCGTCCTGGCTTGCCAAGCTTTGACTTTCGATCCACTGGCGGACGGGTGGTTACAGGCGTATGACGCGTCGGTGGACGTACCCAGGCGCCTTCGATCTGGGTATGTTCCTCGCCGTCAGGGCAGCCACCACGTCCTCGAGGGAGTCGAGCCGTGTCGGAAAACAAAGATCCTCACGTAACGAAGTTCGTTTACGACTTCACCGAGGGAAACAAGGACCTCAAGGACCTCCTGGGTGGCAAGGGCGCCAACCTCGCCGAGATGACCAACCTGGGACTTCCCGTACCTCCCGGCTTCACCATCACCACCAAAGCCTGCAAGGTCTACCTCGACAGCGGCGAGGAGCCGGCGGCACTGCGTGACGAGGTGAGTGCGCACCTCGACGCCCTCGAGCAGAAGATGGGCAAGAAGCTCGGCCAGGCCGACGACCCGCTGCTGGTCTCGGTCCGCTCCGGCGCGAAGTTCTCGATGCCCGGCATGATGGACACCGTCCTCAACATCGGTCTCTCCGACAAGTCGGTGCAGGGCCTCGCCAAGCAGGCCGGCGACGACCGCTTCGCGTGGGACTCCTACCGCCGGCTCATCCAGATGTTCGGCAAGACCGTCCTCGGCGTCGACGGCGACCTCTTCGAGGAGGCGCTGGAGAAGGCCAAGGAGGTCAAGAAGGTCACGGTCGACACCGACCTGGAGGCCGCGGACCTCAAGAAGCTGGTCACGGCCTTCAAGAAGATCGTCAAGAAGGAGGCCGGCCGGGACTTCCCGCAGGACCCGCGCGAGCAGATGGACCTCGCCATCAAGGCGGTCTTCGACTCGTGGAACGGCGACCGCGCGAAGCTGTACCGCCGCCAGGAGCGCATCCCGCACGACCTCGGCACCGCCGTCAACGTCTGCTCGATGGTCTTCGGCAACCTCGGCCCCGACTCCGGCACCGGCGTCGCCTTCACCCGCGACCCCGCCTCCGGCCACCAGGGCGTCTACGGCGACTACCTCCAGAACGCGCAGGGCGAGGACGTCGTCGCGGGCATCCGCAACACCGTGCCGCTCGCCGAGCTGGAGACGATCGACAAGAAGTCGTACGACCAGCTGATGCAGATCATGGAGACGCTGGAGAACCACTACAAGGACCTCTGCGACATCGAGTTCACGATCGAGCGCGGTCAGCTGTGGATGCTCCAGACCCGCGTCGGCAAGCGGACCGCGGGAGCCGCGTTCCGCATCGCCACGCAGCTCGTCGACCAGGGCCTGATCGACGAGACGGAGGCTCTGCAGCGGGTGAACGGCGCCCAGCTCGCTCAGCTGATGTTCCCCAAGTTCGACGAGCAGGCCAAGGTCCAGCAGGTCGGCCGCGGCATCGCGGCGTCGCCGGGCGCGGCGGTCGGCAAGGCGGTCTTCGACTCGTACACGGCCGTCAAGTGGTCGCGTTCGGGCGAGAAGGTCATCCTGGTCCGCCGTGAGACGAACCCCGACGACCTCGACGGCATGATCGCGGCGGAGGGCATCCTCACCTCCCGCGGTGGCAAGACGTCCCACGCGGCCGTCGTCGCGCGCGGCATGGGCAAGACCTGTGTCTGCGGCGCGGAGGAGCTGGAGGTCGACACCAAGCGCCGCCGGATGACGGTGCCCGGCGGACACGTCGTCGAGGAGGGCGACGTGATCTCCATCGACGGCTCCAGCGGCAAGGTCTACCTGGGCGAGGTCCCGGTCGTCCCGTCCCCGGTCGTCGAGTACTTCGAGGGCCGGATGCACGCGGGTGCCAGCGACGCCGACGAACTGGTCGAGGCCGTGCACCGGATCATGGCGTTCGCCGACCGCAAGCGCAGCCTGCGGGTGCGCGCCAACGCCGACAACGCCGAGGACGCGCTGCGCGCCCGCCGGTTCGGCGCCCAGGGCATCGGCCTGTGCCGCACCGAGCACATGTTCCTCGGCGACCGCCGTGAGCTGGTCGAACGCCTGATCCTCGCGGACACGCAGGAGGACCGCGAGGCGGCCCTCGCGGAACTGCTGCCGCTGCAGAAGAAGGACTTCGTCGAACTCTTCTCGGCGATGGACGGCCTCCCGGTGACGGTCCGCCTCCTGGACCCGCCGCTGCACGAGTTCCTGCCGGACATCACCGAGCTGTCGGTCCGCGTGGCCCTGGCGGAGTCCCGCCAGGAGCCCCACGAGAACGAACTGCGCCTGCTCCAGGCCGTGCACCGCCTGCACGAGCAGAACCCGATGCTGGGCCTGCGCGGCGTACGCCTCGGCCTGGTCATCCCCGGACTGTTCACCATGCAGGTCCGGGCGATCGCGGAGGCGGCCGCCGAGCGCAAGAACGCCAAGGGCGACCCGCGCGCCGAGATCATGATCCCGCTCGTCGGCACGGTCCAGGAGCTGGAGATCGTCCGCGAGGAGGCCGACGCGGTCATCGCGGAGGTCGAGGCGGCGACCGGCACCAAGCTGAAGCTGTCGATCGGCACGATGATCGAGCTGCCGCGCGCCGCGCTGACGGCGGGCCAGATCGCCGAGGCGGCGGAGTTCTTCTCCTTCGGCACGAACGACCTCACCCAGACGGTGTGGGGCTTCAGCCGCGACGACGTGGAGGCCTCCTTCTTCACGGCCTACCTGGAGAAGGGCATCTTCGGCGTCAGCCCCTTCGAGACGATCGACAAGGACGGCGTCGGCTCCCTGGTCGCCGCCGCCGCGAAGGCCGGCCGCGCCACCCGCCCCGACCTGAAGCTCGGCGTCTGCGGCGAGCACGGCGGCGACCCGGAGTCCGTCCACTTCTTCCACGAGGTCGGCCTGGACTACGTCTCCTGCTCCCCGTTCCGCATCCCGGTGGCCCGCCTCGAGGCCGGCCGCGCGGCGACGCAGTCGGAGGGCAGCGACCACCGCTGACCCCAGTGGGCCGGCGCCGGCCGCTGCCCCACCCCCGAACCCGGAGTCGCCGTCCGTCCCCGACCCTCAACACCGATGGGCGGCGACTCCGGAGCACGAAGAAGGGCGGCACCCGTGCGGGGGTGCCGCCCTTTCGTGCGTCAACTGCGAAACCGCAAAGGCGCGTCGCTAGTCAGGTCATACGAGGTTCGGTGGCATTGGCTGCCGTTGAACCCGTGCGAGAGTGCGGTGCCCTTGTTGTGCCCTTGGGCACCGTTGAAGTTGGGCCTGTCCGATGGGTCGTATGAGCTGAACGGGGACGTGGCCTACTGTTCGCTGAACGGAGGGGCCGCATGACGCGCGATACAGCTGAAGCAGAGGCGGGGATGAAGGGGATCACGTTTCCTGCCTGGCACGGAAAGCACTACGTGACGCTGGCTGAGCTACTCGTTCGCCTCGGCAGCTTCGGCCTGGGCCTGACCTGGCGCGTCGAGTTCGACGAGATCGTCGATCCTCGCTGTGTCGAGATGGAGAGACGGTCCGCCGACGCCGGCATGGACACGTTGACCTTGTTGTCGCTGACGACCCCCTTCCTTCAGTTGATCGACGCCGAAGCACGTGGATTCGCCGAGGAGAGGCTGGTGCTCGTCCTGACCGAATGCGACAGTTCCTCCTGGGACATCAAGGCTGTTGACGAGCGCGTACTCAACGAACTTCGCCACCACTACCCGGGTGCCGAGGATCTCTGAACGGGGCACTTCACTCCGGACGCAGCCATGAGCGGATCGCTGCCACGGTGACCGGTCCGTCAGTCTTTGACCTGGCGTCAGGCGAGTACACGCCAGGCGACAAGATCCCCTCGGGAACTACGGTAGGTCTGAATCAGGCCGGGTCGCCAGGTGCTGTGTCGGTGTTCGTGAGGTCAGCGTCTGCGGCGAAGTCGTATTCCAAAACGTAGGACGAGGCGTCCAGAGTCATCTCGTTGACCTCGACGGGGCGGCCTTCGCCGGTGAACGCGGTGCGGCAGATGAGGATGACCGGGGTGCCCGGGGTCAGGGCCAGTTGAGTCAGTTCGTCCGGCGACGGCATGCGTGAGCGGATCTCCTCGCGGAAGTGCACCGGCTCCTGGCCGAGTTCGGCGAGTCTGGCGTAGGTGCCGCCCGGCCCGGTGTCCTCCTCGGTGATGGCGGACCCGGCCACCAGGGACAGGGGGAGGTAGCTCGTTGCGAGCAGGACCGGCTTGTCGTCCACGACGAAGCGCCGGCGCCTCACGCACACGACGTCTTCGGCGGCCAGATCCAGCACCGCACTGATGTGGGCGGGAGCCATCTCTTCGGACACGGAGATGTGATCGACTTCCAGCACCCTGGACTCGGCGTCCACTGACCAGATCGAGCGGCCGTTGCCCCACTGGTCACGGGCCAGTCGCTGGATGCCGCGTCGGCGGAGCGGGCGGAAGGCCCGGACGAACACGCCGGCTCCCTTCCGGGCCTCGGCGATGCCCTCGTCCCGTAGGACGCCGAGTGCCTGCCGGGCTGTCATGCGGGCCACGCCGTGCGTGGCCATGAGGTCGTTCTCTCCCGGGAGCCGATCACCGGGACCGTACTCGCCCGACCGGATCGCCTCGCGCAAAGTGTCTGCGATCCGCTGGTACTTGGGCCGACGGTCGTCGGTAGCAGCCATCCCGGAACCCTCCTCGCTTCTCTAGACGCCTTAGGCCATAGGTCAGGTGCGGGCTTGCTGCGCGTAGCCGTCCCGTCGCTCATTCCGGCACCCCCTGGACGTTTTCCTTGACATCTCTAGAGAGGTGGCGGGATGGTCCAGATGTCTAGAGAGGTCAACCCGACTGGCCTCTGTCTGAGGCGTGGGGTGCCCTCATGCGGTCTGCGGCGGCTCCCTGCCTGTAGCGAGGAGAAAGCGCTGATGGCGTTTGTGATCGACCGTGACCCCTGTGGCGCATCGCCGAGACTCGGGGCGATGGCCCTGGACCCGGCGCCCGAGTCCGTCTCTCAGGCTCGACGCTGGTTCCGGAAGCTCATCGCCCCGTACGAGCCCGCCTGTTCGGTGGATGACTGCGTTCTGCTGATCTCGGAGCTGGTGACCAACGCGATCCTCTACGGACGGTCCGACGAGGAGCGGGTTGTTCGGGTCGAGTGGTTACGGAAGGGGTCGTCACTGCACGTGGAGGTGCACAACCCGGGATTCCCTGCGAGCGTGCGCCTCAGGCGACCGGACGCCGACGACGCTCACGGCCGTGGGCTGCTCCTGGTCGACTCCATCGCCGCTTCCTGGTACTCCGGGCCAAGCCGCTTCGGCGGAACGGTGGTCTCCTTCGAGTTGGCTGACGCCTGGCCTTCATGCCGTCGCGCACGATGACGGAGAGCCGCATCCGGGGCCTTTGCGCTGGTGCCTTCGGCGGTGTGCGAACCGCCGTAGCCAGCCACAGGTGACGACATCTGGCGTTGTCAGTGGGGCGTGGCAGTCTGCACGCATGATCTCCGTCACCGAGCTCAGGCTCTTCGCCGACTACTTTCAGATTCACGTCGCCGATGCCGAAGGCGACGGTGATCTGAGTGAGGCGTGGACCGCGGAGGCCGTCGCCGATCATCTCGCGGTGGTCGAGGACGCGTTGGGCGTCGGTACCGCCGTCAATGTCCACGTGGCCGTCACAGTCGAGCTTCTTGAAGGCGAACCTCGTGATGACCGCGAAGAGTTCGATCATGTCGTCGAGGGCAGTCTCCGTGTGGCGTCGGGGCGGCTCGTCGTCATGGGGTGTACGGACTACGGCCCGGACGCGGCCACGTTCTCGGTCGCCCCCGGTCGGCATCGGGTTCGGGTGTCCCGGAGCAATCTGGCGCGGGCGATCGAGGCCGACGTCGAGTCGGACGCCAGTCCCGAGACCGTGGAGAGAGTGCGGCTTCAGGTGTGGCCGGGGGTGGCGCGAGCGGTGGACGTTCTCAAGCGGTGGGGTGTGTAGGGCTCACGCCGGTGGTTCCCAGGAGGGGACAGCAGTCGGTGGGTCATGGGGACGGTACTCGCCGGCCGCCGGGTCCCGGTCGCACCGCCAGGCGGAAGCCGACTCCGCGCAGTGTCTGGATCCATGCCGGGTCGCCCAACTTTCGGCGCAAGGAAGCGATGTGGACGTCCAGCGTCTTGGTGGGGCCCTCGTAGTGCGGGTCCCAGACGCGGTCCAGGATCTGTTGCCGCGAGTACACCGCCCCCGGGTCCTCGCTGAGCAGTGCCAGCAGTTCGAACTCCTTCGGGGTGAGGGTGACCGGGATGTCGCCGACCCACACCTGCCGGGTGCGGCGGTCCACGACCAGGGGGCCGGGTGCCGTGTGAGGCGTGGCCTCCTCGTGTGGTGGCGCGGTCGTCTCCGTGCGCAGGCGGTTCATCAGTGTCTGTATGC